>JACQYR010000151.1:0-22785 GCA_016208115.1 Desulfarculus sp.
CCCACCGCGCCTACGACCTGACTCTCTTGGCCAAGGACGGCCATGAGGTCCACACCACCTTCTCGGCCACCACCCTGTGGGGTGACCCGCAACGTCCCGGAGGGTCGTTCGCCTTCATCACCGACAACAGCGAGCGCCGCCGGGCCGAGGAGGACCTGCGCCAGACCAAGGACTTCCTCACCTCGCTGTTGGAAATTGCGCCCATGCCCATCTACGTCAACGACCTGGCCGGCAACTACCGCCTGGTCAACCGGGCCTGGGAGGAGGTGACGGGCGTCTCCCGCCAAGAGGCCATGGGCCGCCACCTGTCGGAGTTTTTCACGCCCCGCCTGGCTCAGGGGTTCCTCAAGGCCAACGGCCAGGTCATAGAGGGACGAGAGCCCCGGGTGCTCACCGAGGCCGTCAGGCGCCAGGGGCAAAAGCTCTATTTCCACACCACCAAGTTCCCCTTGCTGGATGCCTCCGGCCAGGTGGAGGCGGTGGGGGGCATCTCTATTGACGTAAGCGATAGCAAGCGCCATCAGGCCAGCCTGGAGCAGAGCGAGGAGCGCTTCCGCCAGATGGCCGACCTGTTGCCCACCATCATCCTGGAGACCGACCATCAGGGCTACCTGACCTACATCAACCAGGCCGCCCTGGACCTGTTGGGCTACCAGCGCCAGGAGATGCTGGCCCAGCGCCGGCCCTCGGACTTCATCCACCCCGAGGACCGCCCCCTGTCCCAGGAGCGCGTGGGCTTGGTCCTCAAGGGCCAGGCCCTGCCGGCGCAGGAGCTGCGCCTTTTGCACAGGGACGGCTCGGTCAGGGTGGGGCTGGTCAAATCGGCGCCCGTGTTCAGGGACGGCCAGGTGGTGGGCCTGCGCGCCAGCGTGGTGGACATCACCGAGCGCAAGCACAGCGAGGAGCGTCTGCGCAATCTCTCGCGGGCCGTGGAGCAGAGCCCGGCCTCGGTGGTCATCACCGATCTGAAGGGCAGCATAGAGTACGTCAACCCCAAGTTCGGCGAGGTCACCGGCTTTGGCCTGGAGGAGGCCCTGGGCCAGAACCCGCGCATCCTCAAGTCCGGCCTGATGCCGCCCGAGGTCTACGCGCAGATGTGGCGCGCCCTGGACCAGGACGGCGAGTGGCGGGGCGAGCTTCTTAACCGCAAGAAGAACGGCGAACTGTACTGGGAGTTCGCCTCCATCTCGGCCATCAAGGACCCTCAGGGCCAAGTGACCCACTACCTGGCGGTGAAGGAAGACATCACCCAACGCAAGCTGGCCCAGGAGGCGGCCCAGCGCGAGTACGCCAAGCTCTCGGCCATGATCTCGGGCATGGAGGAGGGCGTGGCCTTCGCCGACCGTCAGGGCCGGGTGGTGGAGGTCAACGACTATCTGTGCCGCATGGCCGGCGTGGCCCGCGAGGACGTCCTGGGCCGGCACCTGGACGACCTGCACGGACCTGAGATCAACGCCAAGATCGCCCAGCACCTCAAGGTCTTCCAGCAGGTGCCCCACAGCCCACCCCTGGTGGTGCAGCGTCCCCTGGGTCCCCTGGAGGTCATCTTCAGGGTGCAGCCCATCTACCGCGACGGGGTTTACGACGGCGTGCTCTTGAACATCATCAACGTCAGCGAACTGGTGGCGGCCCGCCGCCAGGCCGAGGAGGCCAGCCGGGCCAAGAGCGAGTTTTTGGCCAACATGAGCCACGAGATACGCACCCCCATGAACGGTATCATGGGCATGACCGACCTGCTTTTGCAGTCAGAGCTCACCCCCGAGCAGCACGAGAGCCTGGCCCTGGTCAAGGCCTCGGCCCAGGCCCTCTTGACGGTCATCAACGACATCCTGGATTTCTCCAAGATAGAGGCCGGCAAGCTGGACATACAGTCAATGCCCTTCAACTTGAGCGAGGCCGTGGCCGAGGCCCTGGGGCTCATGGCCGCCCGGGCCGAGGAAAAGGGCCTGGAGTTGGCCATCAAGATCGCCCCCTCCACCCCCGAGGCCCTCTTGGGCGACCCGGTGCGCCTGGGTCAGGTGCTCTTGAACCTGGTGGGCAACGCGCTGAAGTTCACCGCGCGGGGCGAGGTGGTGGTGGAGATTTATCCCCTGGAGGTGAGCACCCAGGCCGCTCGTCTGCACCTTAGCGTGCGCGACACCGGCATAGGCATCGCGTCCGAGCAGCAGGCGGCCATCTTCCGGGCCTTTGAGCAGGGCGACATGAGCATCACCCGCCAATACGGCGGCACTGGCCTGGGCCTGGCCGTCAGCGCCCAGTTGGTGTCCCTGATGGGGGGCGAGATCACGGTTCAGAGCCAGCCGGGGCAGGGGAGCCTGTTCAACTTCACGGTGCGTCTGCCTCGCCAGGCCCCCCAGGCCGCTGCCCAAACCGCCCAGGCCCTGCCCGGCGTGGCCGGGCAAAGGGTGCTGGTGGTGGCCCAGCACCCCACGGTGCGCCAGATCATCGCCGATCTGCTGGCCGAGTGGGGGCTCGTGGCCGTCACCGCCGAAAGCGCCGAAGAGGCCTGGCGGAGTCTGGCCCAGGCCGAGCCCGGGGACCCGCGCCTGGCCCTGGTGGACCTCACCCTGCCCGGCGGCGGCCTGGACCTGGCCCGCCGCCTGCTGGAGCGCCCCAGCCTGGCCGGCGGCGTGATCTGCCTGCTCTCGCCCAGCGACCGCCTGGCCCAGGCCGCCGCCTGCCGGGGCCTGGGCATCAAGGCCTGGCTGGCCAAGCCGGTCATGCGCGCCGACCTGCAAAAGGCCCTGCGGGTGGCCCTGGGGCTGGTGTCCCCGCCCGCGGCCCAGGCCCCCGCGCCAGCCGGGGCCGGCCTGGGCCTGCCCTCCGGGCTCAGGGTGCTGTTGGCCGAGGACAACCTGGTCAACCAGCACCTGGCCCGGCGCCTGCTCGAGAGCTGGGGCCTGGGCGTGGAGCTGGCCGCCAACGGCGTGGAGGCCCTGGACCGCCTGGAGCGCGGGGCCTTCGACCTGGCGCTCATGGACGTGCAGATGCCGGTCATGGACGGGCTCAGCGCCACTCGTCTGGTGCGCCAGCGGGAGCGCCAAGGCGGCGGGCACCTGCCCATCATCGCGCTCACCGCCCACGCCATGGCCAGCGACCGCCAGCGTTGCCTGGAGGCCGGCATGGACGGCTACGTGCCCAAGCCCATTGACCCCCAGGTGCTCCTGGAGGCCATCAAGGCCCTGGGACTGGCCGCGCCGGCAGCTCCGCCCGCCGTCTCCGTGGATCGCCAGCGTCTGAGCCAGCGCTTCGAGAACGACCAGGAGCTGATCCGTCAGTTGGCCGGGATATTCCTGGAGGAGTGCCCCAAGCTCCTCCAGCAGGCCCAGGAGGCCCTGGCGGCCGGCGACGTGGCGGCCCTGGCCGTGGCCGCCCACACCCTCAAGGGCTCGGTGGGCTACTTCGAGGCACCCGCCGCCAGCCAGGCGGCCCTGGCCCTGGAAAAGCTGGCCCGCGCGGGCCAGTTGGACCAGGCGGCCCCAGCCCTGGAACACATGCGCCGCGTCCTGGAGGGCGTGACCAGCGAACTGGCCTCATACCTGGAGGGACCGCCGGCCTGAGGGCGCCCTGCGCCAGGGACGATGCCGCGTGGGGCGTCACGGCCCCCAACCACGAGTTTCGCCAACACCCGCCCGCTCTCCCTAAAACCTGGCCCCGCCCGCGCCTGCTTTGCTACCATGGTTACATCAACCAATCCCCCCGGCGGGCGGCAAAGGCGGTGCGCATGGCGAGCGAGGCCCTGGATATCCTTATCGGCGGCGAGGCCGGGCAAGGCCTGGTGACCATCGGCCAGGTGCTGGCCAAGGCCCTGGTCAAGGCCGGGTACCACATCCTGGTCACCCAGGATTATCTCTCGCGGGTGCGCGGCGGGCACAACACCTTCCGCATCCGCACCGGCCCCAACCTCCTGGTGGCCCCCCGCGAGGGCGTGGACCTCTTGGTGGCCCTGGACCAAGAGAGCCTGGACCTGCACGCCGGCGCTCTGCGCCCCGGCGCCCAGGTCATCGCCGACATTGGCCTGACCTGCGGCCTGGCCCCCTGCCTCAACCTGCCCTACGCCGACCTGGCCCCGGCGCGCTATCAAAACACCGTGGCCCTGGGGGCGGCCGCCAGCCTGCTGGGCCTGGAGATGGACCTCATCGCCCGGGAGCTGGCCGCCTTTTTGGGCAAGAAGATGACCCCCGAGGTGACCGAGAAGAACCGCGCGGCCCTCAAGGCGGCCTACGACTTCACCGCCACCCGGCGGACGGGCTTCAAACCCCTGCCCCCGCCGGTCCCGGCGGGGCCGCGCCTGATGATAAACGGCAACGAGGCCCTGGCCCTGGGCGCCCTGGCGGCGGGCCTCAAGTTCCTGGCCTTCTACCCCATGACCCCCGCCACCGCCATCGCGCTGACCGCCATCGCCCACGCCAAGGCCCTGGGCGTGGTCTGCGAGCAGGCCGAGGACGAGATCGCGGCCATCAACATGGCCCTGGGCGCGGCCTACGCCGGCGCGCCGGCCATGGTCTGCACTTCGGGCGGCGGCTTCGCCTTGATGTGCGAGGGCGTCAGCCTGGCGGGCATGAGCGAGAATCCTCTGCTCATCGCCCTGGCCATGCGCCCCGGCCCGGCCACGGGCCTGCCCACCCGCACGGAGCAGGGCGACCTGGAGCTCGCCCTCTTCGCCGGCCATGGCGAGTTCCCCCGGGCCATCTACGCCCCCGGCACCGTGGAGGACTGCTTCAGCCTGGCGGCCCTGGCCCTGGCCCAGGCCGAGAAGCACCAGGGGCCAATCTTCATACTCACCGACCAATTTTTAGCCGACTCCTACCGGGCGGTGGAGCCCTTTGACCTGGGGGCCGTGCAGCCGGTGCGCCCCGGCCTGGCCACCGTGGCCGACGAGCAGGGCTACCGGCGCTACGCCCTGACCGACAGCGGCATTTCGCCCCGCGCCCTGCCGGGGCTATCGCGCGCCCTGGTGGTCAGCGACAGCGACGAGCACACCGAGGATGGCCACCTCACCGAGGACCTGGCCGTGCGCGTGGCCATGCAGGACAAGCGCCTGCGCAAGCTGGCGGGCCTCTTGGCCGACCGCCTGTTGCCCAGCTTCCAGGGTCCAGAGGACGCCGAGCTGCTCCTGGTGGGCTGGGGCAGCACCCTGGGCAGCCTGGAGGGGGCCGCCGCCCAACTCAGCGCCCAGGGCCGCCGGGTGGGCGTCTGCCACTTCAGCCAGGTCTGGCCCCTGGCCGGCGAGGACTTCCTGGAGCGCTTCGCCCGGGCCGGCCAGGTGGTGATGGTGGAGGGCAACGCCACGGGGCAACTGGCGGCCCTGATCCGCCGCGAGACCGGCTACGCCGTGGGCCGCCTGGTGCTGCGCTACGACGGCCTGCCCATCACCCCCGAATACATCCTACGCCAATTGGCGGATTAGGAGCGACGCGCATGGCCACCATCGAGGACTACGGCGACATCACCACCGCCTGGTGCCCGGGCTGCGGCAACTTCAACATCCGCCAGGCCGTCAAGAAGGCCTTGGTGAACAGCGGCCTGGAGCCCCATCAGGTGCTCATGGTCTCGGGCATCGGCCAGGCGGCCAAGATGCCCCATTATCTGCGCTGCAACGCCTTCAACGGCCTGCACGGCCGGGGCCTGCCGGCGGCCACTGGCGCCCGCCTGGCCAACCCGAGCCTCAAGATCATCTGCGAGAGCGGCGACGGCTGCAATTACGGCGAGGGCGGCAATCACTTCCTGGCCGCCCTCAGGCGCAACATTGACCTGACGCTCATCGTGCACGACAACCAGGTCTACGGCCTGACCAAGGGCCAGGCCAGCCCCACCAGCCTGGAGGGCTTTGTCACCAAGGCCCAGCCCGAGGGCGTGTGGGCCACGCCCTTCAACCCCCTGGCCGTGGCGGTTTTGCACCGCGCCAGCCTGGTGGCCCGGGGCTTCAGCGGCGAGGTGGAGCACCTGGCCGGCCTGATAAAGGAGGCCCTGGCCACGCCGGGCCTGGCCCTGGTGGACGTGTTCCAGCCCTGCGTCTCCTTCAACAAGGTCAACACCTTCGCCTGGTACAAGGAGCACACCTATCTGCTGGGCGCGGAGCACGACTCCAGCGACTGGCATGCCGCCCTGGAGTTGACCGCCAACCCCGGCCCCAAGTTCCCCCTGGGGGTGATCTATCGCGGCTCGCGGCCAGGATACGCCAGCCACTTCCCGGTGCTGGAGCAGGGGCCGCTGGCGAGGCAGGGGGTGGACCAGGAGGCCCTGCGGCACGTGATGGAGAAGTTCCTGTAGCCCGGTAGATGTGCCGGGCCTGGGAGAATGTCTCGGCCAGGGGCGGTGTTGCCAAATCCAGCAGCCGTGTCATTGCGAGGAGCACCCCAGCAGGGATGCGACGCGGCAATCCACACTTATGGCTTTCCACCTAAGAGCCGGCAAAGGAAGAATCAAGGAACGTTGTATGGAATGCTTTGCTGCGCTCGCAATGATTTTTCTCTTGCATCTTGCCGCAAAGTGAGATAATTAATAACAACCTCATTATATTGGGGTCAATTCGTGACACGCCTACCACATATAGTTGTTCAGTACTAGCGCGGGGGTCCAGTGGATGCCACTTGATCCAGAAGTTAAAATATTAGGCTTTACCGGTCCTATAGGAAGCGGGGGTTCCTATTTTGCGAAAAAGGTGGCAGAAAAGTTTGGATTTCACATAATAAAACTATCGAAATACATTCGCCAAGAGTGTGAACGGAGACAGCAAAATATAACCTCACAATCTCTACAAGATACTGGAAATTACCTGCGTCAACAACATGGCAATTCGCATCTAGTAGAATGTGCTGTCAATGAAATAGAGCAAAATGGCGCTAGTACGACAATCATCATTGACGGCATAAGAAATACTGCTGAAGTTTCATATCTTAGACGGTTTACCAATTTTTATTTAATTGCAGTCGATGCCACATATGAGACGCGAAAAAAACGAAAAGGTAATCTTCCTGATTTCGAAATAATAGACAAAAGGGATAAAAATGAAGAATTGAGCTATGGACAGCAAGTAAGAAAGTGTGTATACCTTAGTGATATAATAGTAAAAAACGATACCGACCACAACGAAGGCTCAGAACTCGAAAGGGAATATTGCGACAAATTTATCTACTCAACTGCGAATACACTTTTGAATCCTGGAACTAGGAGGCCTTTAGTTCATGAGACTTTGATGACATTGGCCTATGCGCAAAGCTTACGATCAACCTGTTTAAAGCGCAAAGTAGGGGCAGTAATTGCTACCGCGCAAGGAGATATTCTTAGCGCAGGCTATAATGATGTTCCTAGTTCATTGAACTCATGCCAAGTTGAACACGGACAGTGCTTTAAAGACACAACAAGAATATCAAATTTAATCAAAATAATAAAGTGCCCTAAGTGTGGAGGGGATATTAATATAGACGTTAACTGTCCTAAATGTAACCAAAAGTATGACAACTATAGGATACTATGCAATAAAAGAGAATGCAAAACTGAGTTGATTTCGTCAATTAAATGTACCTGTTGTGGCATAAACATAATTAGTGAATTTGATGTAAAAGATATTTCACGATGTAGGGCTTTGCATGCCGAGGAAAATGCAATCGTTAAACTTTCAAAAATCGGTGGCGGTATATCTTTAAAAAACTCAATAATATACGTCACTACTTTCCCTTGCAAGCTTTGCGCTAATAAAATTAGAGAAGTTGGTATAACTAAAGTTGTATACGTTGAACCATACCCGGACAAAGACTCATTTGATGTCTTGAGGGACGCAGTCGAAGTCGAGCCCTTTTACGGTGTAAAAAGCAACGCCTATTTCAAAGTGTTTGGCACTTTGTAGCAGGCCTGAAAAGGAAGAGGAAAAGGAGGGGCAATATGGAGCACTTCAAGTGCCCAAAGTGCGGTGATTATTCTTTTGTTTATGACAGTGAGTTTGATAGATGGGCATGTAGAAAGCGTGAATGTTTGCACACGCAGACAATATATAGCACAGGCAACAAGGAAGACAAAAGGACCGGGAAGAGTTCTGAATATATTCAGCCACAGACGGCTTGCGCATAATCATAACTGGTGAGTATCCCATAAGGAGGCAGGTCTGAAGACTGCCTCCTTTTTATTGTCGTTTGGTTATTTCCTATAAACTGGGTTGCAAATTATCGCTGGATTAAGTCACAGCACATATAGACGGTAGCTAATTCCATGAAATCCCATCGCCACGAGCTCTGGTTCCAGGTGCCCACCCGCCGGGCCTTTCTCAACATCACCCCCCAGGTGCAGGAGGCGCTGACCGCCAGCGGCATAAGCGAGGGCCTGTGCCTGGTCAACGCCATGCACATCACGGCCAGCGTTTTCATCAACGACGACGAATCCGGCCTGCACGCGGACTACGAGAAATGGCTGGAGGCCCTGGCCCCGCATGCGCCGGTGAGCCAGTACCAGCACAACCGCACCGGCGAGGACAACGCCGACGCCCACCTCAAGCGCCAGGTCATGGGACGCGAGGTGGTGGTGGCCGTGACCAAGGGCCGCCTGGACCTGGGGCCTTGGGAGCAGATATTCTACGGCGAGTTCGATGGCGGACGCAGGAAGCGGGTGCTGATAAAGATCATCGGGGAGTAGCCCCTTTGCCTGGTAGCTGGCCGTCCGCTCGGCGGGCGGCCTGTCCATGATCCGTGCATGCCCTGTGGGGATATCATGAAAAGCAAGAGGCGGTTTGCTGGGTTGTTTCTCCTGGTGGCCTGGATGATGTCGTCCTCGGTGTCCTGCGGCATGGCCCCCAAGGAGCTTACCCTCCAGGACGCCTGGCGGGTGATAAGGGAAAAGAGATTCGTTGACCTCACCCATGCCTTCTCACCGGGGATCCCGCGTTGGAAAGGCTTTCCCGATGAGAAGCGTGAGGTTTTGTACTGGTACGAACCAGGGGTGGGGACCTTGGGCAGCGGCTTTTTCGCGCAGTCCTTCACTCACGTGGGCCAATGGGGGACCCATGTTGACCCTCCGGCGCACTTTGCCAAGGGCCTGCGCACCGTGGACCAAATCGGGGTAAAGGAGATGGTCCTTCCCCTGGTGGTGATTGATGTGCATCAGGCCGTGGCCCACAACCCGGACTACACCATCGGCATGGAAGACATCAGGAATTGGGAACAGCGGCATGGCGAGATTCCGGAAGGCGCCTTTGTGGCCATGCGTACCGATTGGTCCCGGCGGTGGCCCCATATGGAGGCCATGCAGAACAAGGACGCCAACGGTATTGCCCACTATCCTGGCTGGAGCTTGGAGGTGCTGCGATATCTCTATGAGGTTCGCAAGATCACCGCCTCCGGCCATGAGACAACCGATACCGACCCTGGCCTCGCCACCTCCCAGGATGATTACTCCTTGGAGGCCTACATATTGAAGGGAGACCATTACCAAATCGAACTCTTGACCAATTTGGACCAGGTACCGGAGGCCGGTGCCCTGGTGGTGGCGGCCTTCCCCAAGCCGCAAGGCGGGTCTGGATTTCCGGCCCGGGTGTTTGCCATCCTGCCCTGAGGTGATGAAACGGTCTCGGGGAGTGGCCGGCCAGGGCCGCGCCCCTCAGGCCAGGAACTCGGCCATGGCCCGGCCCACGCCGTCGGAGTCGTAGATGAAGGCCCCGTGCCCGAACTCGCTGTGCAGGACCAGGTGCTCAGCCACCAGGCCCGCCGCGGCCATGGCCTGGCGCAGTTCCTCGGAGTCCTCGGGAGGATAGCGCCAGTCGCTGTCGTAGCTGACCAAGAGCACCCGCGACCGGCCGCCGGCAAAGGCCTGGGCCAGGCTGGGGCGGCCCCGCGACAGGTCGAAGAAGTCCATGGCCTTGGTCAGGTAGATGAGCGAATTGGGGTCAAAGCCCCGCGCCCCGCCCTGGGCCACCTGCTGGAAAAAGGCCTGGATGGCGAACTCGGGCTCCAGGCTGTAGCGGGGCTCATGGCCCTGGGTCAGGCGTAGCCCGAAACGCATGCCCATGACCTGGCGGCTCATCCAGATCATCATGCCGAACATGGTGCCCAGGCCCATGCCCGCAAGGGGGGCGGGGCCGCCGTAGTAGTCGCCGTCCTGGAAGTCCGGGTCGCGGCGGATGGCCTCGCGCACCACCTCCCACAGCGCCAGGGTGTGGGCCGAGACCCGGGCCGAGGTGCTTATGGCCAGGGCGTCGTCCACCCGCGCGGGATACCGGGCTAGCCACTCCAGGACCTGAAAGCCGCCCATGCAGCCGCCCACCACGGCCCGCCAGCGCTCGATACCCAGCCGGTCGGCCAGCCGGGCCTGGGCGTCCACCATGTCGGCGATGGTCAGCACTGGCCAGCGCAAGGCCCAGGGGCGGCCATCCTGGGGATGGGGCGAGGCCGGTCCGCTGCTGCCGCCGCAGCCGCCCAGCAGGTTGGAGCAGACCACGCAGAAGCGCTCGGTGTCCAGGGGCCGGCCCGGCCCGATGGCCTGGTCCCACCAGCCGGGCTTGGGGTCCTCGGCGGCGTGGCGGCCGGCGGCGTGGGCGTTGGCGGTCAGGCCGTGGCAAACTAGAATGGCGTTGTCCGCCTGGGGCGACAGCCGCCCGTAGCACTCGTAGGCGATCTGAAAGCCGCCGGGCAGGCAGGCCCCGCTGGTCAGGGCCAGGGGTTCCTCGAAGCGGGCGATGCTGGGCTGCACGAGCAAGGGCTTGTCTCCCTGTGCCCCGCCGCCGGGCCGTCAGGCCGGGCGCAGGTGATCCACGGACATTATGGGCCGGCCCATCATGGCCTGGCCCAGGTCGCGGTGCGAGGCGATGGCAAAACCGGCGGCCCGCGCGGCCCAGCGCTGCACCTCTATCTCCACCAGGTATTGGTGGGAATAGCCGTGGTAGGCGTCCAGGCTGGTGATGAGGTGGCGCCGGCGATGGGGCGCGGCGGCCTCGGGGTCCACGGTGTGGGCCTCGATCACCACCAGGCCGTGGCGGGCGGCCTGGGGGAGCCAGGCGCGCAGGGTGCCGGCCAGATTCAGGGCCAGGTCGCGGGGCTCGACGGCGGGCGCCCGCCAGGCGCGGTTGTGCAGCACCGATTTGCTCACGTGCAGGACCCCCAGAGGGTCTATGCCGCGCTGGCCCAGGCCGGCGGCCAGGCCGCCGGGGTCGGCGATGTCTCCGAAGATCATCACATGGGGCACGCCCGCGCGGCTTAGCCGCTCCTGGGCGATCTGGCCGGCCTGGGGGTTGAACTCGGCGCCCACCATCACCAGGGGGTGGCGGTCCAGGTGGCGGCCACGCGGGGTTTGGCCGCGCACGGCCTGGTAAAGCTCCAGGAGCAGGGTGCCGTCGCCGCAGCCCGTGTCCACCACGTGGCTGGGCTGGGCCGCCAGATCGGGCTCCTGAAAAAGGGGCAGCACGGTCTCCAGGAAGGGCTCGCGGCAGGTGCGCCGGAAGACCTGGCCGCTGTGGGCTATGTCCAGGGCGCGGTCCAGGTGGCGCTCGCGCCCCTGGCCGTCGGGGGCTAGGTCAAATCGGGGGCTCCCGCCGGCCAGCAGGTCCGGCGCGGCGGCAAAGGTGGGCAGGTAGCTGACCGGCGCGAAGTACTGGGGGGCGTAGTCGCGGGCCAGCCGACCTTCCTCGGTCAGGCCGGCCCGCCCCTCCCGCAGCCAGGCCCAGCCCTCGGCGGCCAGGGCCTCCAGGCCCAGGCGCAGGGCCTCGGCGGTGGCCGGCAGGCCGGCCAGGTCCGTGCCCTGTCCCTCCAAATATTCCCACAGCCCCAGGCGGCTGAAGTGCCACATCACCGCCCCCACCAGCCCCCCCCTGACGTGGGCCTGGGCCTCGGCGGCCAGGGGGCCGGCGGCGGGCTCTTGTCCACACCCCTCGCCGGTGGCCCCTGGCGGCGGCGGGCCGCCCTCCAGCCAGGCGCCCAGGCCCTGGGCCAGGTCCAGGACCGCCGGCGCGTTACGGTAGGCGGGCAGGGCCGCCAGCCAGGCCCGGCCCAGGCCGGTCAGCTCCGCCGTGGCCTGGGGGTGGCCCGCGCCGCCGGGGCAGCGAACCAGGCCCTGGGAGGCCAAGAGCTTGCAGGCCAGGTGCAGGTAGCCTTGGCAAAGCCCGCACTCTTGCGCCAGCCCGGCCAGGGGCAGGGGGACGGCGCTGGCGGCCAGGCGGGCAAAGGCCCCCGAGCGCTCCAAGGCCCACGCCGAGGAGGCCAGGCCCAGGCCGTTGAGGTGCAGGCAGACCTTGCCCCAGACGCGCGCCTGCAGGGATATGTCCTGGCCGCCCGCCTGGCTCATGCCATCTGCCGCCGGGCCAATTCGGCGAACAGGCCGTTGTTGTCCATAAGCTCGTCATACCCGCCCTGCTCGATCACCTTGCCGTGGTCCATGACCACGATGTGCTCGGCGTGGCGGATGGTGCTGAGGCGGTGGGCGATGACCACCCGGGTGGCCCGCAGGTGCACCATGCTCTCGGTGACCACCGCCTGCACCTGGTTGTCCAGGGCGCTGGTGGCCTCGTCAAGAGCCGCCTCCCAGGCCGCGTCCTCGCCCAGGTTGGAGGCCCCCACGATGTTGCTGAGGATGTCTCCGGGGGTCAGCTTGCCGGCCTGCAGCACCACGCCCAGTTGGCGGCGCACCGCCTGCTTGTCCAGGTCCTCCAGGTCCTGGCCGTCGTAGAGGACCGCGCCCGACGAGGGCTTCTCGAAGCCCAAGAGCAGGCGCAGCAGGGTGGACTTGCCCGAGCCGCTGGGGCCGGCCAGGGCCACGAACTGGCCGGGCTTGATGGACAGGCAGACGTCATTGAGGATGAGCGGCCCCTCGGGGGAATAGCGGAAGCTCAGATGGCTCAGCTCCACGGCGCCGCTCAGTTGGCCGGGGTCGGAGCTGCTCTGGTCGAACTCGGGCAAGGTATCCAGGATGGGCTTGGCCCGCTGGTATATGGGCACTATCTGTAGCATGGCGATGAAGCCGGTGGTCAGGGCCAGCATGCCCGAGAGAAAATTGCCGAAGGCGGCGGTGAAGGCCATGAAGTCGCCGGTGGAGAGCCCATGGCCGTGAAAGGCCATCCAGTAATAGAGCAGGCCGGTGCCCAGGATGGGCAGGCCCGAGTTGATCATGGACAGGATGTTCTGCAGGCGGGTGCTCTTGTAGCCCAGCTCCTTCTGCCCGGAGAACAGCCCGGACCAGGAGAGCAAGGACCGTTCCTCCACCCCGGCCACGTGCAGCTTGTCAATGCCGGAGATGACCTGCAGGACCAGGCCGGCGATGCGGCCCTGGGTGTCCAGCATGGGGCGCTGGTAGCCCAGCTTGAGCATGCCCAGGACCACCGCGGCCACGACCCCCGGGACCACCACCAGGGAACTCACCAGGGCCAAGATCCAGTCGTAGTAGAACAAGAGCGCGAAGCTGAACAAGGAGAAGATGCCGGTCATGACCGAGCTGGTCATGGTGCTGGTCATGATGCGGCGCATGGTACTGATGCCGTTGGCGCGGTTGGCCAAATCGCCGGCGCTGTAGCCCCGGAAGAAGGGCACCGGCAGGGACAGCAGGCGGTCCCACACCCCGGCCTGTATCTCGGCGTCCATCTTGCCTTCCACCCTGAGCATGGCCAGGTTGCGGACCAGGCGGAACATGGAGCCGGTCACGGCCACCACGGCCAGGGCCACGATCATCTGCGAGAGCTGGAGCCGCTCGGCGCTGGGGATGATGGAGTCGAAGATCAGGCCCGTGGCCACTGGCGCGACCATGCTCAACAGGCCCCCGCACAGCCCCATCAGCAGGATCACCCACAGGTCCTTGGACAGGCCTCGGCAACCGAACCTGACCAGCTCCCGGGCGCCCAGGGCATGCAAAGGCAGCGGCCGGTAGAACATGTAGGCCACCAGGTCCAGCTCCGCCGCGGCCCCGGCGTCAAGGGGGCGGCGGGTGCGAGCGGCTGGATCATAAAGCTGGTAGGAGCTGGGCGAGACCGGCAGGAGGGCCAGGGGGCGGCCATCGGCCTGGGCGGTGCCCAGCAGGGGGCCGTTGTCCCTGGTCCACCACCCGGCGTCCAGGGTCACCGGGCGCACCCGCACCCGCCAGGCCCGGGCCAGGCGCATCACGGCCTCCGCCGTGTCGCCGGTTTCCCAGCCGCTGGGGGGCGTGCGCGGGTCATGGAAGCGGTCCAGGGACAGACATTGGGGGTCGGCCTCCAGGAAGCCGGCCGCGTCCACGGCTTCCAGGGCGGTGTCCTCCAGGGCCTTGATCCAGGTCACGGGCGGCAGGGGGATGAACGGCCCGGCCGAGGCCGAGGCCAACTCCGGGCGGTCCAGGACCCGGACCTGGCCGCGCGAGAGGCGCAGCCAAAGCGTCTGCTTGGAGCCCAGGCCCACCTGGCCGGGGGCCAGGGCGATTTCCCGGCCAGGCCCCAGGGGGTTGGGCGGCCCGGGCAGGGAGGGGCGCTCCCAGCCCTGGGCCAACCCGTTGACCCAGGTGTCCAGCATGGCGGCGGCGGCCTGGCGGCGAGGGGCGGGCTGGCCGGGGTCCAGCAACTGGGCGCGGGTCATCTGGGCCAGGCTGGTGCCCGGCACGCCCACGGCCACCATGCCCATGTCCCGGCATTGCTCGGGCGCCAGGCCCAAGACGGCCTGGCCCTCGCCGGCGCGGAACAGATGGTAGCGGGGGCCGGCGATATGGCCCTCGGCCATGGCCAGGGCAAAGACATCCACCGCTCCCGTGAGCACCACCCAGGCCAGGGGCCCCTGGTTGAGCCAAAGGGGGGTGTTGGCCCCCACCTTGAGGAGTTGGCCCAGGCCCAGGTAATATTGCCGGTCCGCTTCGGTCACGGGCTCACTCGGTCTGGATAAGGTTGGCGTAAAGGCCCTGGGCGTCGGCCATGAGTTCCTCGTGCCGGCCCCGCTGCGCCACTTGGCCACCTTCCAGCACGATGATCTCGTCGCAGTCGCGGATGGTGCTCAGGCGGTGGGCCACGATCAGGCAGGTGATTCCCCGCCGGCGCAGGTTGTCGTCTATGATCCTCTCGCTCAAGGGGTCCAGGGCGCTGGTGGCCTCGTCCAGGACCAGGATGCTGGGCTCGCCCACCAGGGCGCGGGCTATCTCCAGCCGCTGGCGTTGGCCGCCGCTGAAGTTGGCCCCGCCCTCCTCCACCCAGGCGTCGTAGCCGCCGGAGCGGCCCATGATCTCCTCGTGGATGTTGGCGTCCTTGGCCGCCCGCGCCAGCACTTGGTCGGGCACCTCGGCGTTCCACAGGCTCAAGTTTTCGCGCACCGTGCCCTGGAAGAGCATGATGTTCTGGTCCACCAGGGCCAGCGAGCTGGTGACCAGCCGCCGCGGCAGCTCCAGGCGGGGCCGGCCATCCAGGAGCACCTGGCCCGACCAGGGTTGCAGCAGGCCGGTGACCAGCTTGGCGATGGTGGATTTGCCCGAGCCCGATCCCCCCACCAGGGCCACCCGCGAGCCGGGCTCCAGCTTGATGTCCAGGCCGGTGACCAGGGGCGGCGACACGGGGCTGTATCCGAAGGTCAGGTCCCTTAGCTCCAGGAAGCCGGCCAGCTTGCCGCGCGCCTGGGCCGGCGCCGGGGGCTCGGCCTGCCAGGAGGGGTCCTGGGGATAGCGCAGCACGTCGTCCAGCCGGCGCATGCCGCCGTCCATCTCCTGGATGGAGCCGCCCAGCCCCACCAGGGCGTTAAGGGGGCCCAGGAACATGCCCATCAGAAGCTGGAAGGCCAAGAGCATGCCCATGGTCAGGCCGCCGTCCATAATCAACAGGCTGCCCAGCCCCAGGATGGCCGTGGTGTTGAGGTGGCTGAGCAGGGTGGGACCCTCGGAGAGAAAAAGGTCGTAGATGCCGAACTGCTGCTGGCTGTTGAGGGTCTTGGTGTAATAGCCCGACCAGCGGGCGAAGAAGTCCGACTCCGAACCCGAGGCCTTGAGGGTCTCCAGGGTTTGCAGGCCGTTCATGGAGGCGCCTTGCAGTTTGCCCTGGTCCTGCATCAGGCGCAGGTTAAGGTCCTTGCGCTTGCGCGAGACGTATTTGAGCAGGCCCAGGTTGGCCACGCCCACCGCCACCACCACCAGGGTGAGCAGGCCGTCGTACTGCACCATCAGGAAGGCGTAGAAGAACAGGGTGCCCATGCCCAGCAGGTTGGTGGCCAACTGCCCGGAGAGCATGGAGGCCACGCGGTCATTGATGGCCACCCGGCTGGAGATGTCGCCGGCGAAGCGCATGGAGAAGAACTTGGACGGCAGCTTGAGGACATGCATGAGAAAGGCCGCCGAGGTGCTGAGCGATATCTTGGTCTCCAGGCGCAGCAAGGCCTTTTGCTGCAACCAGGTCAGCCAGCACTGGATGATTATGGTCAGGGCCATGGCTAGCAGAAGGGGCCTGACCCAATACTCCAGGCCGGCCACCAGGTACTGATCCACGAAGACCTTGGAGAAGGTGGGCACCAGCAACCCCGGCGCCACCAGCCCCAGGCCGCAGAGCACCGCGAAGACCAGCCCGCGCTTGGCCCAGCGCAGGCGGCTCATCAGCGAGGCGTAGATGGTGTGGGGGTGGCCGCCCTTCTTGAACTGGGCGGTGGTCTCGAAGGTCAGCGCCACCCCGCTGTATTGGCGCTGGAATTCCTGGGGGCTGACCGTGCGCGGGCCGGCGGCGGGGTCGTTCAGGAACACCTTGTCGGGGGAGAAACCCTCCACCACCAGGAAGTGGTTGTAGTTCCAGAAGACCACCAGGGGCAGGGGCAGCTCGGCCAGATCATCGGCCTCCTTGCGGAAGCCGTGGGCCTCCAGGCCGTAGCCCTTGGCGGCCTTGACCATGTTGCTGGCCTTGCTCCCGTCGCGGGACACGCCGCAGGCCTCGCGCAGCTCTTCCAGGGGCAGGAAAAGGCCGAAGTGGCCCAGCACCATGGCCAGGGAGGCGGCCCCGCATTCCACGGCCTCCATCTGGAGGATGGTGGGCGTCCTGACCCTGCGCGCGGCGCTCACGTCCTTGCCCCGCCTCTTGGCATGGCCTTCTTGCTCACAGGCCCAACAGTTTCTTGAAATAGGGTATGACCAACTGGATGGGGGGTTCTTCCTCCACCACCACCTGCACGGTGCAGACCGTGCCACTGAAAAGCTGCTGGGGCGGGCCGTTGCGCGAGGACCACTGGTAGCCGCTTGGGGTGTCGGCGGACTTGATGAAACTGGCGTACACGGTTATGGGCGCGCCGGCCCGCGAGAACTGGGTGACCAGCTCCTGGTTGTGCAAGAGGGACATCATGCCCTGCTGGGTGGCGGGAAAGGCGCTGACCGAGGTGACCTCGCCCAGGGCGTAGCCGTATTCGTCGCGCTTGACCGTGGAGGGAGTGATCTCGATGCGCATGCCCGTGACCACGCGCTTGCCCTGGGAGGCCGGCACATAGGCCGCCACCACCAGCTCCTTGTCCAATAGCTCCAGGCTGAACAGGGGCGTGCCGGGGGTGACGTCCGAGCCCGTGCGGCTTTTGAGTTCCAGCACCCGCCCGGTCTGGTCGCTGACCACCTGGGAGCGCACCTCCATCTGGTCCCGCAGAAGCGCCAATTTGCCCTGGGTTTGCAGCACCTGCAACTGCACCTGGAACAACTGCTGCTCCTTCTGCAACTGGTCTTGCAAGACCTTCTCCTCCAGGTCCTTGAGCTTGCTCTTGTTGTCGCGCTCCTTCTCCCTGGTGCCGGCCAACTGGTCGCGCGTGTCCATCAGGGTCTGGGTGGTGATGAGGCCCTTTTCGCGCAAGGTCTCCTGGGACTTCAGCTTTTCCTGCAGCCAAGTCATGCGGTTTTCCAGGTCCTTGAGGGCGGCCTTGATGTTCTGGGCCTGCTGGGCGTAGAGCACCGATTTGACCTGGTCTTGCTGGGCGAAGAAGTCTTGGAGTCGCTTCTGCTGGTCCAGTATCTCGTCCAGTTGGTGGCTGGTGCTCTTGATCTGCGACTCCAACTCCGGCTGCGCGACGATGGCCACCACCTGGCCGCGCTCCACCAGATCGCCGGAGTTGACCTTGACTTCCAGCAACTGGCCCTGGCCCAGGGCCACCACGTCCATGACCCCTTCCTGGCGGATGAGCATGCCAGAGCCGTTGACCTTGGTGGGTATGCGCCCCAAAAAGCCCCAGACCAAGGCGGAGACCAGGATGAGGCCCAGGGCCGCCAGGGCGATCCAGCCGCCCGGGCTGGCCACCCTGAGCAGTTGGTCCAACTGCTCGGGCGAGGATACGCTGGCGGGACGGCCGGCGCTCGGCTTGGCTTCGGTCATGGCAAGGCCCCTTGGCTGGGGGGAGTGGTCAGGCTCTCCCGACTCAGGCTGGCGGTCCGCGGATCGCCGGATAGCAGGGTGCCGGTCTCGTAGCGCAGGCGGGCCAGGGCGGAGGCATAGCCCTGCAAGGCCGCCACCTGGTTGAGCAGGGCGCTGGTGAGCTGGTCCTCCACCTGGATCACGTCCAGGATGGTGGAGATGCCCAGTTGGAACTTGATGCGCTCGTCGTCGGCGCTCTGGCGGTAGTTTTCCACTGATCCGCTGGCGTCGGCGTACTGGCGGGCGGCGGCGGCCATGGTGGCCAGGGCTGAGGTCACGCCCAGTTCCACCTGGCGCGCTAGGTCGCCATGGTTGATCTGGGCCTGGCGCAACTGGGCCTTGCTGGCCAGCATCTGGCCCCGGGCGGCGCGGTTTTGCAGGGGGAACTCGAAATCCAACTTACCCAGCACGCTGGGGCCGTAGATGCCGTCAGTGATGGAGCGGCCATAGGAGTCGTAGCTCTCTATCTCCGACAGGCCGTTGTAGCCGGCGGCCAGGGTCAGGCTCACCTTGGGCTTCATGGCGTCCAGGGCGGCCACCAGGTTCTCCTGGGCGGCCTGTTCCTTGGCCTTGGCGGCCTTGAGGTCGGCGCGGCGGACCATGGCCATGCCCCGGTAGATGTCCTCCCCGGCCACCAGCGGCATGGCCTGCGGTGGGGGGAACTCATCGGCCGCCAGGGGCATGCCCATGACGCCTCGGCCGCTCAGGCCCAGGCTGTTGGCCAGGTTCTCGGCGGCGGCCAGCACGGACCGCTGGGCCGCCTGGCGCTGGGCGGACTTGAGGCCGAGGTTGGCCTGCAGGTTGACCATGGTGCTGCGAGGCGTCTGATCGGCCTCGACCAGGAACCTGACCTCCTCCAGAAGCTTGCGGGCGCGTGCTTCGGACTCGATGTTGACGTCGAGAGAATACTGCGCCTGACGCAGCAGCCAGTAGCCGTTGATGGCATTGTAAAGGTTTTGGGAGATGGAGTGCAGGTAGGACATCTGGGCGCTTTCCAGGTCCCGTTGGGCAGCCCGCTCGGGGGCGCCGGTGGCCTCCTCGCCCAGGCCCTTCAGCAAGGGCACCACCACCTGGAACTGCACAGTGGCCTGGCTGGCGGGCAAAACGGGGTAGTCCAGGGTGTCGCGGGTGCGCGTAACGGTGACGTAGGGGTTGAGCAGCACGCCGTTGTACAGGAGTTGCTTGGCCTCCATGTCGAAGGAGGTCAGGTTGGTGGTCTGGAAGCTGCGCCGGTAGGCATCGCGGTACAACTTGGCCAGGGGCAGGGTGTTGTAGCTCTGGGCCAGCGACGAGGCCAGGGTGAAGTCGAAGCGGCCCCGCGCCGTCTCCAGGGCACCCTTGCTGGCCTCCACCGCCTGCTCGGCCAGGCGTATCTGCGGATTCTGGGCCAGGGCCAGGCGCGCCGCCTCCATCAGGGATATGGCCTGGCCCCGGGGCTGGCTGGGCGGCGGGGAGGCGCCGGGGCCTTCCTGGGCCGGCGCCGCTAGGGCCAACGCCAAGAGTAGGTGGATGGCCCCCAGCAGGATCAGGGACAGCCGCGCAAGCAGCCCGCGTCGCGCGGGCCGCGGCGCGGAAAAGGTCGCGACCATGGGTATCGTTGGCCAGGGGCTCATGGTTCCTCTCAATATGGCCGTCCACTGCCGGGCCTGAGGTTATTCTCCCTTTAGCCGACCGTGCCTTGTCAAGCGCCTACCGCCAGGGGCGCCCCGCTAATGGTCTGGCGGGCCGCGCGGCTACAGAGTGTCCAGCCGGGGAATGGGGGCGCAGCCGGGGGGAAAGCGCTCCCGCGTCTCCAGGGCCGGCGGCGGCTGCTCCAGGGCCAGGCCCAGCATCCTGCCCTCGATCTCCAATAGCAGCTTCATCTCCCTAAGCCGCTCCAGCCCCCGCATGATCTCCGGCGGCCCCGCCTGGACCTGACGCTCCTCAAGGCGCTCCAGCAGGCCAGGCAGGTTCACGGCCGGGTCGCAGGCCCTCAGCACCGCCAGGTCCAGGGCCTCCAGGCGGTCCTGGGGGTGGGGGGCGCAAGGCCGGCTGTCATGCACCACCGCGCCCTGGCCTTCCGGCTCCAGATACAGGCTGGCCTGGCCGCGCCCGAAGAAGGCCACCGCCCACTGCTCCTGGCAGTGGCGCAGGGCGCCGATGCCCGGCGGAACCTGGCCGTCGGGGTGGTGGGCCTGGCCGGGCCTTGCGTCGCGGAAGTAGTAGGCCAGGTCAGTCAAGGCTTCCTCGGGCAGGGGGTAGAGGTTGCGGTAGACCGCGAAGGGCTCTATCGCCAGGCCATATTCCCGGGGGTGCTCCTGGTAGCCGCAGAAGCGGTCGAAGCGTATGCGCTTGACCCCTCCCACCGGTTGCAGGTGATAGACCAGGGGCAGCCAGGCGGCGGTCTGAAGGTGCCAGGCGTCGTCCTCGCCGGGGAAGCCGGCCAGCAGGTGCCAGACGACGAAGATGCCCTTTTCGCGGCAATACTTGAGCATCTGGATATTGTCGAAGACGCTGACGCCCTTTTTCATCAGGCGCAGCATGCCCCCGTGCAGCCCCTCTATGCCCGGCTGGACCCAGCGGACCCCCGCCCGGGCCAAGAGCGCCACCTGCTCCCGGTCCAGGTTGGAGCGGGTCTCGAAGAACAGCCGAAAGGGCGGGGGCTCCCTGACCAGTTCCGGCAGCACGCCGTTCCAGAAGCCCTTGCCCACCACGGTGTCGGTCAGGCCGAAGTTGTCGCGCCCGTATTTTCGCGACAGCCGGGCCAGCTCGTCCAGGACCCGCCTGGGCGACTTGGCGCGGTAGCGGCTGCCGCAGCCGTTGAGCCCGCAGAAGGTGCAGCGCCCCCACCAGCAGCCTCGCGAGGTCTCCATGAGCACCCCGGGGATGATCTGGTCCCGGAAGGAAACCTGCCCGAGGGTGCTGAAGTAATCCGTGTAATCGGGGTCGGGCATGCGGTCCATGTCTTGGGTCAGCGCCCGGGGGAGGCGGCGGCCGGCGGGAGGCAAGGCGCTTAGTTCCAGGGCCATCTGGCGGGTGATGGCCCCCGTGGGCAGGTCCTCGGCCTTGGCGCCGCGGCCCAGGCGCATGAGCTGCCCGCAAAGCTCCACCATGACCTCGTCGGCCTCGCCGGAAAAGGCCACATCCACCCAGTCGAACTCCCGCGCCGTGGCCACGCCCATGACGCCCTCGCAGTTGGCCCCCCCCAGGAGGGTGACCACCCGGCTATCCAGCTCGCGGACGCGCCGCAGAAGCGCCAGGGAGGCCAGGTGCTGCTCGAAGGTGGAGCTGCACCCCACCACCCTGGGGCCCTTGGCCAGGATGGCCCGGGCCAGTTGGTCCACGAAGGTTTCGGCCTGGGCACGTATCTGGGCGAACAGCTCCATCAGGCGGGTCTCGGTGCCCGGCGGAGAACTGCGCCCGTAATGGCGCCGGAAGTAGCGGGCCAGGTGCTCCAGATGATGGGAATTGTCGGGCTGGAACTCCGGGAAGGCCGCGCCGGCAAAGGTCCATTCGCCGATCATGTCGTAGCGGTGGCCGATGTTGAGGATGCGGTAGGAGTTGACCCCGATGCGCTCGGCGAAGAGCAGGTCGGCGTGCACCACCTGGCTGTTGATGCCGCCCCTGAGCAAGGCCCCTTGCAAGACCCCCAGGCCGGCCGAGGGGCACTCGATGCTGCTGTAGGGCATGCAGACCAACACCACGTCAACCTGGCGCGGGTCCAGGGCCAGGCCGCCGTTGGCTTGCGCGCTCCGGTTCATGAGTTGGCCTCGCCCCCGAAGCGTAGTCCACCCGCCGGATGGTCCGTCAACTCGGGGTAGGGGTGCAGGGGCTCGGCCACGGCCAGGGCCAGCACCCGTCCGTCCAGTTCCACCAGGAGATGGCCCTCCGTCAAGTGTTCCAGGGCCTCCAGCACTGCCGGGGGGCCATGACCGGCCCTGGCCAGACCTTCCAGCAAGGCCTGGCGTTTGGGCGCCTCATCACAGGCCAGGTACACCTCGCGTTCCAGACCGGTCAGGCGCCAGTCGCGGCCTCCCGCCCGGGTGTCGGTTATCTCCAGGCCCGCCGGCGTGTCACGCATGCAAAGCTGTGCGCGGGGGTTGTCCACCAGAAAGGCGCGGCGCCAGGCCAGGAAGGCCTTCTCCAGGGCCGCCAGGCCGCCGCCGTGGCCCAGATAGGGCGCCAGGGGATTCAAGGCGTAAGCCTCCTGGCCAGGGTCCTGCCAGAGATAGGCCAGGTCGGCCAGCTCGTCCGGCGCCAAGGGGTAGACGTGGGCGTAGTCGGCGATGGGCGTAAGCTCCAGGCCGTAGCGCTCCGGTTGGCCCTGATAGGTGCTGAAGCGGTCGTAGTTGAAGGGCATCAGCATGGTGGGCGATTGCAGGTGGTGCAATAGCGGCAGCAGGCCGGCCATGTCGTGGTGCCAGGCGTCCTGCTCGCCGGGGAAGCCGAAGAGCAGATGCCAGGTGGTGCGCACCCCCTGGTGCAGGCACCACTTGAGGGTCTGCACGTGCTGCCAGGCCTGGCAGCCC
>JACQYR010000151.1:22842-39452 GCA_016208115.1 Desulfarculus sp.
TGCACGTGCTGCCAGGCCTGGCAGCCCTTGTTGATCAGCGCCAGGCAGCGGCTGTCCAGGCTCTCCACGCCGGGCTGGATCCAGATCACCCCGGCCTGGCGCAGGGCGGCCACCTGCCCACGGCTTAAGCCCGAGCGCGTCTCGTAAAAAAAGGTGGCCTGGCCCCGCCAGGGGGCCTGGGACAGACCAGGCAGGAAGGTCTTGTAGTAGTCGGGCGGCAGCATGTTGTCGCTCATGCGCACCTTGCGCGCGGGGTAGCTGGCCAATAGCCCTCGCACCTGCTCCAGGGCCAGGGCGGGGGACTTGCGCCGCTGACCGGCCTCCATGCCGTTGAGGCCGCAAAAGGTGCAGCCGCCCCCGGGTTGCTGGGCCCACCAGCAGCCCCGCGAGGTCTCGAAAGGCAGCGAGACATCCAGGGCCGCCTTGAGCGCCGGGCTCTGCTCCAGCCTGGCGAAGAAATCGCCATAGTCGGGCAGGGGGGCCTGGTCCAGGTCGGCCAGCACGGCGCGTGGCAAGTCCTGACCCGGGCCGGCCTGGGGGTAGTCAGCTTGGCGGTGGGCCGGCGCCCACACCCCGGCCGGCAGATCCTCGGGCGGCAGGTCCCGGCCTTGCTCCAGGAGCCCCCGCAGGAGCGGAGCGATGATGCGGTCGGCCTCGCCGGAGACCAGGTAGTCCACCCAGGGAAAGGCCCGGTGGGTGGCCAGGCCCATGGCCCCCTCGCAATTGGCCCCTCCCAGCAGCGATATCACTCGCGGGTCCTTCTCCCGCAGGCGGCGCAGCAGGGCCAGGGAGGCCACGTGCTGCTGGAAGGTGCTGGAGCACCCCACCACCCGTGGCTCCAATTCCAGCAGTCGCTGGGCCAGGGCCTCCAGAAAGGCCTCGGCCTGCTCGCGCAGGCCCAGGGCACGTTCATGGAAGTATGCCCGCTCTATGCGCCGGGCGCGGGGAGGATAGCGCAGGACCCAGCGCTGGTACAAAAAGTCCAGGTACTCCTGGTCGCGCCGGGCGTGCTCCGGAAAGGCGGCGCGGGCGAAGCTCCATTCGCCCAGTAGCCAACGCCCCGCCTTCATCACCTGCTCCTGCATGGCCAGGCCGGTGACCTCGGCGAAATCCAGGTTGGCGTGGATGACGCGGACGGCCAGGCCCTCCTGGCGCAAGGCGGCCTGCAACAGCCCCAGGCCCAACGAGGGCGCGCGCAGGTCGGCGTAGGGCATCAGCACCAGGCAGCAGTCCAGGGCCATGGCTCAGTTCTCCGGTGGCCTGGCGGGGTCGTCGCACAGCACCCCCCACTGATACAGGGTCTCCAGGGCGGCCCAGGCCGAGAAATACTCCGCGCCCCCGGCCAGGGCTTGCTCCACGATCTCGGGAGGTGTCCAGCGCCCCTGGGCCGCCAGCCCGGACACCAGGCCCAGGGCGGGATCAGCCGGAGGTGCCGTCCGCAGCCGGTGCAAACTGGAGGAAAAAACCAAGCGGCCCCCTTCATGCTCGAGGACCAGGCCCTGGGGCAGCCTGGCCACCTGGCCGGCGGGCGGGGCCGGGGGCATGTGGCGCTCCACGGCCTCGCCAAGGAAGCGGCGGTATTGGTCCGCATCCCTGAACTGGCCTTGGGCGTGCACTCTGAAGCCCAGGGGCCAACGCTGGCTGACCCGGCAGGGGCTCACCAGTTTGATGCTGCAATCAACCAGGTTCACCAGGAACCCGGCCAGGCAGGCGCTGGTGTCGCCGGCCCAGGCCTCCAGCTCCAGGGGCTGTTCCTCCTGGCCATGCCCCAGCTCCTCGGCGATGCGGCTGCTATGGCCGCGCCAGCGCTGGCCGGCGTCCTGCCTGGCCCGGCCGGCCAGCGACTTGCGCAGGATGGACTCCGGGTTCTGGGCCAGGCACTCCACCAGTAGCAGTTCCTCGGGCTGGAAGGCCTGGTGGATGCGGCGCAGCATGGCCAGGGACAGGACCGAAAAGCGCAGGCCCGGCTGCCCCGTGGCGCGGTAGGCTTCCACCAGGGAGCGGGTCCAGGCCAGGTCCTGGCCGGCGGCGGCGGTGGTGGTGGGACCCAAGTCGCCGTTGATTTCGGCGTAGTCCGCCAGGAAGGCCAGATAGCCGGGATTGTCGGCGGGCTCGCTGGCCCAATAGCAGAACCCGCCGCGCGCCGCCGCCGGCCCCAAGATATCCGCGCCTGCCTCCAGGACCTGGCGCCACAGCCGGGCGTTGGCGGGGGTGTGCTGGAACACCCCGGAGAGCGGCTGGGCGTCAAAGGCGCAGAACCAGCAGCCCCGCGAGCAGCCCCGGCTCAGTTCGTAGGCCAAGACCGGGTAGGTCAGGGCGCGCTCCCCGGCCCCCAGCTCAAAGAGGTTGCGGGCCATCTGCCTCTGACGCCAGGCGTTGAAGCAGGGGTTGGCCTGGCCGGGGTCGGCCTGCCGGCGCAATTGCCGGCGATGGGCGGCCTGCCGGCGCCGCCACTGGGCCCATAGCCCCGCCAGCGGCCAATCCCTTTCGTCCTGGGTCCGCCAAGGGCCGCCAAATCCACGCCTCCAGATGGGCTCCAGTTCCCAGAGGTCCAGGGGCAGGCCCCGCGCGGAGGCCAACTCCCGCGCTTGGCCGGGCCGTTGGCGCAAGGCCAGGCGCAGCTCGCGGTCGGCGGTCAGCCACTCCACGCAGCGTTTGACCTTGGCCAGCAGGGGCAGGTCCAGCCCGGAGAGCAGGTCGCCGCCTGGAGCGGGCGCGCAAGGCATCTGGCGCGGCTCAGGCATCGCATGGCCCTGGCGCGGCCCCGGCCTGGCCGGCCCGCTGTATCTGGGCCAACCTGTTCAGGTCTATGCTGCCGCCGCCGAAGTCGTCCCAGAGGGGCTCCGGAGGCACCGGCTCGGCCAGGGCCAGCCCCACCAGACGGCCATCCAGTTCCACCAGGTACCCCCAGTCTTTCAGGCGCGACAGGGCGGCCTCCCAGGCCCGGGGCTCCACGCCCTGGCCCAGGAAGCGGGCGCGCAGCTCAAGGGCCGGAGGCGCATCGGCCGCGCGGAGGAACAGGTCGCGCTCCAGGCCCTCCAGCCGGCAGCCCGCCTGGATAGCCGCCAGCCGGCTGTCGCTGACCAACACGGCCTGGTCCTCCTGGCGCCAGGAGAGCATGGGTGGCGTCGGGCTGAAATAGGCCGCGCGCCAGGCCCGCACCCGCCTGATGAGCTTGAGCATGGCCTCGCTTTGCAGGGCCAGGGACAAAAAGGGGCTGTCGGCCACGGCCTCGCGGTCCTGGTCCACGAAGGAATAGACCAGCCCGGCGATCTGCTCCGGCAACAAGGGATAGATGGCCTGGAAGGCCCGCGAGGGCCTGAGCTCCAGGCCCCACTCCGAGGGGTGCTCGGCGTAATGGCTCAGGCGGTCGAAGCGCACCTGGCAGAGGGTGGCCGGGGGCCGCAGGTGGGTCAGCCAGGGGACCAGCTCGGCCATCTCCTCCATCCACTCGTCGCGTTCGCCGGGCAGGGCGTGCAGCAGGTTGTACACGCAGCCCAGGCCCAGCTCCCGGCACAGCTTGACCGCCTGCACGTTCTGCCAGGCCTGCACGCCCTTGTTCATGTGCGCCAGGTGGGGAGTGCTGAAGCTCTCGATGCCCGGCTGCAGAAAGGTGAAGCCGCCGCGCTGGAGAGACAGAAGTTCCCGGCGGTCCAGGTTGGACTTGATCTCGATGAAGAGCCGATAGGGCGCGCCCAAGCGCTCCAGCTCCGGCAGGAGGCTATCGAAGTAGGCGCGGTTGAGCAGGCTGTCGGTGAACAGGAAACGGTCAACCCCGTGGCGCTGGCGCAGCTCGGCCAACTCCTCCAGCACCCGTTCCGGCGGCTTGCTGCGGAAGCCGCACTTGCGGCCGTCCAGCGAGCAGAAGCGGCAGCGCCCCCACCAGCAGCCCCGGGAGGACTCCACCAAAAGCCCCGGGCGCACCGTCTCTTTGAGGACCGGCGAGCGCTCCAGCTCGGCGAAGTAGTCGCCGTAGTCGGCTAGCGGCAGCCGGCCCAGGTCCCGGGCCGTGGCGCGGGGCGGATCGCCCGTTTGCCCGGGATAGCCCAGCCGGCGGTGGCAGGGGGCCAACACGCCCTCGGCCAGGCCCCCGGGACCAAACTCGCGCCCATGCTCCAGCACGCCCTTGACCAGGTCCACGATCAGGTCGTCGGCCTCGCCCGAGACCACGTAGTCCACCCAGGGGAAGGCGCGGTGGCTGGCCAGGCCCATGTCGCCCTCGCAATTGGCCCCGCCCAGCATGGTGACCGTGGCGGGGCTAATCTGCTTGATCCGGCGCAAGAGGGCCAGGGAGGCCACGTGCTGCACGCAGGTGGATGAGCAGCCCACCACGCGGGGGCGCAACTCCAGCACGCGGCTGACCATGTCCTCCACCAGGGTGGCGGCCCGCTGGCGCAGGGACCAGCAGCGCTCCTTGAAGGCCTCCAGGCTTAAGAGGCGGTAGACGGCGTTGCGGGCCCGCACCAGGGCCAGGTATTGGTCATGGTCGGGCTGAAAATCGGGGAAGGCGGCCCCGGCGAAGAGCCACTCGCCCAGGGACTGGTCCCGGGAGCAGGCGCTCACCCAGCCGTCCTCGCTGAAGCTCACGCGCTCGAAAAAGACCAGGTTGGCGTACAGCGACACGGCGTTGAATCCGCCTTGGCGCAGGGCGGCCTGCAACAGGCCCAGGGCCAGGGAGGGGCCGGTGGGCCGGCTGAAGGGCATGGCCACCAGGCAGACATCCACGCCCGCCGGCTCACGACTAATCATGGCCCTGACCAGCACGGCGTTCCTGCCATATCTGCCAGAAACGCTCCATGTCCAAGGACCCCAACGGGAACTCCTGCACCGGCGGGTAGGGCCTCTCGGGCTCCTCGATGGCCAGGCTCATGAGCCTGCCGTCAATGAGCAGGCTGAGCTTGGCCTCCACGAGCGCCGAGATCGCCGACTCCACGGCGGCGGGCCCATGCCCGCGCTCGGCCAGGCGCTGTTTAAGCCTCTCCAGCCGCCGGGCCTGCCGGCACTCCAGGTATATCTCCCGCTCCAACCCGCCCAGCAGATGGATGGGGCAAACGGCCACCGCGCGGGTGTCGCGCACCTCCAGGCCCTGGGGTCCGTCGCGCATCTGAAGCAGGGGCGGATCCTGGCTGGCGCTCCATTGCCGGCGCCAGGCGAAATAGGCGTCGCGGGTCGCCTCCTGCCCCTGGGGCCGCAAGAGCGAGGCCAGGGGATTCAGGCGGAAGCCCGAGCGCATGGGATCGTCGAAGTCATAGGCCAACTGGGCCAGGCCCTCGGGAGGGATGGGGTAGAGAAAGGCGTAGTCCTGGGCCGGCTCCAGGTTCAGCCCGTATTTCTCGGGGTGGTCGTGATAATCGCAGAAGCGGTCCAGCTTGATGAAGGTGAACAGGGTGGGAGGGGTCAGGTGGTGCAGCAGGGGCATGTAGCCGGCCATCTCCTGATACCATTCGTCCTTTTCGCCTGGCAGGTCGTAAAGGATGTGCCAGACCACGCGCACCCCCGCCTGCCGGCACCACTTGAGCATTTGGATGCTCTGCCAGGCCTGGCAGCCCTTGTTCATCAGCTCCAGGCACTTGCTGTGCAGGCTCTCCACGCCGGCCTGGATGTAGCGCACCCCGGCCCGTTCCAGCGCGCGCACCTGCTCCAGGCTCAGGGTGGAGCGCGTCTCGTAAAAGATGCGCAAGCCCTCCGCCCAGGGTTCCTGGGCCAGGCGAGGCAGCAGGGTTTCGAAGAACTTCGGGTCCAGGATGTTGTCGGCCATGGCCACGGCCTTGATGCCGTGCTTGGCCACCAGCCCCCGCAAGAGCTCCAGGGCGCGGTCCACGGGTTTGGACCTGAAGGCCTTGGCCTGGCCGCAGAGCCCGCAGAAGCGGCAGCCCGGCTTCTCGCCCCACCAGCAGCCGCGCGAGGTCTCGAAGGGCAGGGCCGGCTTGAGCGAGGCCTGGAGGCTGGGCGATTGCGCCAGGCAGGTGAAGTAGTCGTCGTAAAGGGGGGCCGGGCAGTTGCCGAGGTCGCGCACCGTGTTTCGGGGGGGGCGGCCGTCGGGCAGACGGGGGTAGCCCTCCTGGCGATGGACGGGGGCGAAGACCCCGGGCGGCAGGTCGCCGGCCTTGGCGCCGCGTCCCTGGTCCAGGACCAGGCGCATGAGGGGAGAGATGATGTCGTCGGCCTCGCCGGAGACCACGTAGTCCACCCAGGGGAAATAGTGGTGGGTGGCCAGGCCCATCTCGGCCTCGCAGTTGGCCCCGCCCATCATGGTCACCAGCTCGTAGTCGGCCTCCTGGCGCAGCCGGCGCAGCAGGGCCAGGGAGGACATGCGCTGCAGGAAGGTGGAGGTGCAGCCCACCACCCGGGGCCGCAGCTCCAAAATGTTCCCCACCAGCTCGTCCATGAAGGCTTCCGCCCTTTGCTTGGAAACCCTCAGCCGCTCCAGGAGCCGGTCCTTGTCCACCCTTTGCTGCTTGAGCGATTCGATGGCCCGGCAAAAATGCTCCAGGTAGCCCTGGTGGTCGGTGGGTGCCCCGGGAAAGGCCTGGTCCACGAAACACCAATCGCCGATCAGGGTGCGGGAGGCGGCCTGGGTGGCCAGGGAGTAGAGCCAGAGGCCAGTGCTCTCGGCGTGCAGCAGGTTGGCGTAGACCGAGCGCACCGACAAGCCGTCGGCCAGCAGGATGCCTTGCAGCAGGCCCAGGGCCAGGGATGGGCGCTTGAGGTCGGAGAAGGGCATGTTCACCAGGCAGCAGTCCAGCATCCCAAGATTCTCCCTTGCCGGGGCCAGGTCAGTCCAGAAGGCCCATGTCGAAGAAGTGCCCCAGCACGGCGGCCGCCTCCAGGGGAGACTGCCCCTGGTCCATCAGGCGGCCCATGATCTGGGTGGGGTTAAGCCCGCCCTGGGCCAGCAGGGCGGCCGCTGGCCCATAGGCCGGGCCGGCGGCATGTGCTCCGCGATGGTGCGCGCGATAAAGGCCCGGTAATCGGCCGCCGTGTCGAAGCGGCCCTGGGCGTGCACCCGGTAGCCCAGGGGCCAGCGCGCCGAGGCCTGGCAGTGGCTGACCAGCATCACCGTGCGTTCCACCATGTTCACCAGATAGCCCGAGACGCAGGCGGTGGTGCNCGCGCTGCTCGTCCCGGCGCTGGCGGTATTCACGGCGCCAGCGGTCCTGGGGATCGCAGGCGGCGCGCCCTGTCTTGGCCTTGTAGAGGATGGACTCCGGGTTCTGGGGGATGCACTCCACGCGCAGAAGCTCGTCGGGGCTGAACAGGCGGTGGATATCCGCCAGCATCTTGAGGCTGAGCACCGAAAAGCGCGGCTTGATCGCCCTGATCTCCTGGTCGTAGAGGGCCAGCATCCGGCGGGTCCAGGCTGGATCGCGGGTGGCGGCGGCGGTGGTGGTCTGGCAGAGTATGCCGTTGACCCGGCGGAAGTCCTCCAGGAAGCGCAGGTAGTCCGGGTTGTCCGAGGGCTCGGTGGCCCAGTAGCAGAAACCACTCTGGGCCGCGCCCAGGCCCATCATTTCCAGGCCCGTCTCCAGTATCTGGGTCCAGAGGCGGGCATTGGCGCGGTCATGGCGGAAGACCGCCTCCAGGCGGGGCGCCGCGAAGGCGCAAAACCAGCACCCCTGGGAGCAGCCCTTGCTCAGCTCATAGGCAAACACGGGGTAGACGATGGCCTTGTTGCGCGGCCCCAGCAGGAAATCGTTGGCCGCCGCGCGGCGGCCGCGCCACTTGGCGAAGGCCGGCTGGCCCGGGCCGGGGTCGCCGGCCAGGAACAGCAGGTCGCGGTACTTGAGGATGTCGCGCACCCACTGGCACCACAGGCCCACTTGCGGCCAGCGCTGGTAGTCGGCCTTGGGGATTATGGTGGTGAAGCCCTGCCGCCACAGGGGCTCCAGGGCGTGGGGGTCCACCTCCAGCCCGCGCCTGGCCGTCAGTTCGGCGGCTTGCTCGGGATGCTCCTTGAGGGCCAGGCGAAATTCCTGGTCGGCCATGACCAGTTCCAGGAAGCGTTTGATGCGGGCGATGAGCCGCTGTTGCTCCTGGCTGCGGGCGGACGTGAACCAGCGGTGGAACTCAAAGGGATCGGCCGGCGGCGCCGCGCCGGTGGCGGCCAGGGGGGCCGGTGCGAGTTGAGTGGTCATCAGGGCTCCTGTTTGGGCGGGCGCTGGCCATGGACGCCGATCACCGGCCCCGCGTGCAAGTGCCTCCAGGCTCCATCAGGGACCAGGGCGCAGAATCGTCCCCTCCCCGCCATGGCCGGTCATCAACACCATGGGAGGCGGACCCGGCCGTCCACTGCCTGTAAACAGCGGCGGCGCGGGCCATGCCGCGGCCTTGACGGCAAGGACGTTGATAGTGCCCCGGAGCCGCGCCAGCGGCCCCGGGGGCTGGCTTCACCATGGTGGATGCCGGGGCGGTTGGCCCCGTAGAGCGCGGGCGCCTAGGTGGCCACCACGGGGCCCACGGCCACCACGTCGGTCTCGACCCCGGTCTCGGTGGTGGAAGTGCAGGTGCTCACTTCCTCGGCGGTCTGCTCGACGTTGGTCTGGGCATTGGTCGCGCCGCCACCGGCCACCTTGTCCAGGTCCTCATCGCTCATGGCGCCTTTCTTGTCGTTGATGTACTGCTGCAAGTCGGCCTCGGTCAGCTTGTAGCCCAGGCCGGCGGCAATGCTGGCCAGGGCCTTGGGGTCGGGGCCAGCTTGCTTCAGCTTGTTGCGAACCTGCTCGTTGGTCTTGGCGTCGGCTTCCAGGCGTTTGACTTCCTCAATGCTCATGGCTTCTCCTTCACGGCTATGGGTTTCCGTCAGACCCATGCAATGTTGCGGGAGCCGGGTGACTGCTTGGGCTTGTCGCACTGAGTGCACCGCCTGCTTCGCAGGGGCCTTTGCAAGGCATTGGTTGGCGGTGCGCGAGTTATAATAAAAATTATACGGCCCCAACTTTTTGAAAAGCAACCCAAAGACTAGGGAAAAATGGCGCCCCCGCAAAAAAGAGCAGCGAGGAATGCCGCGGGCCGCGCGCCTTGCCCAGCCGTGGCGCTCCGGGGGCGGGCGTGCTAATCTAAATGAAAACAAGGTGGAGGGCGGTCATGAGCAAGAGAATGACGCGCGTCCTGGTCTGCCTGACCTGCCTGGCCCTGGCCGGCGCCCTGGCCTGGCCGGCCCCGGCCCAGGCCAGGGGAGGGCATCATCACGGCTGGGTGTGGGCCTTGCCCCTGGCCGCCGCCGCCGTCACCATCGCCGGGTTGACCTACTACAACCACGCGGGGGTCTACTACCGGCCGGCCTATGGCGGCTACGTGGTGGTGCCGCCCCCAGCGCCGCCGCAGACCGTGTTCGCCGACCCCTTCGCGCCCTACCCCATGGACGTGACGGTGGCCGGCCCGCCGCCCCCCATGCCGGCCCCCATGGTGGTGGGGCTGCCCAGCCAGGGGGCGGTGGTGGTTTCCTCGCCCAGCCTCAACGTGCGCTCCGGGCCGGGGTACAATTACTCGGTGGTGACCGTGGTGACCCAGGGCAGCATCCTGACGGTGCTGAACGCCTCCGACGGCTGGCTGTCGGTGCGCACGCCCCTGGGCGACGTGGGCTGGGTGGCCCAGCAATACACCAGGCCCTCGGACGGCATCCCCGCCGACGGCTAGGGGCCGGGCTGCTCCCGGGACGAAGCGGGCGAGCGTGGCATGAATCTGAAACTACCCGATAGGCGCGCCCGCTGCTGTCTGCTGGGCGGGCTGGTGCTGGCCGTGGGCCTGGCCGGGGCGGCCTGGGTCTATGCCGCCGCCCTGCGGGCCGAGTCGGAAGCCCCGCGCGACCCCCAGGGCGCGGTCCTGCTCATGTCGCCCGAGTATTCCAAGAAATTTCTGCGCGACCTGGAGGTGTACGGCGGCAAGGCCAACGTGCTGATGTTCAAGTTCCGGGCCTGGCTGGAGGGGCTGTTCCAGGGCAAGTCCCTGGCCTTTATCATCGCCGGCCTGAGCCTGCTGATATCGGGGGCGCTGTTCTATTGCGGCGGCCAGGGGCCAGGCGGGGCGGAGGCGCCGGGGCCACGGCCTGAGTGACGCGGATTTCACGTCAATCATATGGAAAAGACAAAACACGGGCGGGGATAAACCCCGCCCGTGTACTTTTTGCGACAGCCCCGCAACGGGAGCCGCCGGCCTTGGCCCAAGGGACAGCTTCGCCCGACCCGTTAATGCCCCGCCGGGGGCACCCGGCCCGCCGCGGCTCGCGGCTGAGTCCTAGACCCGGCCCGCGCTGCTGCGGCCGCCATAGTGGTGGCGCCGGCCCTGACCGCTCCTGGGCGGCCGGGCGGCCACCGGCGGCGGGGCCAGGCGCAGGCGGAAGGGGTGGTCCTCCACCACCGGCACGGACTGGTGGATAAGCTTTTCGATCTGGCGCAACTGGGCGCGCTCATCGGAGCCGCAGAAGCTGATGGCCACGCCCTCGGCCCCGGCGCGTCCGGTGCGGCCGATGCGGTGCACGTAGCTCTCGGGCTCGTGGGGCAGATCGTAGTTGATGACGTGGCTGATGCCCTCCACGTCTATGCCCCGGGCGGCGATGTCGGTGGCCACCAGCACCCGCGTGCGGCCGCTGCGGAAGAGATCCAGGGCCTGCTGGCGGGCGTTCTGGGACTTGTTGCCGTGGATCACCCCGGTGGCCACGTTGAGCCCGTCCAGTTGGCGGGCCACGCGGTCGGCGCCGTGCTTGGTGCGGGTGAAGATCAGGGCGCGGGTGATGCCCGCGTCTTTCAGCACCTCGCCCAAGAGGGCGCGCTTGTCGGCCTGGGAGACGAAGAGCACCCGCTGCTCGATCAGCTCCACGGGGGTGGCCGCTGGCGTCACGGCCACCTTGACCGGGTCTTTTAGCATGCCGTCGGCCAGGCCGGCGATGGCCGGGGGCATGGTGGCCGAGAAGAACAGGGTCTGGCGCCGGGCGGGCAAGACCGAGAGCACCCGCTTGATATCGGGCAAGAAGCCCATGTCCAGCATGCGGTCGGCCTCGTCCAGCACGAAGACCTCCAGGCTGTCCAGGCGTATGAGGCCCTGGCCCATGAGGTCCAGCAGACGGCCCGGGGTGGCCACCAGCACGTCCACGCCCCGGGCGCAGGCCCGCACCTGGGGGATATGCCCCACCCCGCCGTAGACCACGGCCATGGTCAGAGGCAGGTGGCGGCCATAGGCCCTAAAGCTGTCGGCGATCTGCACGGCCAGCTCGCGGGTGGGGGTGAGCACCAGGGCCCGGGCGGCCTTGGGGGCGGGACGGCGGCGGTCCTGGGCCAGGCGTTGCAGCATGGGCAGGGCAAAGGCCGCCGTCTTGCCGGTGCCGGTCTGGGCGCAGCCCAAGAGGTCGCGGCCGGCCAGCAGATGGGGAATGGCCTGGGCCTGGATGGGCGTGGGGACGGCGTAGCCCAGATGGTCCAGGGCGCGCCGCAGGGGCGGGAGCAGATTAAGCTCCGCAAACGAGGTCAGTGGCATGATGTCTTTCGATTGAACGTAGGTCGCCGGCGGCGGATCGGGAAGGGCCGTGGCGGTAATGAATGGCCCCGCCCCGGGGGTCGCCCGAGGCGGGGCCGGCGGATCGAACGGCGGGCAACCGCCGCGGTTGGGCCTTCTACCAGGCCCGGCGCTGCTGCTGGCGGGGGGCGCGCTCCTCGGCCTCGTTGACCTTGAGCGGACGGCCGTCCAGGTTGGTGCCGTTGAGGGCCTTGATGGCGGCGTCGGCGTCGCCGGCGGCCATCTCCACGAAGCCGAAGCCCCGGGAGCGGCCGGTGTCGCGGTCGGTGATGACCCGAGCCGAGACCACCTCGCCATGACGGCTGAACAGTTCGCGCATGGAAGCGTCGTCGGCGCTCCAGGGCAGGTTACCCACATAAATCTTCTTGGTCACGTAACACACTCCAGAAAAAAATTAACCGCCGCGCTCCGGCCTTCTACCGGGGCGCCATCTTGTGCCAATGAGCCTTGATTGCTGCTTTTTTGCGGCGCGCCGGCCCTGGGGGGCCCCGTCGCGGGTGCGGGCTGATTGGTTAGATGGGTCAAAAGATACAGGCGGTGGGGGGTATCGTCAAGGCGCCGGCGTTATAAATATTAGCCAACAGAATAATTTTGGCCCCGGAGCCGGCGCGGCCTACGATTTGGGCGAGGCCAAGGCCCGTTTGGCCTTGCGGCGGCGGTAGAGCATGGGCACCAGCATCACCACCAGCACCAGCAAGAGACCCAGCACCAGGCCCGGCGAGACGCGCCCCAAGAGCAGGTCCAAGAGCGAGCTGGAGAAGACCACGAAGGCGACGCAGGCCGGCAGCATGCCCAAGAAGGTGGCCAGTGCGTAGTGGCTGAATCTAACTTTGGTCAGTCCCAGGGCATAGTTGAGCAAGTTGAAGGGGAACAGGGGCATCAGCCGGGTGAAAAGCACCACCTTTCAGCCGTGGCGCTCCACCTGGGCGTCCAGTTGGCGCCAGCGGGGGCTGGTGAGGCGGCGCCCGATGCTGCCACGCGCCCCATGGCGGGCCACCAGAAAGGCCAGGCAGGCCCCGGCCGTGGAGCCGATGATGGTGTAGACCACCCCCCACAAGGGGCCGAAGAGGACACCGCCGGCCAGGGTGATGGGCAGGCCCGGCAGGAACAGGGCCGGGGCCAGGGTGTAGATGAGCATGTAGATGGCCGGGGCCAGCACCCCGTGGCCGGCGATGAGGCCGCGCAGGCGCTCCGGCTCCAAGTAGGCGGCGGCGCCGCTCAGGTGTACCGCCGCCACCAGCCCCGCCAGCGCCAGGAGGGTGAGCGCCAGCTTCAGCAGTCCGACCTTGGCCGCCGGCTGGGGGTTGAAGGTGCGCTCGCGGGTGATGGCCGCCGGCACCTGTGACTTCACGCGCTTTTTGAGGCGCAGGCGGTTCAGATAGGTGAAGGGGGCCTGGCTGACCGGCGCGCGGCCGGCCAGGGCGGCCTGGGGGTCCAGGGCGAGGTCGGCCAGGTGGGTCACGGGCAGGACGCGGCCCAGGTGGCCCGCGCAGCCGGCGCAGTAGGTGAGCACCCGCCGGCCCGCCGCCTCCTGGGCCCGCCGCGGCGCCCAGGCCTGGGCCAAGTCCGGGTCCAAAAAGCCCACGCCGCCGCCCTCGCCGCAGCACATGGCCTTGGCGCCGTGGTGGGGCATCTCCCGCACGGCCAGTCCGGCCCGGGCCGCCCACTGGCGGGCGGCCCGCTGCATGGGCGCGGCCTGGCGGGCCACGCAGGGGTCGTGCACGGTCACCGTGGCCGAGGCCTGGCCCATCTCGGGCAGGCCGGCATCGGCCAGGGCCTCGTATACCGTGCGCACGCTCAGCCCCTGGCCGTGGGTCTCGAAGACGCGGTGGCAGTTGGGGCAGGCCACCAGCACCTCCTTGACCCCCTGGGCCAGGAGCCAGCCCCGCATCTCGCCGAACATGGCCTGGAAATATTGCTCGCGCCCCAGGTCGTGGGAGGGCTTGTTGCAGCAGTCCAGCACCAGGCCCAGGGAGGTATCCTGGCCGCGCAGCATCTCAAAGAGCTTCCAGGTCTGTTGGGGCCGGGAGCCGGGCAGGTTGCAGCCCGGAAAGAAGACCGTCCGGCAGCCCTGGGGCAGGGCATACCAGGAGTAGCGTGGGGAGTTGCCCCGGCGCTCGTAGGCCAAGAGCCCCTGGTGCTCGGGGAAGTCGGCCGCGCCCTGGGCCACAGCCTGACGCCGCAGGGCCAGGAACATGGCCGCCGGGTCCAGGCCCTGGGGGCAGATGGCGCCGCACAGGCCGCAGAGGCTGCACAGATAGGCCGGCGAGAGCTGCCGCGGGTCCTGGAGGTCCAGGCCGCGGGCGATTTGCCCCGGCGTGCCCTGGCGTTGCAGGAAAAGGCATTGCTCCTGGCACAGCGCGCAGTCCAGGCAGGCCTGGGCCATGGTATCGAGCTGCGTCAGAAGGCCGGGGCTGGGCTCTGCCGAAGGTGCCAAGGGGAGCGCGGGCTGGGCCGGGGACATGGGCGATTCCTCACAGACCGCGGGGCTGGCCAAGGCGCCGCCCCAGGATGAGCCACAGGGCGTTGCCGGCCAGGAGCCAGGACGCCAGCAGGGCGTTGATGGTGGCCAGGCTGAGCCCGGGCATTTGGCAGCCCTCGCGGAACAGGCAGGCCGGCACCACCAACAGGGCCTGGCGGTCAAAACCCAGGAGCCAGGCCGCCGCCGCCAACAGCGCCGCCTGGGCGGCCAAGAGCCAGGGGCGCGCCGCCCCCAGGGGCTTTTTGAGGCCCGCCAGCCCGCCCAGCAGGGCGCCCAGGGGGACCAGGAGCCCGGCGTTGACCCGCATTCCCAGCCAGACCCAGCGGTCGGCCAAGAGCGCCAGCAGGCAGCCGGCCAAGAGCCCTAGGCACAGGCCGGCCAAGAGGCCGGCCAGCCGCTGGGGTGCCTGCCCGGGCCGGTCATGGATGGGTGCGGACATCACCGGTGCTCCCCGGGGGGCTACTTCTTGGGGCTGACGGTGATGACCACCAGGGTGCCGTCGGGGGGCAATACCTTGGCGTTGCCCGTGAACTTCACCTCGCCGCGCTTTTCCACGGCGCCGTAGGTGTAGGCGGCGTTGCTGGCGATGCCCACCGGGCAGGAGTCCAGGCAGATCAGGCAGCCGGTGTTGTGCTGGTGGGCGGCCCCCTGGTTGCCGCCGAAGCGTATCAAGAGGGGCTTGCCGTTGCTGTCCACGATGACCTCGTCCAGGGTGTAGGCCCTGGCCGCCCCGGGCCAGGTGACGCTCACCGCCAGCTCGTCGCCCTGTACGCTGGTGGTCTCCTTGTTGTCCATGGTCATGTTGTCGCCGGCCTTGAAGCCCAGGGACAACAAGGCCTGGCGGAAGTCATCGGGCTTGGCGAGAGCGCTGAACACCGACTTGCCGCCGAACTTACCGCCCTCGAAGATGGAGGCGTGGCGGGTGGGCTGGTGCAGGTACTTGCCGTTGACCTTGGCCAGATAGCTTAGGCTGCCGGCCTGGCTGTCCACGATGAGGGGCTTTTCCGGGCTGAGGCCTTGCAGGTCTGGCGCCGCGGCCCAGGCCGGGACGGTCAGCAGGGCGAGAGACAGGCAGGCCAGGGCGGCCAGCAACAGTGGCGGGGCAGATTTTTTCATGGCGGCGTTCTCCCGGCGCGGGTTGGTGCGCGATATGGCCTGGGAGGCAATGAAACCCGAATTACGCCAATGCGTCAAATAGTTAATTTCAATAAAGCCAGCCAGGGGCCACCCACCAGGCCGATGGCCGGCCCCGTTTACCGCCCGGGCGCTGGCCGTTGCCTTTTGGGCCGTCATTTGGCAGGATGGGGCTGGTTGTGAACGCGCCGCTTTTAACTACCCCACCGCCGGTCCGGCCCCTTGGCCGGGACGGACGGACACGCCCGGTTGGCGGCAGCCCCCAGGCCGCCCGGGCGAGAGACGCGGACCCTTGGCCAACGGCTCCTCCAGCGACACCTCCCTGCTGGGACCCTACCGGCAGACCCCCATCCGGCTGTTCATGGCCGACCGGGTCCTGCTCAAGCAGGTGGCCGCCGGCTTAAGCAAGCTGGGCTTCGTCATGGTCACCGTGGCCAAGGTGGAGCCCAACTACTTCCAGGCCATGAAGCAGCTCTTCGCCGACCTCAGGCAGGCCGACGGCCTGGTGCTGGTCAACCACCCCCGCAAGAAGGTGGAGGACTCCACCGGCCGCCAGTACGAGGATTACTGCTTCCACGACTTCTACTCGGGCCTGGCCAGCCTGGTGACCAACGCCAACAAGGACGTGGCCGAGACGGTGGGCAAGTGCGTGCCCATCTTCAGCATGGCCCAGGACGCCGACATGCGCGGGCGCATCATCGCCGAGTTGTTCGAGTTCGGCATATTGAGCGCCTTCATGCTCAGCGTGCAGGACCTGCGCGCCCCGGCGGCCCAGCAGGTGGAGGACCTCACCCAGGAGTTGCAGGGCTACCTGCAAGACTTCTTCATGCAGCGCCAAGAGCGCACCCGCGAGCTCAAGGAATACAAGTCAGCCGAGGATCTGAAGCAGCGCCGCGAGGAGGCCGATAAGCTCCTGACCCAGGTGGAGCAGCTAAAGCAGGCCAAGGACTACGACAAGGCCATCGCCCTGTGCCGCCAGGCCATGGAGGTGCTGCCCACCAGTCCCACCGCCTACCTGGAGGGCGGGCGGCTGCTCATAAAGAAAAAGCGCTATCCCCCGGCCCTGCAGATGTTCCGCGACGCCGAGCAGGTGGCCATGAGCCTGCCCACGCCCAACGAGGAGATCGGCAAGCTTAGGCTCATCCAGGTCAAGGAGCACATCGCCGAGTGCCAGGAGCGGGGCGTGGCCCCGGACCAGGCCCTGGTGAGCCAGTACGTGGGCGAGGCCATGAGCAACCTGAACAAGGCCATGGAAAAGGCCCGCACCATCCAGTTGGTCCGGCCCCAGGACCAGGACGCCAAGCGCGCAGAGGTGCTCACGGCCATGGCCGACGACATCCTCTCCCTGGATCTGGACCAGGTGGTGGAGGAGAACAGCCCCATCCTCAAGGAACTGGGCAAGCTGGTCAAGAACGTGCTGGGCGCCAAGGGCAAGGGGGCCAAGGACCTGGCCGGCCGGCACCTCATCAGCCTGGGCATGGGCGCC
>JACQYR010000152.1 GCA_016208115.1 Desulfarculus sp.
ACCTGAGCGAGCTGGAGGCCCGCGCCTGCCTGGCGGCCTACGGGGTGCCCATGGCCCGCTCCCTGGCCGCCGCCACCAGCGAGGAGGCCGTGGCCGTAGCCCGCGAACTGGGCCTGCCGGTGGTGATGAAGATTGACTCGCCGGGCATCATCCACAAGTCGGACGTGGGCGGGGTGCGGGTCAACCTGACCAGCGAGGTGGCGGTGGCCGAGGCCTTTTTGGAGATGACCGCCCGCATCCAGCGCCAGCAACCCCAGGCCTATATCCGGGGGGTGCTGATCCAGGAGATGGTGGCCGGCGGCCGCGAGACCATCGTGGGCGTCTCGCGGGACCCCCAGTTCGGCCACCTCTTGATGTTCGGCCTGGGGGGCATCTACGTGGAGGTGCTGGGGGACGTCTCCTTCCGGGTGGCGCCCTTGGCCCGGGACCAGGCCCTGGAGATGGTGCGCTCGGTGCGCTCCTTCCCCCTGCTACGGGGGGTGCGCGGCGAGCCGCCAAGCGACCTGACCGCCCTGACCCAGGCCCTGTTGGCCCTGGGGTCCCTGGTGCACGACTTCCCCGAGGTGGCCGAGGCGGAGATCAACCCCCTGTTGGTGCTGCCCCGGGGCCAGGGGGCCGTGGCCGTGGACGGACGCATCGCGCTCGGCCAGGCGAAGGGAGACACATAGCATGCAGCCTTTGTACGTGGGCAGCAGCGGCAGCCACTCGGGTAAGAACCTGGTCTGCCTGGGCCTGGGCCGGCGCTTTCTGAACGACGGCCTTCGACTGGCCTTCATGAAGCCTTTTGGCACCAGCCCCTTGCGGGTGGGCCAGGACTACACCGACTCCGACGCCTGGATGATCGTGGAGGGGCTGGGGCTGGAGCAGGCTCCCGAGGAGGCCTGCCCGGTGGTGCGCACCCAGGACCTGGTGGCCCTGTCCCTGCGCCACCAGGCCGGCGACCTCTTGGGGGTGATCCGGGCGGCTTGCGCCGATCTGGCCCGGGGCCGCGATCTGTTGATGCTGGCCGGCTCGGGCACCCTGGCCTCGGGGGCCATGAGCGGCATCAGCGGACACACCCTGGTGCGGGAGCTGGGGGCGCGGGTGGTGCTGGTGGACCGCTACGAGAGCCAGCACTTCCTGGACAACCTCTTGTGCACCCGCGACCGCCTGGGACCGGCGCTCCTGGGGGTGGTAATGAACTCGGTGGACCCGGAGATGAGCGGCGCCCTGGAGGAGCGGGTGCTGCCCTTCCTGGCCGCCGAGGGCATAACCTGCCTGGGCCGGCTGCCCACGGACGAGGTGCTGGGCTCGCTGGCGGTGCAGAGCCTGGTGGAGATGCTGGGGGCCAAGGTGCTCACGGGAGCCAAGCAGGCCGGGCGGCTGGTGACGCGCTTTTTCATCGGGGCCATGCAGGTCAGCCACGCCCACAAGTTCTTCGGCGGAGTGCGCGACTTCGGCTGCATCGTGGGCGGCGACCGCCCGGACATCCAACTGGCGGCCCTGGAAGGCGGCGCGGCCTGCCTGATTCTGACCGGCAACCTCTATCCCAGCGAGATCATACTCTCGAGAGCCGAGGAACTCGAGGTGCCGGTCTTGGTGGTGCGCGACGACACCTACGGCGTGGCCCACCGCCTGGAGCAACTGCGGCTCACCACCAGCCTGCGCACCCCCGAGAAGATGGCCCGCGCCCACGAGCTGGTGGCCTCCCACCTGGACTTCGCGGCCCTGTACGCCGCCCTGGGACTCCAGCCTTAGCGCGGGGGCATCAGTCGTCGCCGCGGGAGGAGTAGGCCTTGCTCATGGCCTCGGCCAGGTCGCGCTCCTCCTTGGCCAGGTCGGTGAACCCCAGCTCGTCCAGCAGATCGGCCATCTGGCGGCGCATGACCGGGTCGCGGGAGGTGAGCCCCACGGCCTGGCGGGCCTGGTACACCGCGTCCTTGACCTGCCCGGCCTGGGCGTAGAGCCAGGCCATGGCCATGAAGGGCTCGGGCGCCCGCTCGTTGAGCCGAGTGGCCTGGCGGTAGCTCTCCAGCGCCTGGCGTAGCTTGCCCTGGGCCTGGCGCACCTTGCCCAGGGCGGCGTGGCCCCGCCAATCCTGGGGAGACTTGCGGCAAAGATCCTCGGCCTTGCGCTCGGCCTGCTCCACCTGCTTGAGCCGCAGCAGGGCCTCGATCACCATGCCGTCGGCGTCCACGCGGTCGGGATTGCGCCGGGCCTGCTCCAACAACTCAGCCAGCTCGCGGTGCCAGGCCCCCCGCTCCTTGTCGCCCAGTTGCAGGTACAGGGCGGCCAGCAGGATATGGGCCTTCTGGCGCGTGGGGTCCAGGGCCACGGTCTCCAGCAGGTTGCTTCGAGCCTCCTCCTGGCGCCCCTCCTCCATCATAAGCTCCGCCCGCAGGCAGTGCAGGGCGGGTGCCTGGGGGTAATCCGCCAGGCAGCGCTCCACCAGGGTCAGGGCGTGCTTGCGCCGCTTGACCACCGTCAGTTGAAAGATGGCACGTTCCATGGCCTCCTGGCTGGTGGGCTCGCGGGCCACGCCCTGCAGGGACTTGGCCACGCCGGCGGCCTGGGTGGCCTCCAAGGGCCGGTTGAGGGCACGCAGGGTGAAGGCCTGCTGCTCGTAGAGGTCGGCGGCCAGGGGTTCCTTGCCCAGGGCCTGCTTGATGACCTCCAGGGCCCGGGTGAGCTGGTTGTTGTAGCGCAGCACCACCCCGGCCAGGCGCAGCACGTCCTGGTTGTGGGCAGACAGCTTGAGGGCCTGTTCGGTGTGGGGCAAGGCCGTGGCGTACATCTGCTTGTCCACCAGCGACCTGATAAGGCGCAGGCGGGCGTCCAGGTCGGCGGGGTTGTCGCGCAGGGTCCTAAGGGCCTCGGAGATGACCGCCTCGCGCCGGGCCTCCTCCAATAGCCCCATGGCCCGGTAGGCCTGTTCCATGCCCTCGTAGCCCTCCAGGCGGTCAGGCCACTTCTCGCTCACCTCGCGGAAGAGGTGCAGGGCGGCGGTGAGCTGCTCGCTCTTGAGCAGACGCCGCCCCTCCAGGAGCAGACCCTTTAGGCGCGACCCGGTGAGGATCGTCCAAAACCATAAACTGAGGCTCATGCAGGCTTGTCCTTTTCCTTGCCCAGGCTCATGACATTATAGGCCCAAGGGGCACCCCGGTGTCCATGGCCTGCGCGATCGCCAGCCGTGCACGCCAAGGGCCGCCGCTTGATATATAATAGGCCTGGCGGACCAGTCCCTTTCCGGGGCCGGCCCCAGGTAATATCATAAATCATCGCGTGGCCACGGGGGGCCTGGATGCAAGACATGGTGGTGGCGGTGGTGCCCGCGGCCGGCGGCGGCCGGCGCATGGGCGCGGCCCAGCCCAAGCAATTCCTGACCCTGGGCGGCCTGCCGCTGCTCAGCCGTACCTGCGCCCTGCTGGAGGACGTCCCCCAGGTGGACCAGGTGGTGGTGGTGGCCCCCCCCGGCCACGAGGATGAACTGCGTCGGCTGTGCCTGGCCCCCTACCGCCTGCCCAAGGTGGCCCTGGTGGTGCCCGGCGGACGCGAGCGCCAGGACAGCGTGGCCGCCGGGGCTATGGCCGCCGCCGAACTGGGGGCCAAATGGGTGCTGGTGCACGACGCCGTGCGCCCCCTGGCCCCGCTGGAGTTGTTTGGCCGGGTGCTGGCGGCGGCTAAGGCGTGCGGGGCGGCGGTGGCCTGCGTGCCCTGCCAGGACACGGTCAAACAGGCCGGCCCAGACCAGCGGGTGCAAGCAACCCTGGATCGCTCCCGCCTGTGGCTGGCGCAGACCCCCCAGGGCTTCCGCCTGGACCTGCTCCTGGAGGCCCAGCGCCGGGCCACGGAACAAGGGCTGTCGGTCACCGACGAGGCGGGGCTCTTGGAGGCTTTGGGCCAGGAGGTGCGACTGGTGACGGGCAGCCGCGAGAATCTCAAGATCACCACGCCCGAGGACCTGGACCTGGCCCGGCGCCTGGTTGGCGAGCCCCGGACCAGGAGCGGCCAGGGCCTGGACGCGCACCGCCTGGCGCCCGGGCGGCCCCTGGTGCTGGGCGGCGTGCGCCTGGATTACGAGCTGGGGCTCCTGGGCCACTCCGACGCCGACGTGCTCACCCACGCCGTGATGGACGCCCTCTTGGCCGCCGCCGGCCTGGGCGACATAGGCCGTATGTTCCCGGACAGCGACCCGGCCTATAAGGACGCCGACAGCCTGGGGCTGTTGGCCCTGGTCAGGGACCGCCTGGCCCAGGAGGGCTGGCGGCCCTTGTCGCTGTCGGTTACGCTTATGGCCCAGCGCCCCAAGATCGCGCCCCAGGCCCCGGCCATGGCCCACAACCTGGCCCGGGTGCTGGGCCTGGCCGACTCGGCGGTCAACGTGGCCGCCACCACCAGCGAGGGCCTGGGCTTCACCGGCCGGGGCGAGGGCATGGCCGCCCTGGCCCTGGCCACCATCGCCCGCCAGGGCGCTTGACTAGACCCGCGCCAGACCCGCAAACCCCGGAGCGATTTATGCCGCTTGTGATCTACAACTCCCAGACCCGGCGCAAGGAGGAGTTCACCACCCTGGAGCCCGGCCTGGCGCGCATGTACGTCTGCGGGGTCACGGTCTACGACGACGCCCACATCGGCCACGCCCGCTGCTACGTGGCCTTTGACGCCATCCACCGCCACCTGCTGGCCCGGGGTTACCGGGTCCTCTACGTGCGCAACTTCACCGACATTGACGACAAGATCATCAAGCGCGCGGGCGAAACCGGCCAGCCCTGGGACCAGGTGGCCCAACGCTACATTGATTCCTTCAGCCAGGACATGAAGAGCCTAGGGGTGCTGCCGGCCAGCCTGGAGCCCCGGGCCACCGAGCACATCCCCGAGATATTGGCCATGGTCGCGGCCCTGGTGGACCAGGGCCAGGCCTACGTGGTGGAGGGCGACGTTTACTTCGCGGTGCGGGGCTTCGCCCGCTACGGCTTTTTGAGTGGCCGCAACCTGGACGACATGCTGGCCGGCGCGCGGGTGGAGGTGGATCAGCGCAAGCAGTACCCCCTGGACTTCGCGCTGTGGAAATCCAGCAAGCCCGGCGAGCCCAGTTGGGACAGCCCCTGGGGGCCGGGCCGGCCGGGCAGGCACATCGAGTGCTCGGCCATGAGCCAGAAATACTGGGACAGCCCCTGGGGGCCGCGCCGGCCCGGCTGGCACATCGAGCGCTCGGCCATGAGCCAGAAATACCTGGGGCAGACCTTTCACATCCACGGCGGCGGCAAGGACCTGCTCTTCCCCCACCACGAGAACGAGGCCGCCCAGTCCGAGGCCTTCACCGGCCGGCCCTTTGCCCGCTACTGGGTGCACAACGGCTTCGTGCAGATCAATCACGAGAAGATGTCCAAGTCCCTGGGCAACTTCTTCACCATCAAGGATATACTCAAGACCAATCGCCCCGAGGTGTTGCGCCTGTTCCTCTTGAGCAAGCACTACCGTTCGCCCCTGGACTTCAGCGAAGACGCCCTCAAGGACGCGACCCAGGGCCTGGGCCGACTCTACACCGCGCTCAGGGCCGCCCAGGCTGCTCAGATGGCGCCGGCCGGCCAGGCCATCACCAGCCCCGGCGGCCAGACTTGGCTCAAGGAAATCGAGGAGCAAGTGGAGGCCTTCGAGCGGGGCATGGACGACGACTTCAACACGGCAGCCGCCACTGGCGCGCTCTTCGGGCTGGCCCGGGTGACCAACCGCCTGGCCAAGGAGCCCGACTCCCCCGAGCGCCAGGCGCTGTTGTCCCTGTGCGCCGCGCGGCTCAAGTTCCTGGGCGGCCGCCTGGGCATATTGCAGGGCGACCCCCAGGAGTTCATGCAGGGCCAGGCCAGCCCCCAGGCCAACGGCCCCGACCCGGCCTGGGTGGAGGAGCGCATCGCCGCCCGCCAGGCCGCCCGCAAGGCCAAGGACTTCGCCCTGGCCGACCGCATCCGCGAGGAGATCAAGGCCGCCGGCGTCATTCTGGAGGACTCCCCCCAGGGCACCCGCTGGCGGGTGGAAACCTAGGCGAGGGCACCAATCATGGCCGAGCACGTCTGTCCCTGGTGGTTCTGCTACGCCTTTGACAACCCCCTGCGCCGCCTGGTGCAGGACCCGGTGGCCACCCTCAAGCCCTTCGTGGCCCCCGGCCAGACGGCGCTGGACCTGGGCTGCGGCATGGGCTACTTCTCCCTGGGCCTGGCCCACCTAGTGGGCCAGGGGGGCCGCGTCATCAGCGTGGACCTGCAAGACAAGATGCTGGCCGCCCTCAAGCGCCGGGCGGCCAAGCAGAACTTGAGCCAGCGCATCGAGCCCCGCCGGTGCCGGCCCGACGACCTGGGCATAGCCGACCTGGCTGGCCAGGTGGACTTTGCCCTGGCCTTCTGGATGCTGCACGAGGTGCCCGGGCGGGTCGGCTTCGTGGGGCAGGTGGCGGCCAGCCTGCGCCCCGAGGGCTGCTTCCTGGTGGTGGAGCCCAGGTTCCACGTGCGCCAGGCCGACTTCGCCGCCGAGCTGGACCTGTTGCGCGACCAGGGCTGGGAGGTCCTGGAGCGCCCGCAGATTTGGGGCAGCCACGCCGCCCTGCTCAGGCCCTTGCGTACGGCGGCTTGAACCACCACGGGAGGCGCCCGTGACCCTGCAACGCTACGTATCCGACGAGCTGACCCACTTCGTGGGGCGCGGCCTGCGCGCTCAGCCCGAGGCCGAGGACCGCCAGTACGAATTGCTGGTCAACATCCTGCGCGGCGGCCAACTGGGCACCGACAAGACCAAGCACACCGCCTACGCCGACGCCTCCAAGTTCAGCGAAAACGAATACTACAAGCCCAACGTGGTCTGCTTCTCCGACATCCCGGTGCCGGACCTGGCCATCCACATGGGCAAGTTCAGCCGCTTCGGCCTGGCCTTTAGGAAGGCCTTCCTGGTGGCCAAGGGCGCCAACCCGGTCTTCTATCTGCCCCGCCAGGCCCAGATCGAGACCAGCCCCGGCCGTCAGGTGGACCTGGCCAGCCACTTTGACCAGCGCCACCAGATGATCCTGAGCCTGTTCCGCAACCTGCCCACCATGGGCGACGGCGACATGCCCTCCCTAGCCCCGGGTTTGAGCAACCAGCAGGTCAACGATCTGCTCGGCTTCCTGGTCTTCCACTTCTTCAGCCTGTGCAAGTTCTACGACGCCGGCTTGCCCGCCGACGACCCGGCCAACTACTACATGGAGCGCGAGTGGCGGGTCTTCGGCCGCCTGGACTTCGACCTGCAAGCGGTCAGCCGGGTGATTTTTCCCGAGCGCTTCGCCAAGCGCTTTCGGGACGACCTGCCCGAGTACTACGGCGAGATAATCTTTTCCTAGCAGCCCCCCCAACACCCTAGGCCGAGGGCGCCCTCATGCCCCGCGAATCAGACTATACGGCCCACTACTGGCGCACCGCCCCCACCCCCGGCGGGGACGCCTTCCGCCTTGAGAGCGACTACACTCCCCAAGGCGACCAGCCCCGGGCCATCGAGGAGCTGAGCCAGGGCCTGGCCGCCGGGGTCAAGCACCAGGTGCTCCTGGGCGTCACCGGCAGCGGCAAGACCTTCACCATGGCCAACGTCATCGCCCGGGCCGGCAAGCCCGCCCTGGTGCTGGCCCCCAACAAGACCCTGGCCGCCCAGCTCTACGCCGAGTTCAAGGCGCTGTTGCCCCACAACGCCGTGGAGTACTTTGTCTCCTACTACGACTACTATCAGCCCGAGGCCTACATCCCGGCCAGCGACACCTTCATCGAAAAAGACTCCTCCATCAACGAACAAATTGACAAGATGCGCCACTCCGCCACCTACGCCCTCCTGACCCGCCAGGACGTGGTCATCGTGGCGTCTGTCTCCTGCATCTACGGCCTGGGCTCGCCCGAGGCTTACGCCGATCAGCTCATCTACCTGGAGGTGGGCCAGGACATCGAGCGCGAGGCGCTCATCAAGAAGTTGGTGGAGATTCTCTACGAGCGCAACGAGTACGACTTCCATCGCGGCACCTTTAGGGTGCGCGGCGACAACGTGGAGGTCTTCCCGGCCTACGAGGAGGACCGCGCCGTGCGGCTGTCCTTCTTCGGCGACGAACTGGAGGAGATCGCCTTCATAGACCCCCTGCGCGGCAAGGTGGTGGAGAAGACCACCCGGGCCACCATCTTTCCGGCCAGCCACTACGTCACCAGCCAGGCCATACGCGAGCAGGCCATCCACGCCATCCGCCAGGAGCTGGCCGAGCGCATCGCCTATTTCGAGCAAGGCAATCGCCTGATCGAGGCCCAGCGGGTGCGCGAGCGCACGCTTTTCGACATCGAGATGATGAAGGAGTTGGGCTACTGCCACGGCATCAGGAGTTCACGGCGCTGGTCAACCAGGTGGTCTATGTCTCGGCCACGCCGGCCGACTACGAGCTGAAGCAGGCCGGCGGCGTGGTGGTGGAGCAGATCATACGCGCCACGGGGCTCACCGACCCCGAGATAGCCGTGCGCCCAGCCAGCGGCCAGGTGGACGACCTCTTGGGCGAGCTGAAGGCCGTCACCGCGCGCGGCGAGCGCGCCCTGGTCACCACGCTCACCAAGCGCATGGCCGAGGAGCTGACCGACTTTCTCAAGGACAACGGCCTCAAGGTGCGCTACCTGCACAGCGACATCGTCACCATCGAGCGCGTGGAGATTTTGCGCGAGCTGCGCCAGGGGGTCTTCGACGTGCTGGTGGGCATCAACCTGCTACGAGAAGGGCTAGATCTACCAGAAGTCACCTGCGTGGCCATCCTGGACGCCGACCGCGAGGGCTTTTTGCGCAGCACGCGCAGCCTCATCCAGACCACCGGCCGGGCGGCGCGCAACGTGGGCGGCCAGGTGATACTCTACGCCGACAAGATAACCGACTCCATGCAGCGGGCCATGGAGGAAACCAACCGCCGCCGTAGCGTGCAGGAGGCCTACAACGCCGAGCACGGCATCACCCCCCAGACCATCATCAAGGCCATCGGCGCCATGCTGCCCCACGAGCTGGAGAGCGACTACAGCACCGCGCCCAAGGACGCCGCCTCCGAGGTGCCGCCCGAGGAAATCCCGGCCATGATAAAGAAGCTGAAGAAGGAGATGAACGCCGTGGCGGATGAGTTAAGGTTCGAGGAGGCGGCGTTGATACGAGATAAGATTCGGGAGCTGGAGGCGGAGGAGTTGAAGTGGCGGTGATGTGGGGCTGTTTCGTGGCGGGGGAAAAAGATATCATGGAAATGGTTGTCTCGGGGGGCTATTCCAACATATATTGTTGTGGCCGAGCGCGCGAGAGCATGAATCAGGGATGGGCGTCATTGCGAGGAGCACCCCCGAGCACCCCAGCGGGCAGGCCCGCTGGGGACCCCGCGCAGGGGTGCGACGTGGCAATCCACCAAATTTGTCTTGCTGGGTGGCCTGGAGTAAGTTCGTTGTCCAGGTCGCGTAGCGACAAGAGATAAGACGCAAGGTTGATTATTAATAATTGGGGCTCAAGTGCTGAATCCTGGAAGAACCTCTTGTGCCTGCGGCACCCGGACAACAAGTTGTCCGGGCCACCCGCGGAGGAGTTGAAGGGGAGGTGAGATAATAGAGCATCTCTAATCTTAATCAATTATATTTCCAATTACATCGAAGGATAGCGATGAAGATCACACCTACAGCAAATATTGATCCCAAGTTGATAAGAACGCTGGTTACCGAGATAAACAAAATGGAAAATGTACATGCCATAATTGAAGGCGGCATTGAATTTAAGTCGGCAGAGCCTCCATCTTATATCGAATTTTTTAACAACCTCGCAGGTTGGTCGCCATTTATAATATTCGCGGGTGTATTCCTGAAAAAAATAGCGAATAATATGGCCGATGATATGTATAGTTATGTAAAAAGTTTGCTCGGCAAACCAAAAAGCGGGAAGAACAATATTGAGGTATTTTGCTCGGAGGTTGAAACAATTAGAAGTCATACGGAATCGCCTATTGGCATATTAATTATCGCAGAAATTTCAGACGGTGTGGCCCTACGTTATTTGATGGAAAAAGATCAAAATGCTAACGAGCGCACTATATTGCACTGTGCGTTACTTTTCTATCACTTGGAAGCAATTGTAAGAGATGCCCACAACATATTGTTGAACCACGAAGGCATCATTGGTGACATCTATTGTGAGATATTGAATCCTTCGATCATTAAACTCAAATGGGTTACCATGTCTGGGTACGGGGAGAAGCTACTGCCACTCAACAAAGCCCCGTAGGTTGGGTTGAGCACAGCGAAACCCAACATCTTCATTTCCATTGTACTTGTTGGGTTACGGGGCTAAAGCCCCTAACCCAACCTACGTTTCTTCTATATTCATGAACAATCTTGGTGGGCTGGTGGTTACAGCGCCACGGCCTCGTCTATCACCCGCTGCCGCATATACGGGCTCAAGGCCGCCTCGGTGAGCACGTCCACCCGGCAGGCCAGGCGGTCTTCCAGGTCCTGCTTGATGGCGATGAGGTCCAAGAGCGTGCGTTCGGGCTCCAGGTCCACCAGCAGGTCAAGGTCGCTGGCCGGGCCGCCCTGCCCCCGCGCCCGCGAGCCGAAGACACGCACCCTCTGTGCCCCGTGCAGGGCCGCCACCGCCAGGATGTCGGCGCGTCTTTCCTGTATCAGCCGGTCCAGGGCCATGGCCACCTCCCGCTGATTACTCTATGCGCCAACGGCCCAATGGCGCAACCAAAACCATGCCGTCCCCTTCCCCCGTCTCCCTACTGCTTATTCAGATACTTCTCCACCCGGTTGGCGGCATTGGCGCGAATATTATAATAGTAGAATGGAATATCAAAGCTGTGGTAAACGCCCCGGCCAAAGGTGGCGTTGCCCGGCGCCAGCTTGTTTTCGTCGGTGGTGGTGCAAATCACCACGCCCCTGGCCAGGTCAACTTGTGCGTCGGCATAGTTCATCACCTTAAGGATGTTGCCCTGCGCATCCCGCACCACGCTGCCATCCGGGTTCAGCCGTATGGAGCCCAGGTTTTGCGAGGCCGTGGCCACGGTTTCGCCCCTGGTCCAGGTGATGGGGTTTATGGCCAGGGCGCCGGGCAAAACCACCGGGTTGGTCCCGGCCACCGTGTCGGGCGCCTCGGTGTTGTAGGAAATTATCACCCCCGTGTCATCGGGGCCTTCGGCGAACTTCAGGTGGGGATTGTCGGCCAGATAAGAGGTGGTTACCGAATAGCCGATCACGTAGGCGGCGATCATTCTCTGCTGCACAACAGGATGCTCTTTCATATAGCCGGCCAGCAGGTTGACCAGCACGTCGGAGCCTTGCGAATGCGCCGCCAGGATGAACGGACGCCCGTTATTGTAGTGATCGAGATAATAGTCAAAGGCCGCGACCGAATCACTGGTGGGAATGCCCGCCGTCAGTTGCGTCCTGACCTCTGGCGTGGGTGACAGGTCCACTTGCCGGTAATAGGGCGCGTAAATATTGCCCACGGGTTCAAAGGCCGTGGCCTGCCTATTGAACGCCAACACGGAGTTATAGAGCATGGAAGGATTGTTTATCTCGCAAATACTGGGGTCGCTGGCATTTACCTTTTGCCAGGAGGTTGGATAAAGGTAAAAAACATCCACGCCTTTGGTAGCTGATGAAGGCAGAGACAACCAATGCTCGGGGCGGGAATAATCAATCGAGTCATACCTGGCGCTGCCGCAGGCGCCGAGAGAAAAAATAATCACGAATAAGGCAAAGACTAATCGCCTGTAACCTAATTTCATTCCTGCGCTCCTCGCCGCCGGCCTTGGTGTTGCCGTGTGTTGATACGTCCCCCCAGCCCCGGGGCTTGGGCATGGCCAAGCGAAACCTGACTTCTCTCCACGTTGTTGTGTTACGGGGCCGGCGCCGCCAACCCGGTTCATTCCACTCTATAAGCCATGGGCCTGGGGCGCAACCAAAACCAGGCTTGCCCCCTCCCGCCATCTTCCTGATATATTTGCTCCATGTCCGTTGACGCCATCAAAGCCGCGTGCGCGCACATGCCCCAGGACCCCGGCGTGTACCTGATGAAGGACGCGCAAGGGCGCATCATCTACGTGGGCAAGGCCAAGCGCCTTAAATCCCGCGTGTCGTCCTATGCCCGCGAGGACCAGGCGCCGACGTACTACTTCCACAAGGTGCGGGCCATGGTGGCCCACGTGGCAAAAGTGGACTACGTGGTCACGGCCAACGAGAAGGAGGCGCTGATCCTGGAATCCACGCTGATCAAGCGCCACAGGCCGCGCTACAACGTGGACCTCAAGGACGACAAGTCCTATCCCTACTTCAGGCTCAGCGTGCGGGACGACTTCCCGCGCTTCAACCTGGTGCGCCGGCCCAACCCCAAGGATGGCGCCAAGTACTACGGCCCCTTTGAAAGCGCCGGCGCCGCCCGCCATACCATGCACCTCTTGCAGCGCATCTTCCCCCTGCGCCGCTGCTCCGACCGGGCCTTGGGCAACCGCGCCCGCCCCTGCCTGGACTACGAGATGTCCCGCTGTCCGGGGCCTTGCGCCGGCAAAATCACCAAGGAGGACTACGCCAAGCTGGTCAGGCAGATCGAGGCCTTTTTCGCCGGCCAGGGCGAGGCCGTGGCCCACGAACTGGAGCGGGCCATGCGCCAGGCCGCCCAGGACGAGCATTTCGAGCTGGCGGCATTGTTGCGCGACCGCTGGCAGGCGCTGACCAAGACCCTGGAGCGCCAGCGGGTATCCAAAGCCGGCGGCGAGGACCTGGACGTGCTGGGGCTCTCCGAGGACGACCAGGGCTATCGCCTGGCAATGCTCAAGGTGCGGCGGGGGCGAGTGGTGGCCAGCAACCTGCACGACCTGGGGCAGCCGCCCGAGCCGCCCGAGGAGGTCATGGCCCAGGCCCTGGTGATGCTCTATACCGCCGAGACGCCGGCCCCGCCCCTGCTGCTGGTGTCGCACATGCCCAGCGACCCCGGGCTGGTGGTGGAGGTGCTGGCCGAGGCCGCCGGCCAACGCCTGGAGTTGCGCCGGCCCCAGCGCGGCGACAAGAAGGGCCTCTTGGACCTGGCGCTGATGAACGCCGCGCGCCCCCGCGAGGCCGCCGGCCCCAGCCCCGCCGTGGTGCTGGCCGGCCTGGCGGTCAAGCTGGGCCTGGCCGATCCGCCCCGGCGTCTGGAGTGCATGGACATCTCCCACCTGGGCGGCAGCCTCACGGTGGCCAGCCTGGTGTGCTTTGTGGACGGCCTGCCTTACAAGGCCGGCTACCGGCGCTACAAGGTCATCGGCGCCGAGGGCGCGCCGGATGATTTCGCGGCCATGGCCGAAGTGGTGGCCCGCCGCCTGGGCGGCGACCTGGAGCTGCCGGACCTGCTGGTGCTGGACGGCGGCAAGGGGCAGCTCAGCGCAGGGCTAAAGGCCCTGGAGGGCGTTCTCCCGGAGCGCCGGCCGCCCCTGATCGCCCTGGCCAAGGGCCGAGACGGCGAGCCTGACCGGGTCTTTCTGCCCGGGCGCAAGAACCCGGTGGCCTTAAAGCCCCGCGACCTCGGCCTGCTGCTCTTGATGCGCCTGCGCGACGAGGCCCACCGCTTCGCCATCACCTATCACCGCGCCCTGCGCAAGAAGGCCCTCACCAAGTCCATCCTGGAGGAGGTGCCCGGCGTGGGTCCGAACAAGCGGCGCCGGCTTTTCAGGGCCTTCGGCTCCCTGGCTGGGCTCAAGGCGGCCAAAGCCGAGGACATGGCGCAAAAGGCCGGCGTGGACCTAGCCACGGCCCGCCGCGTGGAGGCGCTCCTGGCCTCCCTGGGGGCTCACCTTGACACTACCCCCCCACCAGAGTAGACTTCAGCCGGCTATGTCAGGATCGTGCGCCTCGGCAGGCTAAGGTACCGGGAGGCCGATATTTCTCTGGCCGCGCGGGCTCCCGGCGCGGTTCATCGCATCACACAAGGGCCGATATGCTGGGCATAGGCTTCCAAGAACTGCTGCTTGTCTTGGTGGTGGCCCTGGTGGTGGTGGGCCCCAAGAAGCTGCCCGACCTGGCCAAGGGCCTGGGCAAGGGCCTTAAGGAATTCCGCAAGGCCACTGACGACCTCAAGTCCAATCTGCACGACAACGAGACCTTCAAGGACCTGCAGGGCATCAAGAGCACCATGCAGGACACGGTTTCCAGCCTCAACCCCAAGGGCCTGCTGGACCTGGAGGCCCAGCCCCCCACCACCCCCGCCGCCGCCCAGCCAACGCCTGAGCTGAAGAAATTCGAGGCCCCCGCCGTCACGGACGAGGAGGCCGCCGCGCCGCTGTTGGAGCCCAAGAAGCCGCAGGAGAACCTGGAGGGGCGCATGGCGGTCATGGACGGCATAGTAAGCGAGCACCACCAGCCAGCGCCGGAGGCCCCGCCCTCCCCGGAGGGCCAGCCCGCCGGCCAGCCCCAGGCCGGCGCCCAGGCCGCCGCCCCAGTTGACAAGCCTTCGCCCGCCGCCTCCACCGAGGCTCCGCGCAAAACCGATGCCTGAGCCCGAAGAAGCCCCCAAAACCGGCACCGGCCAAGAGGCGGAGCAGCCCGCCGAGGGCGAGGGCGCCTTTTCCAAGATGCACTTCATGGAGCATCTGGACGAGCTGCGCGTGCGGCTCATCCGCTCGGGCTATGACGTGCTGGGGGCCTTCGTGGTGGCCTTCTTCTTCAAGGAGCACCTCTACGACCTGCTGAAAAAGCCCCTGCAACCCTACCTGCCCGCCGGGGCCAAGCTCATCTACACGGCGTCGGCCGAGCTGTTCTTCAC
>JACQYR010000153.1 GCA_016208115.1 Desulfarculus sp.
TGGTATACCTGGTGCAGCGCGATGACGCCCATAGCTTCGCCCCGGCCCGGGACATAGACCCCCACTATGCCCGGCTCCTGGCCCAGGCCCTGGCCGCCGGCGTGCAGGCCTGGGTGGCGCAGGCCCGGGTGACCCCCCAGGGGGTGTCTCTAAGGCGCCTGTTGCCTCTGGAGAGTTGAAGGCCAACCCAAAGGAGTTTCACCATGGCCCCAGAGAGCGCCCCGGTGCAAGCTACCGCCGCCTCCCCCAGCCTGGTGGCCCTGGCCGTGGCCCAGGACCGCGCCCGGGGCGTGGCCGCGGTGCTAAAGCACCTGGGACACAACCCGGTGGCCGGCCAGGACGTGCTGCTCAAGCCCAACCTCAACACCGCCGACCCCTGCCCGGGCTCCAGCCACAACGACACCCTGGCGGCCCTGATAGAGGCCCTGTGGGACATGGGCGCGGCTTCCATCACCCTGGGCGAGCGCAGTTATCATCCCACCCGTCAGGTGCTTCAGCAGAAGGGCCTGCCCCCCCTGCTGGACAGGCTGGGGGTGGCCACCCTGGTCTTCGACGATCTGCCCGAAAAAGATTGGGTGGAGGTGCGGCCGGCCCATAGCCACTGGCCCCAGGGCTTCCGCGTGGCCCGGCCGGTGCTGGAGAGCCCCTGCCTGGTCTCCACCTGCTGCCTCAAGACCCACCAGTACGGCGGGGTCTTCACCATGTCGCTGAAGCTGCACGTGGGGGTGCTGCCCGGCGGCCGCCAGGGATTCCCCTATATGAAACAGTTGCACGACTCGCCCCACCAGCGCCTGATGATCGCCGAGCTGAACCAGCCCTTCCGGCCGGCCTTGATCCTGCTGGACGGCCTGGAGGCCTTTGTCAGCGGCGGCCCCATGGAGGGGCAAAGGGCACGGGCGGGGGTTTTCCTGGCCAGCGCCGGCGACCGGGTGGCCCTGGACGCCGTGGGGGTGGCCCTGCTCAAGCTCCTGGGCTCCACCCCGGAGATCATGGGGCGGCCCGTCTTCGCCCAGGAGCAGATAAGCCGCGCCGCCCAACTGGGCCTGGGGGCGGCCCGGCCAGGGGACGTGGCCATCAGCGCCCCGGACGCCGCCGGCCAGGACCTGGGCGAACGCTTGAGGGGCGTCCTGGACCAGGAGGATTAGCCCGCCGCCGCCAGCCCGCCGGGGAGCGTGCACAAACGGCATACACCCATTAAGGCCAGGTTCTTACCGGGTGGTAATTAGTGCCAAATGTGCATTGGTACTCGAAAAAACCCGGGCCGCCGCGAGGTAAGTCCTTGACTTCGCGCACTGCACACAACTAGAATTTACCTGCCTTGCACCAACTGGAACGCAACATTGCACATCGAGGGGTGTGTGCGTGAAACCCACGTAAAGACTGGATAAATTAGGGAGGGAAACGCGGGCCATGTACCAATTGTATGAATTCTTACGCGGACCCGGAGCCTGGATAGCCTTTACCATCTTCTTTGTCGGCCTGGCTGTGCGCATGGCCTTTCTCATAGGCCTCAGCAAGGAGCGCGACAAAGTACTTTACAACCACTTCGATTGGTCCTGGGCCTGGCGCTCCATCTTTCACTGGTTGATCCCCCTGGGCAGCGTTTCCTTCCGGCAACAACCCATCTTCGGTCTGGTCTTCTGGGTCTTCCACGTGGGCCTGTTGGCCCTACCCCTGTTCCTGGGCGCCCACAATGTGCTGTGGGACGAGGCCTTTGGGATCAGCCTGCCCTCCCTGTCCGACAAGCTGGCCGACTACGGCACCATGGTGGTCATGGCCTGCCTGGTCTTCCTGTTCATCCGCCGCCTGGCCCGCCCCGAGGTGCGCATTATCTCCGAGGGCTGGGACTACCTGCTGCTCATCCTGGTGCTGGCCCCCTTCCTCACCGGCTTTTTGGCCTATCGCCAGATCGGCCCCTACGATCTGATGCTGAACCTGCACATCCTCACCGGTGAGGTGATGCTGATACTCATCCCCTTCAGCAAGCTGGGGCACATCATCCTGTTCTTCTTCACCCGGGCCTTCATCGGCTCGGAGATGGGCGCGCGCCGCGAGATCGAAGGCCGCCTGGGCGCCCGCACCTGGTAAGCGAACGTTAAGGCAAAATCCCTTGCGGGGAAGGTGAGCATATGTCGCAGACCGATATGGAACAGACGGCCGCCGAGGCCCAAGAGCACAACGTAAAGCAGATCAAGGGCATCCTGGAGATGAACAAGGGCGCCCGCTTCCGCACCTGGCTGAACATCTGCGCCCGCTGCGGGCTGTGCGCCGACAGTTGCTTCTTCTACCTGGCCCACGACAAGGACCCCAAGCTCAGCCCGGCCTACAAGATCAAGACCACCCTGGGCGAGATGTACAAGCGCAAGGGGCAGGTAGACCGCGAATTCCTCACCCAGGCCAAGGAGGTGGTCTGGGGCCAGTGCTCGGTCTGCCGGCGCTGCTCCATGTTCTGCCCCTTCGGCATAGACATGGCCTCCATGTTCATGACCGCCCGGGCGGTGTGCAACTCCCAGGGCATCCTGCCCGCCGGCCTGGCCCGCACCAAGCAGAACATCATCGAGACCGGCAACCAGATGGCGGTGTCCAACGAGGACTGGATAGAGACCTGCGAGTGGATGGCCGAGGAGTGGGGCGAGGAGGTCGTGGGGCTCAACATCCCGGTGGACGTCAAGGGCGCCAAGTACATGTACACGGTCAACCCCCGCGAGCCGGTGTACTACCCCCAGGACGTGGGCATGATGGCCATCATCATGTACGTGGCCGAGGAGAGTTGGTGCGTGCCCACCAAGGGCTGGGACTGCACCAACCTGGCCATGTTCTGCGCCGACAAGGCCGCGGCGGCCATCCCCGTGCGCAACATGTACCAGGCCGCCCAGGAACTGGGCGTGGAATACATCCTCATGACCGAGTGCGGCCACGCCTACCGCTCCGGCTGCTTTGAGGGCCCCTATTTCATGGACATCCCCGGGGGCAAGCCCCCGGTCAAGGTCAAGCACGCGGTGCAGCTCTTCGTGGAGCTGATCCGCGAGGGCAAGATCAAGATTGACCCCGCCAAGAAGCTCAAAGAGAGAGTGACCGTGCAGGACCCCTGCAACGTCAGCCGCTCCGGCGGGCTCTCGGAATACCTGCGCGAGCTGACCCTCATGCTCTGCGACGATTTTGTCGACATGACCCCCAACCGCGAGTACAACCACTGCTGCGGCGGCGGGGGCGGCTTCATCCCCATGGGGCCGGAGTACAAGAAGCGGCGCATGGCCTCGGGCAAGGTCAAGGCCGATCAGATCAAGGCCACCGGCGCCAAGGTGGTCATCAGCCCCTGCCACAACTGCTTCGATCAGCTCAACGACATCAACAAGGAATACAAGCTGGGCTACAAGGTGGTCTCCTTCAAGGAGCTCATCACCGAGATGATGATAATCCCCGACAAATTCAAGCCCCAGGACGAGGACGAAGAAGACGCCGGCGCCAACGCCGAGAGCGAAGAGTAAAGGAGGCGCCCCATGAAGCACTGGAAGCTTGGTACGGCCCTGCTTCTGGCCTGCGCCCTGTGCGCCGGCCTGGCATTCGCCCAGGACGACCTCATGATCTTGAACAGCAAGGCCATGGGACCCCACGAGCGCCCCCTGGTGGTCTTCACCCACAACAAGCACTCGGCCAACATCGAGTGCATCACCTGCCACCACGACTTCGACAGCTACTTCAACCTGAAAAGCAGCGAGGGCCTGTTGTGCTCCGAGTGCCACAAGGTGGTGCCCGACGCCAAGAACAAGGTCTCGCTGACCGCCGCCTTCCACAAGCAGTGCAAGGACTGCCACAACAAGGCGGCCATCAAGGGCAACCCCAAGGGGCCGGTGATGTGCGGCGACTGCCACGTGACGCCCGAGCGCCTGCCCGAGGTGCTGCCCGAGGCCAAAAACATGGCCAAGCCCAAGGGCAAGTAGCCCCGCCCCGCCAAGCATTTCGCCAGGGCGCCGCCGGCTCATGCAGGCCGGCGGCGCCTTTTTTCCCGGCTGGCGCCACGTTGTCATTCCTCAGACAATTACGTCGCTTGGCGCCCCGGCCCAAAGGCGCTATCCTAATTGGGGTAGAGCATCGCAAGCCCGCGCCATCAACCTTGCCCGAGGGACAGACCAGGACTTGACTAGCCAGACTCCGCCCCCACCAAAAAGTCCCTCACCCCCGCGTCTCCGCGGCCTGGGCCTCGCGCCCTGGCTGACCCTGGCGGTGGGCGCGGCCGTCAGCCTGGCGGTGGCCTGGTACGTGCTGGCCCTGGAACAAAGCCAGCAGACCGCCGAGTTCCAGCGCCGGGCGCGGACGCTCTGCGCCGCCGTGGAGCGGGAGCTGAATGTCAGCCTGTCCGGCCTGGAGGACTTCGCCCAGTTCATGGCCCTGACCCCCGGCCTGGAGCGCCAGGGCTTCGGCGCCTACGGGCAGTCCATCATGGCCCGCCATGCCGGCTTGAATCTGCTGGCCTACCTGCCCAAGGTGGCCGCCGGCCAAAGGGCCGCCCTGGAGGCCCGGGCGGCGGCCGAAGGCCTGACCGGCTTCCAGGTGCGCCAACTGGACGCCCAGAGCCAACTGGAGCCGGCCGGGCGCCGGCCCGAATATTTCCCGGTGTTATTCTTGCTGGGCGGCGAGCGCATCAAGGCCGGCGAGGTCTTGCTGGGACTGGACATGGCCGCGGTGCCCCAGGTGGCGGCGGCCATGTCCACGGCGGCCCAGAGCGGCCATCCCGCCGCCACCGGCCGGCAGCGCCTGCCCCACTTGCCGGTGGAGCGGCCCCACTGCATCATGGTGCTCTTGCCCCTCTACCAGGCCGGGGCCGGGCAGCGGCCGCCCGAAGATCGCACCCTGCGCGGCTATCTGCTGGGCCTCTTGACCCTGAGCGACCTGGTGGACCTGTCCCTGCTGCACGCCGCCAGCGCCCAGGCCAACCTGCTCCTGGAAGACTGCGCGGCCACCGGGGAGGATCGCCTGTCCTACCGCCAACGGGAGGCCGGCCCCCAGCCCGAGGTCCGCGACCTGCCCCCGGAACTGGTCCACACCCATGTCTTCACGGCGGCCGGCCGCCAGCGGAGCGTGACCGCTACTCCCTCGCGGGCCTTCCTGCAAGAGGCCAGCCACTGGCCTGGTCTGGCCCTAGGCGGCGGCTTGCTGGCCGTCTCCCTGCTGGCGGCCCTGCTCTTGCACCTGGCCCAGGGGCGGGCGCGCCGGGCCCAGGCCCTGGCCCAGGAGCGCGCCCGCCAGTTGGAGCAGGCCCTGGGCCAGACCGGGCAGATATTCCACATGGTGCCCACGCCCATCTTCACCGTGGACCTGGAGCAGAGGATAACCAGCGTCAACCGCCGCTTCGAGGAGGTGACCGGCTACCAGGCCCGGGAAGTACTGGGTCAGCCCTGCCGGCTTTTTGCCTTGGGGCCTTGCGAGCATCATTGCGGTCTGATGGACACTGGCCAGGACAAGCCCATCGAGAATCGCCGCTGCGCCATCCGCGCCAAGGACGGCGGCGTCCTGCAGGCCATCAGGAAC
>JACQYR010000150.1 GCA_016208115.1 Desulfarculus sp.
AGCAGGGCGTGCAGGTCAAGGTGCCCTTCCACACCCCCCACCGCCTGGCGGCGGCCCTGGCCGGGCTGGGCACCTTTGGCAAGAACTGCCTCTTCTATTCCAGCCAGGTGGCCCGCCAAAGCTCCTGGGTGCTGCCCATCGCCCTGGTGGTGGACGCCGCCTTCATCCCAGGCCAGCCGACCATGGTGCTGGGCTGCCCGGACTGGTGCAAGAACGCCTGCCTCACGGCCTGCCCCACGGGCGCCTTGCAGGGGCCGCGCAAGATTGACCCGCGCCGCTGCATCTCCTTCCTCACCTATTACGGCCAGGGGCTGACCCCTCTGGAACTGCGCGAGCCCATGGGCCTGTGGGTCTACGGCTGCGACCGTTGCCAGAACGTCTGCCCGCGCAACGCCCCCTGGCTGAGCGCCGACCTGCCGCCCAACCCCCGGGTGGCGGCCAAGGCCCCGGCCTTCGAGCTGCCCAAGCTCCTGGCCATGGACGTGACCTACTTTGAGCGGAACATCTGGCCGCACATGTTCTACATGAAGTCCAAGGACCTCTGGCGCTGGAAGATGAACGTGGCCCGGGTGATGGGCAACACCCGCGACCAGATGTATGTGCCGGACCTGGCCCAGGCCCTGGAGCGCGAGGAGGACGCGCGGGTGCGCTCAATGTGCGCCTGGGCCCTGGGGCGCATCGGCGGGGCCGAGGCCCGGCGGGCCTTGCAGGCCTGCCAGGAGACCGCCCAGGGAGCGCTGGCCCTGGAGGTGGCCCAGGCCTTGAAAATGTCCGCGTGACGACAACCCCGCCTGGGGCCTGCGCGCAAAACCTTGTTTCACCCCGGACAACCGCGCCCGGCGGGAGGACTGGCCTCCACCGGCGGTCCGTGGAGCAGGAGATAGACAGCATGCGACTCAACGACAGAGTGGCCATCGTCACTGGCGCGGCCCAGGGCATCGGGGCGGCCACCGCCCTGCGCCTGGCCGAGGAGGGCGCCCATGTCACCATCTGCGACCTGCATGCCCAGGGCCTGGCCGCCGTGGGGGAGCAAATCCAGGCCCTGGGGCGCCGGGCGCTCATCAAGGTGGGCAGCGTGGCCGACCGCGCCTTCGTGGACGCCATGGTGCGGCAGACCCTGGCCGAGCTGGGCGGGCTGGATATCCTGGTCAACAACGCCGGCATCGTGCGCGACGCCATCGGCCACCACATGACCGAGGAGCAGTGGGACCAGGTGATCGAGGTCAACCTCAAGGGCGTGTTCAACTGCCTACAGGCCTGCATGATCCCCATGCGCCAGCAGGGGCGCGGGGCCATCGTCAACCTGTCGTCGGTGAGCCGCTACGGGGTGGCCGGCCAGTTCAACTACGCCGCGGCCAAGGGAGGGGTGGCCAGCCTCACCGCCTCGGCGGCCAAGGAGCTGGGGCGCAAGGGCGTGCGGGTCAACGCCGTGGCCCCGGGCTCCATAGACACCGAGATGCTCATGACCATGCCCCAGGCCAAGCGGGACATGCTAACGCAGTTCATGATCCCCCTGGGCCGCCTGGGCCAGCCCCGCGAGGTGGCCAACGTCATCGCCTTTTTGGTCTCCGACGAGGCCTCCTACATCAGCGGCCAGACCATCAATGTCTGCGGCGGCACCTACACCCACTAGAACCAAACACCGCCAAGAATTCAGCGGGCGGGGACTGGCCCCCGCCCGCGCCTCGTTAACCAGATCATGCCGGCCTGAAAGCGGCTAGTCCGCCTCCCAGCCGGGCAGACGCTTGCCCTCTGGCGAATAGCGGTAAAAGCCATGCCCGGCCTTGCGGCCCAGGCGCCCCCGGGCCACCAGGCGGGGCACCAGGTCCGAGCGCGGGGCCAGGTCGTGCTCACCCACCGATTTCATGAACTGGCCGATGAGGGCGATGGTGTCCAGGCCAGCGTTGTCGGCGATCTCGAAGGGGCCGGCGTTCCAGCCGTAGCCCAGCTTCATGCCCAGGTCGGCGTCCTCGGGCGTCACCACCCCGGCGGCCACCAGGTCGGCGGCCTCGCGGAAGGCCGCCCCGAAGATGCGGTTCATGACGAAGCCGGGCAGGTCCTTGTTCACTCTCACCGGCGTCTTGCCCAGGGAGCGGATGAACCCCACGCCACGCTGAAGCACCTCGTCCGAGGTCTGGTCGGCCTTGACCACCTCCACCAGGCCCATGAGCGGCACCGGCCCGAAGAAGTGCAGCCCTAGCACCCGCTCGGGGTGGGGCGTGGCCGCGGCCAGCCGGCTGATGGGTATGGAAGACGTGTTGCTGGCCAGGGGCGTGGTGGCCGGGGCCAGGCGGCCCAGCTCGGCGAACATCTCCAGCTTGAGGCCCTCTATCTCCAGGGCCGCCTCGATGACCCAGTCGGCCTGGGCCGCGCTGGCCAGGCCGCCCTGGGGGCTGACGCGCGCCAGCACCGCCTGGGGGCTCTCGGCGATCACGCCCTTCTGGGCCAGCTTGTCCAGGGAGCGGCCCATGCCCCGCATGGCCCTGTCCAGGGCCTGGGTTTTCACGTCCACCAGGTCCACGGCGTTGCCGGCCTGGGCGCAGACCTGGGCGATGCCCGCCCCCATGAAGCCCGCCCCCACCACCATCACTCGCTGCATGTCAAACCTCCCCGGCCGCGCGCGGCCCAGCATGCCTACACCACCCGGAACAGGTTCTCGTCGAACTCGGGCTTGTCCTTGTAGCGCTTCATGTAGGAACCGGGCAGGCGGTCCATGCCCATGATGATGGCCGGGTCAATCATGATGCCGGCCTGGTGCATGGCCTCCACGATCTGCTCGGGCTTGGGCGGGCAGCCCTTGACCGGGATCATCTGGGCGATGTCCGGGTTGTCCTTGTGGGCCTGGTACATGCACTTGCCCAGGAGCACCGTCTTCTTGGCGCCGGGCCGGGGCTGCATCCTCTTGCCAGTGAGCACCTCCACGCCGTCCCAGGGCTGGCCCTTCCAGGCCAGGGCGATGGCCGTGAGCACCACGCCGTTGATGCTGGAGCAGTAGGTGCACATGGTGCTGTCGTACTTGTAGAAGCTCACCCCGCTCATACCCCGCTGGGCCATGAGCAGGGGCAGTGAGTTGTCCTCGTTGTAGGGGAAGGTCCACTCATGGGGCTTGGCCAGGTCCTCGATGCGCTCGCCCAAGACCTCCACGTCGCTCAGGTCCAAGGGCCGGCCAGCGTCGCTGGCAAAATGCGCCAGGTGGGGCACCTGGGCCGGGTCATGGCCCAGGAGCCTGGCGCCCACCAGGTCGGCCGAGAGCGCATCCCAGGAGCCCACCAGCAGGTTGGAGCGGTGCATCTGGCCGTCCATGCCAGGGCCGCGCTCGGAGGTGTAGATGCCATCAATAAGCGCGAAAACGGGCGGCAGGGCCTTGGGCAGGCGCGAGACCCACAGGTGCAGGTCCTTCTGGGGGTCGGGGTTGTGGCAGCGCTTGCGCGAGTTGATGTCAATCAGGCCCTTGAGGTTCTTGATGCTCAGGCTGACCATGGTCTGGGCGTGGGTCTTCATCACCGGCAGGTCCACGATGAAGTCGCTGTGCAGAGCGTCCGCGTTGAAGGAGAGCTTCATGTCGTCGCCCAGGTCCACCTCCTCGAAGGGCCGCTCGAAGGTGTTGATGACCTTGACCCCGTAGCGCCGGGCCAACTCCTGGTAGCCCAGGGTCAGAAAGGCGTGGGCCGGGGTCTCATTGTCGCCCGGCCGGCCCATCACCATGCCCTCGCCGATGGTGATGTCTCTGACCCCGTGGGCGGCCAGCAGCTCCACCATGTCCCGCACCACCCGGCTGGTGGTGATGACGCCCCATTTGGGGAAGGGCACGGCCTTGGTCCAGTAGACGATGTTGGGTTTGATGAAGACCTTGGCCAAGGCGGGCATGCGCCCCAGGCCTCCGCAAAGCTCCACCGCCTTGGCCACCGACTCCAGGGGTTTCTCGTAGCGCACTAGGGACACCGAAAACTTGCTCATGGCTCTTCTCCTTGACTGGGCGGCGAACCCGGCTTCTAGCCGGCCATCAGGGGCTGGGCCTGCCTGAACAGGGCCTTGATGGTGGTTGGCAGGCGGGCGAAGCGCTGGTCCTTGGTCTGGCCGTGATAAAAGCGGTAATAGATTTGCTGGGCGATGACCACCAGGCGGAACAGGCCGAAGCAGTAGTAGAAGCCTATGCTCTCCATGCGGCGGCCCGTGATCTGGCCGTAGTACTCGATGGCCTGGCGCCGGTTGAGGCTGCCCGGCCGGTTGGTGGGCATGCTGGCGTTGGCCTGCAACTCGGGCGGGTCGTCGCCTTGCACCCAGTAGGCCAGGGTGCAGGCCAGGTCCATCAGCGGGTCGCCCAGGGTGGCCATCTCCCAGTCCAACACGCCGATGATCTTCATGGGGTCGTCCGGGTCCAGCACCACGTTGTCCAGCTTCAGGTCGTTGTGGATGATGGCCGGGGCCTGGCTCTCGGGGGGCATGTGGCAAAAAAGCCAGGCCATGACCTCCTCGCCGTCGGGCACGTCGGGGGTGCGGGCGTCGCGGTAGCGCCGGCTCCAGCCCTCCACCTGGCGGCCCACGTAGCCCTGGGGCTTGCCGAAGTTCTCCAGGCCGGCGGCGTGAAAGTCCACGGCGTGCAGCTCGGCCATCACCTCCACTAGGCGCTGGGTGAGGGTGCGCATGCGCTCTGGCCCCAGGTCCAGGCCCGGCGGGACCTCGCGGCGCAGGATAATGCCCTTGATGCGCTCCATGACATAGAAGGGGCAGCCCATGACCGCCGGGTCCTCGCTGTAGGCCAGGGTGCGCGGGCAGTAGGGGAACAGGGGGCGCAGGGCCGTGAGTATGCGGTACTCGCGCCCCATGTCGTGGGCGCTCTTGGCCTTGGTGCCGTGGGGCGGACGCCGAAGCACCATCTCCCGGCCGCCCACGGTGATGAAGTAGGTGAGGTTGGAGTAGCCCGAGGGGAACTGCTTGACGGAAAGCGTCCCCTCCAGGCCGGGAATGCTCCCCTTGAGGAAGCTCTCCACCCGGGCCAGGTCCAGTTCCTCGCCCTGCCTGATCTCGGTGGCCTGGTCGGTCAGATTCATGATCCGGTCATCTCCTCGCCTGGGCTGGGCAGACCTTGGCCCAGGCACAGGGCCAGGGCGGCCCGCTCCACGAAGCCGGCGTAGCGGTCCACGCTCACCCGGCGCTTGGCGTACTTCCAACGCTTGAGGTACCAATCCTGCAACATGGCCTTGATGAGGGCCGCGGCCATCTGGTGGTCCCCCGGGGCCATGAGGCCGGCCTTGGCGCCCCGTTGGATGATCTCGGCCAGCAGGCGTTCGGTGGCCAGCTCGCTCTGCTTGGCCCGCTCCTTCTGTTCCTCGCCCAGGTGACGGGCCTCCATGTAGGCAAAGAAGAAAAAGGGCTGCATGGCCTCGCTGAGGAACAGGTGGGTGCGGATGGCCGCCCTGAGTTGCTCCAGCGGCCCCTGGGCTTCTTGCAGGCCCCGCTCCAACAGGCGCATCACCACCCGGCGGCCGGTGCTCAAGACCATCTCCAGAAGCTCTTCCTTGCTGGTGAAGTAGTCGTAGAGCGCCCCCATGGAAAGCCCCGTGGCCCGGCTCAGGTCGCGCACGGTCATGGCCTGGAAGCCCTTCTGGTTGGCCAAGGCCAGGGTGGCGTCGAAGATCAGCTCCAGGTTCTTGACCGCCGTGGCCTCCTTCTTGGCCTTGATGGACTCGCGGTGGCTGGCCAATATCTCGCGGCAGATGTCGCCGCGCGACAGGCTGGCCTGGCGGCTGAACTGGGCGAAGGTCATTGGATGCCGCGCTCCGTGGCGAACTCCTTGAGGATGCGCTTGGCCACCGAAACCTTGTGAACCTCGTCCACGCCGTCGTAGATGCGGGCGGCCCGTTCAAAGCGGTAGAAGCTGGCCAGCACCGTGTCGTCGGTCATGCCCAGGCCGCCGTGCACCTGCAAGGCCCTGTCCACCACCCGCTGCATCACGCCGGCGGTGTAGAACTTGATGAGCGAGATGTCCTGGCGGGCCTGCTTGACGCCCTTGTTCTCGATCAGCCAGGCGCAGTTTAGCACCATCAGGCGGGCGGCGCGCACCTCGGCGGCGCTCTCGGCGATCCAGGCCTGGATGATCTGCTCGTCGGCCAGCTTGCGCCCCGGAGCCGATGCGCGGGTCAGCGCCCGCTGGCACATCAGCTCCATGGAGCGGTTGCAGATGCCGATCCAGCGCATGCAGTGGTGTATGCGCCCCGGTCCCAGGCGCTCCTGGGCGATGACGAAGCCGTGGCCCTCTGGCCCCAGCAGATTGGCCTGGGGCACCCGGCAGGACTGGTAGAGTATCTCGGCATGGCTGTGCCAGCCGCCGCCAGTGTGGCCCATCACCGGGATGTTGCGCACCAGGTTGAAGCCGGGGGTGCCGGTGGGCACGATTATCATGGAGGCCCGCAGGTGGGGCTTGGCCTCGGGGTTGGTGACGGCCATGACGATGGCGAACTGGGAGCCGTCAGCCGAGGAGGTGTACCACTTGTGGCCGTTGATAACGTAGTCGCCGCCGTCCTTGACCGCCGTGGTGTCCATCATCACCGGGTTGGAGCCGGGCTGGTCCACCTCGGTCATAGAGAAGCAGGAACGGATTTGCCCCTTGATGAGCGGGTCAAGGTAATGCTCCTTCTGCTCGGGCGTGCCGTACTTCATGAGAATCTCGATGTTGCCGGCGTCGGGGGCCTGGCAGCCGAAGACGTAGACCCCGGTGGGGGTGCGGGCCAGGGCCTCGCAGACCAGGCCGTACTCCACCAGGTCCAGGCCCATGCCGCCGTGCTCCTTGGCGTGCAGGGGCGCCCACAGCTCCATCTGCTTGACCATTTCGCGCTTGGCGGCCAGCCGGGGCTCCACCTCCTCCCAGGGGCGGTGCAGGTACTCGTGCTCCAGGGGCATAAGCTCCCTTTCCACGAACTCGTTTATCATCTCCAGGATGACCCGCATCTTTGGCGAAAGGTCGAAGTCCATGGCTAGCGTCCTTGATCTAGGGTGTTCACCGGTAGGTTATCAGCCCGGGGTCGCCGTGCTGTTCCAGATGAGCGGTGGAGTTGAAGCTGGACAGGGTCAGGTCGCGGCCGTTGTAGAAGAAGCTGGTCAGGGAGGCGTTCTTGATGACCCAGGTCATCTTGAGGGCCATTTGGTCTTCTAGGCCCAAAGCCTGCTGCAGGATGGCCGCGATGGGTCCGCCCGAGGTGAAGGCCACCACGGTCTTGCCGCTTTGGTGGCCCGTCAGCACCTGTTGCCAGGCGCTGGCGGCCCGCTCCTGGAAGGCGTGCCAGGTTTCGCAGCCGTCCAGGTCGTACTGGCCGGAGACCCAGCGCCGCATGGCCCCCTCGTAAATGACCTGGAAGGACCGCCGGTCCTGGTACATGCCATCCAGGCTGGCCTCCAGGGAGGGGTCTTCGCGCAACATGGCCGGCAAGAGGGCCTTAAGGATGGCGCCGGAGTCGTACTCATCCAGGCCGGGCAGCAGGCTGGGCCCTGGCGCGGCCAGGCCCGCCAGGGCGGCCCTGGCGGTCTGCCCCTGCCGCCGCAGGGCGCCGGCAAAGACGGCGTGGGGAGTTATGCCGGCCGCGCGCAGGTATTGGCCGGTCAGCTTGGCCTGGCGCCGGCCCAGGTCGGAGAGCTGATCGTAATCAGCCTGGCCGAAGCTGGCCTGGCCGTGACGGATGATGTACAGCACGCTCATGCCGCTGGTCTCTTCCTGGCCGCGCCACCATGGGGCGGCTGCCCGACTCTGGCTAATCATGCACCAGCGCCGGCACTTTGGTAAGCATAAAGCGAGCGAGCGATCGCTTTTTTAATGGCCCCGCCCGCCTTCCGCCCTGGCTTCGCGGAAGGCCAGCGCCAGGGACAGCGCCGCCAGGGGCAGCAGATGGATGCTCTGGCGGGGCTCGTAGGCATAAGGGGCGATGATGAGATAAGGGGCCAGCAGGCCGGCCAGGGTCACCCCCAAGGCCAGAGGATAGCCCCTGAGGGGCCAGCCCCGCCAGACCAGGGCCGCCAGGCCCAGGAGGGCACCGGGCACCAGGACCCACGCGGCGTAACAATGGTAGCCCGGGGTGGGGGCCACGCAGAGGATGGTGGCCATGCTGTGCAGCCAACTGGTGGCGCCCAGCAAGTGATCTATGTGACCAGGATTGGTCAGCACCGCCAGGCCACCGATGAACTTGTTGCGCCCCAGGACCAACAGCGGCCCCAGAGACAGGACCAGACCATAGGCCAGGAGCCACCGCCAGCCGCGCAGGGCGCTAACCCCCAGGCCGCGCCAGCCCTGGGCGCCCCCGGCGTAGCGCAGCGTTGCCGCCCACAGGCCCAGGCCCGCCAGGGCCCCGGCGTAATCCTGGCGCAGCAGATAGGTGAGCAGGGCCAAAAGACCGGCGGTCAAGGCCGAGGTCCAGGTCCTCCCCGAGGCCGAGGTGGCGGCCAGGGCCGTCAGCAGCAAGAAGAGCATGGCCGTGTGCTCTTGCAGGCCCCGTCCCAGGTGCCAGGAAAAATCCGGCCCCAGCTCGGCGGCCAGGTAGATCGCCGAAGCCGCCAGGCCTCGGGCGGCCGGGCACCCCATCCGCCTGGCCAGCACCGGCAGCAGGGCCGCCGCCCCCAGGGCCGCCCAGACGTCCAATAGGCCTTGGGCCAGCATGGATTGGCCAAAAAAGACGTGCAGCAGGGAGACGATGTAGGGATAGAGCGGCTGAAAATGCAGAAACTGCATGTAGCGCAGCCACCAGTCGCCCTCCACGGCCATCTTGTGGGCATAGAGCTGATAGACCCCGAAATCGTCGCCATAGGAAAGCAGCGTGGCCTGGCCGGCCTGCGGCCACCAGTCCAGGACAAAGTGGCCCAACAGCCCCGGCCCCAGGGCCAGCAGCGCTACTCTCCCCAGGGCCGGGGTCCAGGCCTGGGCCAGGCCTGGCTGCCGGGCGGCCTGCCAGCATAAAAGCGCCAGCGGTCCGGCCAGGCCGCAGATCAGGGCCGCGTGGCTCTCCAGCCCCAGTCCGCGCAACACCCAGGGCAAGAGAAGGCCCATGCCCGAGGCCGCCAGCAGGCAGGGGCGGAGCAGGCCCCGGTCCCGCGCCGAGGCCAAGGCCCAGCCCCCCCAGGCCAACATGAAGCACACGATGCCCCCATCAAAAAAGCGCGCCAGGAAGTTGAGCAGTCCCAACTGGGCATCCGATAGGTCCAGGCCCTCCCACTCCCGCCATAGCACCCCGCCCTGGTCCAAGACGCGCGCCGCGCCGCCAGGCTCCACCAGCACCGGTATGAGCGACCACTCCCGCCAAGGTCGGCGGTCGTAGCTGATGACACCGCGCAAGGCCGCCTTGCCTCCTGGCCAGGCGCCCGAATGCGTGTCCTTCACCTGCTCCGGGCCCGCCGCCACGGGCAGACGCCATGGCCGGTCCTGCCCGCCGCTCAGGGTGAACCACCCGGAGGCCCCGGCGGCCACCAAGGCCAGCCCCGCCCCCGGAGGCAGGCGGACATAGCCCTCCACCTCCAGGATCAGGGGCTGGCCCACCCGCTCGCTCTCGGAAATGGGCTTGCGAGCCTGCCAGGCCAGGGGCAGATCCGCGCCCTCCCACAAGGGACCTTGCAGCACGCCCGAGCCTTGGGGCTGCCAGCGGGTTTCGTAGGTATGCTCCCATTGCCCGGCCGCCAGGCTGGCGGGGGCCTCGTAGGCCTTCAACAGCCACCCGCTGGCGGGGGCCCAGGTCCACAGCGCCAGCTTGACCAGCAAGAGGCCGGACAACAAGGCCAGGGCCAAGGGGCGCCGCAGGAACCCGCGGTCCAGCAGCAACAGGAAGGGAATAACCGCCGCCACCACCAGGGCCTCGGGGCCACCGCCCCAGGGCAGGCCGTCGAACCAATGCCATTGGCGCGAAACGGCACGAACCTGGCCCGGCCGCTCTTCCGGCCGCGGCCACGGGGATTGCCGGGCCGCCAGTCCTGCCAGACCCAGCAGGGCGGCCAGCAGGCCGGCCAGGCCGGCCACCTGCGCCATGGCCACGGCCCTCAACCAGGCGCTCAGGTTGCCCAAATCAATGAATCCGACGTCCTCGAGGGGCAAGGGGGCGGGCTCCATGCCCGCGGGGGCCACCCGGATGGTCAGCCAGCCGCTGCCCGGGCCGTTGTGCAGCCCCACGGCCAGCAGGTGGGGGCCGGCCTCCAGGAACACCCTTGCCTGGCCCTGGTTGTGGCTCGAGGTGGCCGGCTCCTGGCTGATGAGGGCGCGGCCATCCAGGCTCAGGGAGCCGTAGTCATCGCATTGGATTTCGAGCTGGTAGAAACCGGCTGCCTTCACCCGCCACAGGCCGTGGGCCCGCAGGGATGTATCTGGCTGGCTCAATTCCAGGCGCGTGGCGGGATGATGCCTGACGCGGCTGGGCGAGCCGCCTGGCTGGGCGGTGGCGAACTCTTCCACCAGCAAGCCCTGACGGTCAGTCCTGGCCTCGGGTAGGATTATCAGCCGAAAGACCAGGGGCCAGGCCAGCAGGTGCAAGGCCAAGGACAGAACGGCCAGAAGCAGACCGAATTTGCAGGGGCTCAGGCGGGTCGTGCCGTCACCCCTCACGCCGCCAAGGCCTCCACGCGGTTGCGCCCGCCGGCCTTGGCGCGGTAGAGGGCGTCGTCGGCCCGGCCCACCAGGCCTGACTCGCTGTCACCGGGGCGGTACTGGGCCACGCCGATACTCATGGTCACCGTGATGGCGGCCGGCTCCTGGCCGAAGCGGGCCGTGGCCAGGCCCTGGCGCAACTGCTCGGCGATGGCCGTGGCCTGGCCCAGGCCGGCGCCCTTGAGCAACACCAGGAACTCCTCGCCGCCCCAGCGGCAGAGTACGTCCCAGTCCCGGATATGGGCCTTGACATGGGCCGCCACCTGCTTGAGCACCAAATCGCCGACCAGGTGCCCGTGCTGGTCGTTGATGGACTTGAAGTCGTCCAGGTCCATCAACAGCACGCTCAGGTCCTCGGGTTGACGCCGGGCCTGGGCCGCGAGCTGGGCGAAATAGATGGCAAAGGAGCGGCGGTTGGCCGCGCCGGTCAGGTCGTCCCGCAGGGCCATGCCGGCCAGCTTGTCGTGGAAGTAGTGCACCGTCTTGCGGTTGAGCAAGACCACCAAAAGGGTGACCAGGGCGCAGATGGCCAGGTTGGCTTGCAGGGTGGAGCGGAAGCCCCGCAGGATGTCCTCGGGCGACTCCTCCACCACCAGGACCCACTTGAGCTCGGGTATGTAGCGGGCGTTGAGCAGGACGGTGCCCCCCTCCTCGCTGAACTCGGCGGAGTATTCGTTGGTCTTGAGTAGTTGCGGCAGGTGGGGGGCCAGGCCGGGCCGCTGGTCCAGGCTGGCCGCGCCCCGGTAGCGCGCGCCGTGCAGGACCACCTGGCCCTGCCCGTCGGTGAAGTACACGGTGCGGCCGAAGCGCTCCTGATAATGCTCGATCAGGCTCTTGACCGCCCCCACGGTGATGCCCACCCCCGTGGCGCCCAGGAACCGCCCCTGGTAGTCCAGGACCCGGTAGTTGATGAAGATGGTCATGGTGTCCCGGTTGGCCATGTCGGGATCAACATTGCCCGCGTAGGGCGGCTCCATGTCCCTGACCCTGAAGAACCAAACGTCCCGGGGCTCCTCGGGATGCACCTTCTTGAGCACGCCTCCGGCGTGGTAGTAGGCCCGGGTGTGCGCGGAAACCAAAAAGCTGGCGACCGCATCAGGGAGGAAACCAGCACGGGCAGGAGCAGGTCCCGCTGAATCTCCGAGAAGATGTTGTCGCTGGTCAGCGGCAGGCTGTTGGTGAGGATGGCCTGCTTGGCCGAGCTGGTGGAGACCAGATAGCTGGTCAGGCTGATCACGCCGAAGCCAACGATTATGATAAGGCCGGCCACGAAGGCCGAGCCCGCGCGTGTCTGGAAGAAGTTCAAGCGCTGTCCCTCACGGTGGCCCGCGGCCATTTGATATAGCCGGTAATTATACTAGGGATAATAATCCCGCGCCATTTGGGCGGTCAAGGACAGCCCGGACGCCGCGTCCCCGCCCTTACCCGGCGTGCCCGGTGCGGCCCGGCGCGGCGAACGGAGGGCAATCCTGGTCCATCTGGCGCGGCCAAGGCTTTCCTGATATGTTGTGCTGGGTTAGGTTGTCAGACGCTTGCTGGTTGCTAAAACAGCCTGGCCAAGGAGCAGCCGCATGGCAAGAACCGTTCTGGATATCGGCGGCCGCCTGGTGGGCAGCGGACAGCCCTGCTTCATCATCGCCGAGGCGGGGGTTAACCACAACGGAAGTCTGGCCAGGGCCTTGGACTTGGTGCGGGCCGCGGCGGCCTGCGGGGCCGACGCCGTCAAGTTCCAGAGCTTCCGGGCCGAGGAGGTGGCCAGCGCCGCCGCCCCCAAGGCCGCCTACCAGGTGGCCAACACCGGCGGTGGCCAGGGGCAGTTGCAGATGCTCAGCGGCCTGGAGCTGTCGCCGGACGACCACCAGGCCATCCTGAAACAATGCCAGGCCTCGGGGATCATGTTTCTCTCCACGGCCTTTGACGAGCTTAGCGTGAACCTGTTGGACGGCCTGGGCATGCCGGCCTTCAAGGTGCCCTCGGGCGAGATCACCAACCTGCCGCTGCTCAGACACATGGCCAGCAAGCGCAAGCCCCTGATCCTTTCCACGGGCATGTCCACCCTGGAAGAGGTGGGCCAGGCCCTGGAGGCCTTGCGGGAGGCCCTGCCCCAGGGCATCGTGCTGCTGCACTGCATCTCCAACTACCCAGCCCAGCCCCGAGACGTCAATCTGCGGGCCATGGCCACCATGGCCCAGGCTTTC
>JACQYR010000204.1 GCA_016208115.1 Desulfarculus sp.
AAGTCCACCCAGCCCGGGCTAAGGTAGAAGATACCGCCCTGGTCCACCCCCGCCCCGGGGGGCAGGTGGCGCCCCAGCAAGAGCGGTATGCAGTCGTGAGCTTTTGGCGCCACCAGGCGCGCCCGTTGGCCCACCAGCCCCTCCAGGCCGCCCCCGCAATAGCCATAGCCCAGGACCACCGTGCGCACGGCGGGGTCCTGCTCCAGTTGGGCCAGGGCCTGGGCCACCTGGCGGCGCAGGTCGTCGGGGTGGCGGTGCAGGCCCTGGTCCAGATACAGGGCTTGGCCGTCGGGCACCCCCAACAGCCTGAGCTCGTGATACAGCACCTTGCAGGCCAGCACCCGGCAGTGGGGCGGCAGCGTCATGGAACACCTCCCGGCCATGCCTGGCCGTATTATACGCCAGGCCCGCGCCGCTTGCGCTCTTGCCCATGCCCCGGCCTATGATGTTAATATGCCGGGGACGGCCTAACAAAGGGGGCTAATGGTGGAGCAGAGAACGCACGTGCCCTTGGGGGTGGGGTTCTACCCGGACTGGTGGCACCAGAACCACGGCCTGTCCTTTGGCCGGCAATATTATTTCGACGCCGACTACCGGGTGCAAACCCAGGCCCAGATGGCCCGGCTGCTACACCAGCGCTTCGGCGACGTGGGACTGGGCCAGCCCGAGCCAAGGCCCAAGCCGCTCATCACCTTCGGCATGGTGATGCTGCCGGCCCTGTTGGGCTGCGAGATCGTCTTCGAGGACGGCGCCCTGCCCTGGGCCATGCCCCGCAACCTGGGCAAGGAAGAGTGCCGCCGGCTCGAGCCCCCCGACTTGGCCGGCGCCTGGCCCATGAAGGAGGTCTTCGCCCAGATCGAGCACCTCAAGGCCAAATATGGCCACGTGGTGGGCGACATCAACGTCACCGGCGTGCAGAACCTGGCGCTGAAGCTCCGGGGCGAGGAGCTTTACATTGACTACTACGAGGATCCCCAGTTCGCCCACGACCTGCTGGCCTTCTGCGCCCAGTGCGTGCTGGCGCTCTGGCGGGCGGTGTACCCCCTGACCGGCACCGGCGCCGTGGACGTCACCCCCATGGCCGACCCCAAGACCTACGTGGTGCCCAACTGCACCGTGGAGCAGATATCGGGCGACACCTACCTGGAGTTCGGCCTGCCCTACGACGCCTGGCTGGCCGGACGCTGCCAGCCCTTCGGCATCCACCACTGCGGCAGCGTGGACCCGGTCGTCGAGCACTACGCCAAGGTGCCGAATCTCACCTTCATGGAGGCCGGCTTCGGCTCCGACTTCGCCCGAGCCAGGGCCATGCTGGGCCCCCAGGTGGCCTTCAACGCCCGCATCAGCCCGGTGCTGATGAAAAACGGCACCCCCGAGGAGGTGGCGGCGGCGGTCAAGGACGCCCTGGCCCAGGGCGCGCCGCTCACCAACTACTCCGTGGACACCGTGGGGCTGACCTTCGGCACCCCCGACGAGAACGTGCGGGCGGCCCTCTTGACCGCCCGGGAGCACGGCCGTATTTCCTGGGCTTAATCGGGAGTCAGCCATGCACACCGTGATCTGGAGCGCCAAGGCGCGGGTGGTCATCGGGCCGGACCAGCCCGTGGTCATCATCGGCGAGAGGATCAACCCCACGGGGCGCCCCCGCCTGGCCGCGGCCATCATGGCCGGCGACATGGCCCCCTTGCAATCAGAGGCCTTGCGCCAGGCGCGGGCCGGCGCGGCGGTGCTGGACGTCAACGTGGGCGTGGCGGGCATTGACGAGCCGGCGGCCCTGGCGGCGGCGGTCAGGGCGGTGGGCGAGGTCTGCGACACCCCCCTGTGTCTGGACTCGGCCTCGCCCCTGGCCCTGGAGGCGGCCCTGGCCGCCTACCCCGGCAAGGCCCTGGTCAACTCGGTCAACGGCGAGGAGGCCAAGCTGCGGGAAGTGCTGCCCCTGGTGGCCAGGTACAAGGCGGCGGTGGTGGCGCTGACCATGGACGGCCGGGGGGTACCCAAGGACGCGGACAGCCGCCTGGCCATCGCCGAGCGCATACTGGACGAGGCGGCCCGGCTGGGCATCCCCGCCGAGGACGTGGTGCTGGACCCCCTGGCCATGAGCGTGGCCGCCGACGACTCCGCTGGCCTCACGGTGCTCACGGCCATGCAGGCCATACGCGACCGCCTGGGGGTCAACCAGACCGTGGGGGCCGGCAACGTCTCCTTCGGCCTGCCCGAGCGGCCGGCGGTGGGGGCCGTGTTCCTGGCCATGGCCGTCTTGCGCGGCTGCACCTGCCCCATCACCGACCCCACGGTCTGGGACTTGCGGCGGGCGCTCTTGGTCTCCGACCTGCTCCTGGGACGGGACGAGTACGCCATGGGCTTCATCGGCGCCTATCGCCAGCACGAGGAAGAAATCTAGGCCCCAACCAATTACAAAGGAGATGCCCGCGTGGCGGATTTGCAGGCCTTGAGAGAAGCCATCATCAAGGGCAGGCGCGCCGAGGTGCCGGGCCTGGTCCAGGCCGCCCTGGAGCAGGGGGCCAACCCCCAGACGCTCATCAACGGGCACATGATCGAGGCCATGAAGGAGGTGGGCCGGCGCTTCGAGCAGAAGCAGATATTCGTGCCCGAGATGATGATAGCCGCCCGGGCCATGCAGGCCGGCCTGGAGGTGCTCAAGCCGCTCATGGAGCAGGCCGGGCACGCGGCCTTGAGCCTGGGCACCGTGGTGATGGGCACGGTCTTCGGCGATTTGCACGACATCGGCAAGAACCTGGTGATCCTGATGCTGGAGAGCTCGGGCTTCAAGGTGGTCAACCTGGGCGAGAACGTGCCGGCGGCGGGCTTCGTGGAGGCCGCCCGCGAGCACCAGGCCCAGTTGGTGGGCCTTTCCAGCCTGCTGACCACCGGCGACCCCTACGTCAAGGCCACGGTGGCGGCCATCAAGCAGAGCGAGTTGGCCGGCCAGGTCAAGATACTCTGCGGCGGGGCGGCGCTGACCCCCCGCTTCGTGCTTCAGGAGTGCGGGGCCGACGGCTATGCCCCCGACGCCGTGGCCGCGGTGCGCCTGGCCAAGGAACTGTTGGACCTTGCCTGACCCGCCGGACTGCGGCTTGGGTTCGCCTCCGGCGGCGGTGGTCTTTCAGCCCCTGGGCCGGCGGGTGGCGGCGGCCCCCGGCCACACCCTGCTGGACTTGGCCCGGGCCGCCGGCGTGGCCCTGGCCGGTCCCTGCGGCGGCCAGGGCCTGTGCGGCAAGTGCCAGGTGCGCCTGGACCTGCCCGACCCGCCGCCCCCCCAGCCCGGCGAGGCCGCGGCCCTGGGCCAGGCCGTGGAGCAGGGCTTTCGCCTGGCCTGCCAGACCAGCCTGCCCCAGGGGGGCTCCGTGTGGGTGCCCTTCCGCAGCCGCCAGGGCCGCCAGGTCATCCTGACCCAGGGGGCCGGCGCGCCCGTGGAGCTGGACCCGGCGGTGCGCTGCCTGGACCTGACCGTGCCCCCGCCCAGCCTGGAGTCCCCCACGGACCAGGGCCAGCGCCTGCTCCGGGAGCTAGGACCCCACCTGGCCGGCTCTGGGGCCGAGCTGCCCCTGGGGGTGCTGCGCGGCCTGCCCTCGGCCCTGGCCGAGCAGGGGGGCCGGGTCGCGGCTGCCCTGTGGCAGGGCCGGCGGGTGCTGGACGTCTGCCCCGGCCAGGGCCAGCCCTGCCTGGGCCTGGCCGTGGACCTGGGCACCACCACGGTGGTGGCCTACCTGGCCGACCTG
>JACQYR010000205.1:0-4478 GCA_016208115.1 Desulfarculus sp.
GCGCACCATCCTCTCGCTCTTGCTGGACCCCAAGGTCCTGGAGAACCACAACTACAAGCTGGTGCGCAAGTACGACGCCATTACCCTGGCCGAAACCGACTGGGACACCTACCTCTGCGACGACGCCCGCCTGGTCATCGTGGCCTTCGGCACCTCGGCGCGCATCGCCAAGGGCGCCATCAAGCGGGTGCGCGAGATGGGGCTCAAGGTGGGGCTGTTCAGGCCCAAGAGCCTGTGGCCCTTCCCCATGAAGCCCTTGGAGGAGCTTAGCCGGGTGGTGCGGCATCTGCTGGTTTTCGAGATGAACACCGGCCAGATGGTGGAGGACGTGCGCCTGGCGGTGAACGGCCAGGCCCAGGTCCACTTCTACGGCCGGCCCGGCGGCGTGGTGCCCACCCCCGAGGAGATCGCCCACCAGATCAGCCACTACTACTACGGCGCCCACCTCAACGAGGACGGACCCTCCCGCGCGCGCCTGGTGGGAGGACTGTCATGAAGCAGGTATTCAAGGTCCCCCAGAGCCTCAAGCCCAACGTCCTCCACTACTGCCCCGGCTGCGGCCACTCCATCATCCACCGCCTGGTGGCCGAGGCCATAGACGAGTTGGGCATCCGCGAGCGCTGTGTCGGCGTGCCGCCGGCCGGCTGCGCGGTGCTGGCCTACAACTATTTCGACGTGGACATGGGCGAGGCCCCTCACGGCCGGGCCCTGGCCGTGGCCACGGGGCTTAAAAGGGTGCTGCCCGATCACGTGATCTTCACCTACCAGGGCGACGGCGACATCGCCGCCATCGGCACCGCCGAGACCATCCACGCAGCCAACCGCGGCGAGAAGATCACGGCCATCTTCGTCAACAACGGCACCTACGGCATGACCGGCGGCCAGATGGCCCCCACCACCCTGGTGGGCATGGGCTCCACCACCACCCCCAAGGGCCGCCAGGCGGCCCGCGACGGCGCGCCCCTGGACTTGACCCAGATGCTGGCCGTGACCAAGGGCAGCGTGTACCTGGAGCGGGTGACGGTCAACAGGTCTTCCCCCTGGGAGTTATCAAGGACGAGACCGGCTACCAGGACGCCAAGGGGGGAGGCGAATAATGACCATCAAGAGCGTATTCGCCGGCTTCGGCGGCCAGGGCGTGCTTATGATGGGCTACATGCTGGCGCTCACCGCCATGCGCCAGGGCAAGAACGTCACCTACCTGCCCTCCTACGGGGCCGAGGTGCGCGGCGGCACGGCCAACTGCACGGTGGTGGTCAGCGACGACGAGATCGCCAGCCCCGTGGCCTCTAGCCCTGACATCGCCGTGGTGATGAACAACCCCAGCCTGTTGAAGTATGCCAACCTGGTGCGCTCCGGGGGCATCATGCTGGTCAACAGCACCCTGGTGGGCAGTGTGGTCAACCGCCAGGACCTGAACGTGGTCAAGGTGCCGGCCACCGACCTGGCCCACGAGTTGGGCGAGGACCGCTCGGCCAACGTGGTGATGATGGGCGCCTTTGCCCAGGCCACCGGGGTCTTGAGCTTGGAGGCCTTCTCCGAGGCCCTGGCCGATACCAACCTGGGCAAGAAGCCCAAGGTGTTGGAGTTGAATCGCCGCGCCCTGCAGGTCGGCGCCCAGAGCGCCCGCCAGGCCCTGGAGGCCGCCAAGGGCTCGACGCCCAAGTAAGCAAGGCACTCGCCCAGCGCCGTGGGGGCGGTCAGCCCGCCGGCGGCGCTACATGGGGAAAAGGACTTAGGCTACCAAAGCCCTACCAAGGAGAAGCCGGCATGACCGTCAAGCAGATTTGCATTAGCATGGCCAACCAGCCCGGACAACTGGCCAAGGTCAGCGAGCTCATGGGCGAGGCCGGGGTGAACATCATCGCCCTGTTCGTCACCACCTCCACCCCCGCCGGCGAGGGCTTGTTGTACTTTGTACCCGACAACCCGGACAAGGCGGCCAACATCCTGGCCAGCCAGGGCCTACAGGCCAAGATCAACGAAGTGATCGCCGCCGAGACCCCCCACCACGCCGGCGGCCTGCTGGCGGTGCTCAACCCCTTGAAGCGCGCCGGGGTCAATCTGGAGTATCTCTACCCGGCCATCCAGACCGGCGAGGCCACCATCCTCATCCTGGGGGTGGGGCCACAGCAGCTCGGCCTGGCCGTGGAGGCCCTGAAGAAAGACTGGATCCGTCTCTACGGCGAAGAGCTTTACAACATGTAGCACCAGCCGCCGTCGAGAAAACCCAAAGGGGGCGCCTCCTGCCGGAGCGCCCCCTTGCTTTTATATCCGTCAATCAAAGCCATCCATGGCTTTGATTGACTATCGGCCGGGCAAAAACGTGGTTGCACCCCACAAAGCATTCGCTTTGTGGGGACCCCGGGTTTTGCCCGGCCTCCCGGGCGCTGGCGCGCCCGGCGGGCCCTATCCCGGGGGCCCCAAAAAAGCACAGCTTTGGGGTGGATCCATGGCCCGCATGTCCAGCGCCAACCAGTACCTTCGATTTGATTACACCTGGCATAACTGCCCAGCCCCGGTCTACAACTTCTGAGTTTCCTCGAAGAGCCGGCCCAGGTCCAGGAGGAGCACCATGGCCCCGCCCTCCTGGCGCCGGCCGATGCGGCAGACCAGGTTGGCCGCCAGGCCGGCCAAGCCGCCTTGCATCTCCTCCACGGTCCCCGCCTGAAGCTCCTCCACGGCGTCCACGGCATCCACGGTCACGGCCAGGAGCCGCCCCTGGCGCTGGGTCACCAGCGCTATCTCGGTCTGGCTCTTGCGCACGATCTCGCGCACCTCGCCGAACAGGGTCACCAGCTTGCCCAGGGTGGTGTCGCGGGTGCGGTCTATGAGGGCCAGGGCGGCCTCGTGTTCCTTGCGGGCCATGAGGTCAATAACCTCTTTGCCCACCTGATGAACGCGTTGATGGGGAGCGTCGAACTTGAGCAGGTGGCCCGACAGGCGCAGGTCGTCGGTCTGGAAGGCGTCATACCATTTGCCAAAGGCGCACTGGTGGGGGTCGGTGGTCAGGCGGAAGGACCGCCGCTCGCGCACGCTGGCCTCCAGCTCGGCCAGCCAGTTCTTGTGGTCCTGCTCGCGCTGTTCCAGCATCTGCACCAGGCTGTCCTTGTCGGACCGGGAGGTGGCCATGCCCAGGCGGCTGCGCAGGTCCACCAAAGGCATGACCTGGCCGCGCAGGTTTATCATGCCGCGCACGTAGTCCGGGGCCTGGGGCAAAGCGGTGACCTCGGGCACCACCAGCATCTCGTAGGTTTCGTCCACGGGCAGGCCAAAGAACTGGCCTTGCAGCCTGAAGATGACCCAAGATGTTTCTACCGGGGCAGGCTGGGACATGGGGGCCTCGTCTTAGAGGTTAGGGGGCAGTGGCGGCCGCTCACCACCAGCTTATCACCTGGTCATGGCTGAAGATGAGTTTCACCAGCCGGGCGTAGTCCTGGTCCTGGTAAAGGTCAAAGCGCGTGACCTCGCGGCCCTGGCCGCAGGCCTCCATGAGTAGCGCGGTGGCGGCGTCGGGCGGGCTCTTGACTATCTGCAACTGCTTCATCAGGCGCCTCCCGCCGGCCCTGGCTAGAAGGGTATCACCAGGCCGTAGCCTGGCAAGCGCGCGGCCATCTGCTCCAGGCTGGCGTGGGTCAGCAACCGGTAGCTCTCGGCGTCGGCCGGGTTGTCGGTGAAGCATTGGCCGTCCAGGTCGGCCAGCAGCTCCAGGCTATCCTGGAAGTCCCCGGGGGTCTTGCCGGCCGGCAACTTCACGGACGCGCCGATGAAATAGCAATCCGCCACCAGGTTCTCCACCATCAGCCCCAGGGCCGAGCGCAGGCCCTCCCAGGCGTCGCCGGGCTCACGTATCAAGATGGCCACCCTGCGCACCAGCACGGCATGTCCTCCTACAGCACCATGTAGCGGTCGCAGTCGGCGATCATGGCGGCGTGACGGGCCTGGCTGGCGAAGTCTTCCCGCGTCACCGCCGGCACGGGGCCCTGAAGCCCCCAGGCCTGGAAATTGACCTGGCACAGGCTCACCCGGGCCAGGCCCTCCAGTTGGGCAAAGGCCGGTTCCCGGGTCAGCAGCACCCCCCGGTGGGTGAGGAAGACCGTCACCTGCTTGCCGGCCGCGTGGGCGGCCCGGGCGATGCCCAGCAGGTGGTGCAGGTGCCGGTCCGAGGAAACGAAAATGCCCAGGTTGCCGCTCATGCGCCCTCCCCCGCCCTTGGTGCCTCCGGCGCAGGGGACGGCGGTTCTAAGGCCAGCAACGTGGTCAGGCGGGCGTTGCCCTCCATCAGGGCCTGGATGCGCACCACCGGCGCGGGCACCACCTGCCCCAGATGGGTGGCCAGCCAGCCCAGGGTGGGGTCGCTGCGCCCCAGAAAGAGGCTGACGTGGGCCTTGGGCTCGGGCCGCAAAAAGGCCCGGCCAAAGCCACCCTGCAGAAGCAGCGATCCGTCGGCCAGGGCCTGCACCTGGCAGTCCACGGGC
>JACQYR010000205.1:4512-9302 GCA_016208115.1 Desulfarculus sp.
GCCGGCCCTTGGCCTGCACCTGGTCCACGATGTTGACCAGGCCCCGGGCCAGGTCAAGATACACCCGCCGGCGTAGCCGCACGGGGTCCTTCAAGAAGGCGTAGCCGTCGTGGCTGGCGGCCAGGAAGCGGTAACGGGCGCCGCTTTGCAGGCCCTCCAGGACCACGTTCCCGCCCCGGGGCTCGGCCTCGTCAACGCGCATGGCGTTGTGGGCCGCCCGCGCCCGCAGGTGGGGGGCCAGGGGTCCGCTGCCGGCTGGCCCGGGCGGCAGCAGAAAGCCCTGGCCGTCCAGGCTTAAGGACAGGGACAGGGCCGCGGCCGGGTCTTGTCCGGCCCCCAGAACCAGGGCCGCGCCCACCTTGTGGCCGGCCATCAGGGCGGCCAGAATCCCCAAGCCAACGCCGGGGGCCTCCAGGGGGGCCGGCGGCGGGCCGCCGGCCAAGAGACGCAGCTTCTGGCCGGCCTCGGGGCCGTGGAGCCAGTAGAGACGCTCGTCCACCTGGCGCGGGCCGCGCAGTTCCGGGGCACTCAAGAGCACGGCGGCCAGATTGGCCGGCCCGCTGAACCATGATTCCGGCGCGGGGTCGAAGCCCAGAACCGCGCCGGCTGGCCCCTGGCCCCAGTAGGCCCCGGCCCCCCAGGGCGGGGCCAGGGCGCGGCAAAGGCTAGCCATCTTGTGCAGCCCGGCCACCACCCCCGGCAGCTCCAGCTTGAGATGGCCGCCGACCCACAGCCCCAGGCCGGCCCACTCGCAGGCCTCGGCGGCCAGGGCGGTGGCCTCCAGGGGGCCGTCCTGCCAGGCGGCCATGAGGGCCGGCCCCAGGCAGGCCACGGCCAGGGGCTGCCATTGGGCCACGCCCTCCATGAAGGGCAGGCCAGCGCAGAACAGCAAGAGGGCGGCGGCTGGTCCCACTAGGCCGGCGCCGGGCGCGGCCCGGCCCTGCTCCAGTTCGGCGGCCAGGGCCTGGGCCATGAGCCATAGGTGCAGGGCCACCCTGGCCACCAGCTCGGGAGCCCCGGCCAAGTCCCCGCCCATGAAGCGCAAGCCCCACAGCCAGTTGGCCAGGCGTAGGGCGATGATCCGGCCACCCTGCCAGCCTGGCCCCATGAGAGGGAGGCCCGGCGCTCCCCCGGCCCCAGCCGAAGCGGCAGCCCCCGCTCCAGCTCGCCGGCCAGGCGGCTGGCCAGGCCCTGGGGCTGGCCAGCGTAGCCGGTCTGCTTGAGCAGTGATTCCAGGGCCTTGTCCCCTCCCAGTTCCAGGGAAACCTGGGCGGCGGTTTTGGCCCCGGCCAGGCGCCAGAGAAGTCCCTTGGGTTCCAAGTTGTTCATGACCCTGGATAATAACACAGCCGGGCGGTTAATCCAGCCGCCCGGCGCGGGGCTTGGGCCTTGTCAAGGCGCCCCCGGTCTGCTAGATAAAGGGGCAACCTCCACCAATGGACGCACGTCATGGGGTGCACCCTGCAACCTGCCGCCATACCTGTTACATCGTGACCGACAACCTCGTGATTCGCGCCGCGGCCATGGACCTGGGCTCCAACACCCTACGCCTCTTGGTGGCCGACGTGGAGGATGGCCGCTGGCGGGCCGTGGGGCGCGGCCTGGCCACCCCCCGCCTGGGCAGAGGCCTTAACCCCGGGGGCAAACTGCACCCCGAGGCCAAGCAAGCCGCCTTTCGGGAGGCCAAAGCCTTCGCGGAGACGGCCCGGGGCCTGGGGGCCAGCCGGGTGACCCTGGCCGCCACCCAGGCCTGCCGCCTGGCGGCGGATGGCCCGGCGCTGGTGGCCGAGCTGGCGCGCGAGCTGTCGCTCGACCGGGCGCGGGTGCTCAGCGGCCAGGAGGAGGCCCGGCTCTCGCGCCTGGGCACCTTGAGCCGCCTGACCGGCCCGGCCACGGGGGCTCTGTTGGCCGACGTGGGCGGCGGCTCCAGCGAGGTGGTGGACCTGGGCGACGATACCGTGCCCCCGCTTAGCCTGCCCCTGGGGGCCGTGAGCCTGGGCGAGGCGTATCTGCGCTCGGACCCGCCCGCCCCGGCGGAGCTAAAGGCCCTGACCCGGGCCGTGGAGGAGGCCTTAAGCCCCCTGGCCGGCCGGACCTGCCGGCGCCTGGTGGCCAGCGCCGGCACCGCCGCCACCCTGGGCTCGCTGGTGCTGGGGCTGACGGATTATCAGCCCGAGGCCATCAACAACCTGGAGGTGACGGCCACGCGCCTGGAGGGGGAGATGGACCGCCTGGCCGGCCTGCCCCTGGCCGTCCGGCGCGGCCTCAAAGGGCTGGAAGCCGCCCGGGCGGATATAATAATCCCAGGCCTGGCCATCCTGCGCGGCCTGCTTGCGGTCTTAAGCCTGGACCGGCTCACGGTCATGGACGCCGGCCTGCTGGAAGGCATCCTTCTGGACGACTTGGCCCATATCGGCGCTTGATCCCGCGCGTCCCCTGGCCCGGCCAGGCGCCAAGCGGGCGCTTCACTCTCGGCAACCTTGGAGACATAGGCATGCCTGACAACCTTTTTGATCTCGGCCTGACCTTCGATGACCTGCTGTTGCAGCCCGGCCACAGCCGGGTGCTGCCCCGGGAGGTGAACACCGCCACCTGGCTGACCCGCAAGATACGGTTGAACATCCCCATCGTCAGCGCGGCCATGGACACCGTCACCGAGGCCGAGACGGCCATCAGCATGGCCCAGCAGGGCGGCCTGGGGTTCATCCACAAGAACATGTCCATCCAGCACCAGGCCCTGGAGGTCATCAAGGTCAAGAAGTCCGAGTCGGGCATGATCGTGGACCCGGTGACCGTCTCGCCGGAGGCCAACCTGCACCAGGTGCTGGAGGTCATGGCCCGCTACCGCATCAGCGGCGTGCCGGTGGTGGTGGGCAAGAAGCTGGTGGGCATCGTCACCAACCGCGACCTGCGCTTCGAGACCAACCTGGACCAGCGGGTGGACCAGGTCATGACCAAGGACCGCCTGGTCACCGCCCTGGAGGGCATCACCCTGGACCAGTCCAAGGCCATCCTGCACAAGCACCGCATCGAGAAGCTGTTGGTGGTGGACGACAAGGGTGAACTCAAGGGGCTCATCACCATCAAGGACATCGAGAAGCTGCGCAAGTACCCGCTCAGCGCCAAGGACGAGATGGGGCGCCTGCGCGTGGGCGGGGCGGTGGGTGTGGGGCCGGACGGCCTGGAGCGCGCCCGCGCCCTGATCGAGGCCGGGGTGGACGTGCTTTGCCTGGACTCGGCCCACGGCCACTCGCAGAACGTCATGGATAGCGTGCGGGCCATCAAGGCCGCCTATCCCGACTGCCAACTGGTGGCCGGCAACGTGGCCACCGCCGATGGCGCCAAGGCCCTCATCGAGGCCGGCGTGGACGCGGTCAAGGTGGGCGTGGGGCCGGGCTCCATCTGCACCACCCGGGTGGTGGCCGGCGTGGGCGTGCCCCAGATGACGGCCATCATGGACGTGGCCAAGGTGACCCTGGACGCGGGCGTGCCCCTGGTCGCCGACGGCGGCATCAAGTTCAGCGGCGACATGACCAAGGCCTTGGCCGCCGGGGCCTTGGTGGTGATGATCGGCAGCCTGTTCGCCGGCACCGAGGAGAGCCCCGGCGAGACCATCCTCTACCAGGGCCGCCGCTACAAGGTCTACCGGGGCATGGGCTCCATAGACGCCATGCGCGCCGGCTCTGGCGACCGTTACGGCCAGTGCGCCGAGGACCCGGCCCAGAAGCTGGTGCCCGAGGGCATCGTGGGCCGGGTGCCCTTCCGGGGTCCCTTGCAGGAGAGCATCTATCAGTTGGTGGGCGGACTCCAGGCCGGCATGGGCTACGTGGGCGCGGCCGACCTGGAGGAGCTGAGGCAAAAGGCCCGCTTCGTGCGCATCACCGCCGCCGGCCTGCGCGAGAGCCACGTGCACGACGTGACCATCACCAAGGAAGCGCCCAACTACCGCATGGAGTGATATCAATTAATTATATTTGTTGAATAAATAGCTTGAACTGTCTTCCCGTTCTGTTGTCAACCAATTGTCAACCAGGGTGGGGACAATGAGCCATGTATCGTGTGTGACTTTGCTCCTCTTGGCCCTTGCCGCCCCCGCCGCAGCAGCCAACAACCGCCAGGCCATCCGGGACGAATATGGCCGCACCGTGGGCACGGTCGAGCAGGGGGTGGGTGGCCGCCAAATCATCCGCGACCAATATGGTCGGACATCCGGTGAGGCCTCGCCCCGGGTGGACGGAGGCTATAACCTCCGCGACTCTCGGGGCCGCTCAGCAGGCAGTGTGGAGCCTGAGCGCGGCGGCCGGCGCCAGATACGCAGCCCTGAAGGTCAGCCGGCCGGAAGCATCAAGAGGCGACCAGGTGGCGGACAGGAGCTCTTGGATGCCGAGGGCCGCCGGGCAGGTACGGTGGAAGGCAAGTAGCCCCCTGTAGGTAGGGTTAGTACGCTGGCCGGCCCCGGGAAACCGGGGCCGGCCAGCGTTGTTTTGGCGGGGGTCGGGTAGAGGATGACGGCGGGTTAGACGAACCTGGCCGTGAAGGCCCTGGAACCCAGGGCCATATGCAATTTTAGCAGGCGCAGAGGCGTCACATTGGAGGGGTCTACGCCCGCCATCCACGTCCTGATCACCGCCTGCTTCAACGCGGTGCAGGCCTCGCTGCAAAACTCGTGTTTCAGGTCGGTGTGCTTCTCGCGCAGCTTCTCGCTGCCGGTTAACGCCCACAGGAACAGCCCCCAGATGTCCTCGTAGGCGTAGGAGTCGCCGGCGTGCACGCAGCACTCGCCCATCAGG
>JACQYR010000206.1 GCA_016208115.1 Desulfarculus sp.
AGGTCCAGGCATTGCACCCGGGTCTCGGTGCTGAGCCGGCACAGGCCCGGCCCCAGGAGTTCCACCCGGAAGTTGGCCGCCACCTTGGCATGGCCCGGCTGGCTGAAGTCCCTGAACTCCCCTGGGCTCAGGCGCCTTATCTGGGGGCTCAGGTTCCAGAAGCGCCCCACCAGGCCCAACACCAGCTCCCAGGGCGGTTCCTCGGCCAGCAGGATGAAGCCAAAGGCCCGCATCTGCTCCAGGGAGCGCCCCAGGCCCTGGCTCTTGAAATCCCGCCTGGCCAGGCGCGCCGGCAGCTCGCGCAGCGACATCAGGCCGCCCACCAGGGGCGAGCGCCGCATATCTATTTCATGAATGACCCGAAAGACCCGTTCCGCCGGGGCGGCGGCCAGGGCCTGGTGGTACTCCCCGAAGTGGTGGTGGGGCATGAAATGATCCAGCAGCATGGGCGCTCCAGCTCTCGCGGTCATCATTCCTCCCTTGCCCTCGCCGGGGGCGCCAGGGCCCAAGCCCTTGCGCCGGGGCCCTGGCTGGGATAATCATGGAGGCAACCCCCATCGGAGGCGACCATGCCCACCCTGCCCTCGTTCCCCGGCTTCACCCCGGCCACGGTGCGCTTCTGGCAGGATTTGTCACGCCACAACTCCCGCTCCTGGTTCGAGGAGCACCGCCAGGTCTACGAGCAGGAGGTGCTGGCGCCCTCGCGCCTCTTGGTGGAGGCCTTGGGCGCGCGCCTGCAAGAGATAGCCCCTGGCATCCATGCCGACCCCCGCGTGAACCGCTCCCTGTTCCGGATCAACCGAGACACCCGCTTCAGCCCCGACAAGAGCCCCTACAAGACCCACATGGGCCTGTGGTGGTGGGAGGGCGAGGCCCCGCGCATGGAGTGCTCGGGCTATTACCTGCACCTGGAGCCGCCCAACCTGATGCTGGCCGCCGGGCTCTATATCTTTCCCCGCCACCTGCTGGCGGCCTATCGCCAGGAGGCCAGCGACCCCCGCCGGGGCCAGGCCCTGCTGGCCGCCGTGGAGGACGTGACCAGCCGGGGTTACGCCGTGGGCGGCCTGCACTACCAGCGCCTGCCCCGGGGCGTGGCCCCCGACCTGCCCCAGGCTGACCTGTTGCGCCACAACGGGCTCTACGCCTTCCAGGAGGGTCCCATCCCCCAGGCCCTCTACGGCCCTGACCTGGTGGAGCACTGCTTCCAGCGCTTCCTGGACATGGCGCCGCTGCACCAGTGGCTTTTGGAGATGACTCTCGGGGCCGGCGCGGCCTAGCCGGCGCGCTGGCCGCTGAACTTCATCTGCTTCACTTTCTGCTGCTTGATCTTCTGTTGTTGGATTTTCTGTTGTTGAATCTTTTGCTGCTGAATTTTGTATTGTTGAATTTTGCCCTGCTGAAGGCCCTGGCGATCCAATTTCTGCTGCTGGACCTTGGGCGGCGGCGTGCTGGCCGCCTCCGCCGGCTCGCTCAGCGCCAGGCCCTCCAGGCCCAGCCCTATGGACAGCCCCAGGGCCGCCGCCGCCGCGGCCAAGGCCCGCCGGCGCGATTCCCGCCGTTCCCCTTGCTCGTCACGCTTAATGGGCATTGCTCTCCTCCCCTTCCATTTGCCTCGTCCACTTTCTGATGGCCACCAGGTGCCGTTGCATGGCCCGCCAGGGATCAGCCTCCAGCACGGCATCGCCCAACACGGCATCCACGTCCAGCCAGGGATTCACGGCCTGGACGGCGGACCGGCCCAGGCCGGCCAAGGTCTCCCCGCCCGCCCCGAGGGGCGCATGGCGCCGCAAGGCCTCGTGCATCTCCAGCACCAACTCCAGGTACAAATCCGCCGCCGCCAGGAAGGGTCCGGCGCCCTGCTCATCCAGGTATTCGCCCAGCCTCCCCGCCCCGCCCACCAGCGCCGGGCACTGGGGGTGGCGCTCCAGCAGGACAAAGCCCTCGCCCTCTTGCAGGTCTATCTCGCGGCCCAGGGGGTAGAGCCGGCAGACCAGGGGCCGCGCCGGGTGCACGCCGCAGCCCTGGGGGGTCAGGAAGCCGCAGGCCCCCTCGGACGTGAACCGCAGGAACAGGCCGGCGTTGGTGGTGTGGCGCTCTATGAACTGGCTGGTGCTCAGGCCCAGGTGGCGGGCCAAGCGGAGTATTTCGTAGGGATTGACCTGGATGGCCTGGTCATGGCAGCAGCGGCTGCAACGCAGGCAATGATAGCAGAAATCAGAGTCCAGTTGCATGACGCTACAGCCAGGCCAGGGTGCGGGCGGTGGCCTGGTCCTGGTCGGCCAGACGGCTGAGCCGGTGATCGGCCCCGGGCAGGAGCAGCAGGTCCTTGGGCGGGGCGGCCAGGTCAAAGGCCAGGCGGGCCTGCTCCACGGGCACCACCTCGTCCTCCTGGCCATGCACCACCAAGAGCCCCCGGGTGTGGGCCAGGGCGGCCCCCAGGTCGTGGCGGGGGATGTCCTCCACCATCAGGGGCAGGTCAGGTGGCGAGGGCTGACGGTGCAGGCGCCGCATGAGGGCCGTCAGGTCCACGGGGGTGGACCAGCAGACGGTGCAGATCGGCGGCCTGACCTGCCCGGCAAGGAGGGCCGCGGTGCCTCCCAGGGAAGACCCCATAAAGGCCAGGGGCAGGCCCGGGGCCTCCAGCTCCAGGAAGCGCGCGGCTGCGAGGAACTGGTCACGCCGGCTGGTCAGGGTGGTTTGGCGCACGTCGCCGGGCGAGTCCCCGCAGCCCAGGGCGTCGAACATGAGCGCAAGGTAGCCGGCATCGGCCAGGGCGTGGGCCAGGCGGCTGAGCTTCTGGCTTTGCATGGAAGAATAAAGGCCGTGGGCTATGACCGCACTGGCTTTGGGGGCCGCTGGGGGCTGGTAAAGCCGGCCGGCCAATGGCTGGCCAGCGTGGGGTATGAGCGCCTGCTTAGGCATGGCGGGAAGAGCGGCCTTAGTGCACGGGCGCTTCTTGGTCGGTTGCCTGCTGGCCCTGGCGCAGGGACAGTTCCTCGTGGGCCCGGGCCAGATAGCCGATGATGAGCAGGCTGGCCTGAAAGCGGTCCGGCTCCATGTCGCCCTTTTGCAGTTGGCCACCGAACTTGTTGAACAGCTCGATGAGCTCGGCGTCCATCTCGCTCTCGATCATGTTGGTGATGAACTGGTTGGAGCCCTGGACCAGTTGCTCGAAGAACTTGGCCGCCGCCTGGTGCTTGTGCATGAAAGGCCCCCTGGCTTGGTTATTTGAGGTTGGCTTGCAGCATACTCGCTCGGCCCAGGAGGCGCAAGCCTGCCGGCGGCCTAACCTAAGTCTCTCGCTAGGATTTTCGCGCCCGGCCCCCTAGGCCTCGTCCTCGCCGCCCTTGCTCAGGGCCTTCCAGCCCAGACCCTCGCTCCACAGGAAGTACAGGCCCAAGAGGTTGGTTAGCACGAACTGCACCAGCCACAGCACCATGGCGTAACTGCCGGCCACGCCGGTGCCCGCGCCCAGGTAGCCCAGGGTGAAGGCCGCCGCCAGGTGGAAGGTGCCCAGGAAGGCTGGCGCCGAGGGGATGAGGAGCGCCAGGGCCACCACCACCTCCAGGAGCACCCCCGCCATGATGCCCAGGTCCAGGTCAAAGGCCGGGAACAGGCTCCAGGCCCACAGCCCCAGGAAGACCCAGGTCAAGAGCGAATTGGCCAGCACGGCCAGGAGGTCGCGCCGGCTGGCCAGGGCCAGGCCGCCGGCAAAGGCCGAGGCCATCTCCAGGGCGCGGCGGGTGATCCTCTCCGGCAGGGGGCGCAGGCACCAGGACAGCCAGCCCAGCACGCGCTCTTGCTGCCAGCGCAAGAGTTGCAGGCCGGCCATCAGCCCGGCGAAGACCGCCAGGCCCAGCCAGCCGGCGGTGCGCAGGCCCTGGGCCGTGAGCAGGCTGCCCTCCACCCCCCGGTCGGGCAGGTCCATGAACAAGAGCACCAGCATGAGCAGGAAAAGCACGGTCAGCCCGTCGTAGACCCGCTCCATGACGATGGTGGCCATGATGGAGGACTTGCTGATGCCCCGGCCCCGGCCCAGCACGTAGGCCCGCACGAACTCGCCCAGGTGGGCCGGCAGCAGGTTGTTGCCCAGGAAGCCGATGAGCATGGCCGACAAGAGGGGCTTGAAGCCCACCGAGGCTACCGGCCGCATGAGAAAGCGCCAACGCAAGGCGCGAAAGACATAGTGGGCCAGGTAGAGAATGGCGCAGGGGATCAGATAGACCAGGTGCATGCGGCTTAGGGCCTCGCTCATCTGGCCCAGGTCCACCACCTTGAGGAAAAGGTAGACCGCGCCGGCGCTGATGACGAGCCCTGCTAGGTATTGCTTCCACATGGGGCTATGCGGCTTCCACTAGTCCGTGAAGCGGAACTTGACCAGGGCCCACAGGGCCACCACGCCGTCCCGCCAGGTGATCTTCTTGCCCTCGTCGAACTCACGGCCGGTGTAGCTGATGGGCACCTCGTAGATGCGGATGCCCTTCTTTAATATCTTGGCAGTGATCTCGGGCTCGAAGTTGAAGCGGTCGCTCTTGATGACCAGGCCGGCGAGGGCCTGGCGGGTGAAGAGCTTGTAGCAGGTCTCCATGTCCGAGAGCGTGGTGTTGTAGAGGATGTTGGTGATGAGCGTCAGGAACTTGTTGCCCACCCAGTGGTGGAAGAACATGATGCGCCGCTCGCCGGTAAAACGCGAGCCGTAGACCACCTGGGCCTTGCCCTTTTGCACCGGGGCCAGGAGCTTGGGATAGTCCTCGGGGTCGTACTCCAGGTCCGCGTCCTGTATCAGCACCAGGTCGCCCTGGGCCAGGGCGAAGCCGGTGCGCAGGGCCGCGCCCTTGCCCTGGTTGACGCCGTGGCGCTCCACGCGGATGGGCCGCTCAAAGGGCTTGGCCTGGGGGTTGATCGAGGTCTGGCCCTCCATGGTGGCCAGTATCTGGGGGCTAGCGTCGCGGGAGCAGTCATCCACGATCACCAGCTCCCGCTCCATGCCGCCCAGGTCCACGGCCTGGACCCGCGCGACGATCTCGCGCAGGAAGTTCTCCTCGTTGTACACCGGCATGACGATGGAAAGCAGCATGGATCAGCCTTTGTTATTTCGACAACGCCCCTACGGGAGCCGCCGGCCTTGGCCCGCGCCGCGACTTCAACCGACTCGTATATGCCCCGTGGGGGGCACCCCACTAGACCTGCATGGCGCGGGAGAGGATGTTCATCTCCGAGGGGTAGTTGAAAGCGTCCCAGGGGAACTGCTCGCCCCGCTGCCAGCGCAGCCAGCGCTCCAGGTCGGCGCGCACCATGATCTCCACCAGCTCCCGGAAGGCCACCTTGGGCCGCCAGCCCAGGAGCTTGTGGGCCTTGCCGGCGTCGCCCAAGAGGATATCCACGTCCAGGGGGCGCATGAACTTGGGGTCCACCTCCAGGATGCCGGCCGGGTCCAGCTCGGCGGCCTGGCAGGCGGCCTCGAAGAACTCGCGCACCGTGTGGGTCTCGCCCGTGGCCACCACGAAGTCGTCGGCCTGGTCCTGTTGCAGCATCAGCCACATGGATTCCACGTAGTCGCCGGCGAAGCCCCAGTCGCGGCTAGCGTCCAGGTTGCCCAGGACGACCTTGTCCTCCAGGCCCAGCTTGACCTTGGCCAGGGCGTTGCTGATCTTGCGGGTGACGAACTCCAGGCCGCGCAGGGGCGACTCGTGGTTGAAGAGGATGCCGTTGACGCAGAACAGGTCATAGGCCTCGCGGTAGACGCGGGTCACCCAGTAGCCGTAGAGCTTGGCCGCGGCATAGGGCGAGGCCGGCATGAAGGTGGTGCCCTCGTGGTGGGGTATGTCGGGGTTGGAGCCGTAGAGCTCGCTGGTGCTGGCCTGGTAGAAGCGGATGGCCGGGTCCACGTGGCGGATGCACTCCAAGAGCCGGCTCACCGCCAGGCCGGTGACGTTGCCGGTGCCCACGGGCTGCTCGAAGCTGGCGCCCACGAAGCTCTGGGCGGCCAGGTTGTAGACCTCGTGAGGGCGGCTGGCCACCAGGGCGCCGGTGATGGAGGCCGAGTCTATCAGCTCCATGGGAATGAGCTTGACCCGGTCGAATATGCCCAGGGCTTGCAGGCGCCAGAGGTTGGGCGTGGAGAGCCGGCGGAAGGTGCCGAAGACCTCGTAGCCCTTGTGCAGCAGGAAATGGGCCAGATAGGCGCCGTCTTGGCCGGTTATGCCGGTTATCAGGGCGCGGCGGGAGTCGGACATGCTTGACATCTCCCTGGTTGGGGAATCAGGCCAAAATTAGTCTGCACTGATATAACAGCGGAAGCCGTCTGGGGAAAGGGGAAAAATGGGGCTTCGCGAGAGTGCTGCACGGGGCGTCCTGCCCCGTGCAGCATCGGCTTGGCAAAAACGCGGTTTTGCCAAGCCTCCCTAATTGCTCGCCAAAAAGGCTCGCAATTAGGCGGGCCGTCCATGGCCCGCATCGGCCACTGTGTCACCCAGGATGTGTTTCACGGGCTACCAACTGTATATACAGCGATATTTATGTTTCACCGTGCAGCGGCCTCTTCTCGGGCCGCGCCCAGTTTACGAGGGAGGCGGTGAGGGCGGCTGTATCAATTCGAAGACGTAGTCCCACTCCGAGGTGAAGACCTCGCGCAGTTGGTTGTTGCGGCGCAGGCCCTTCAAGAGTCCGTGGCGGGAGGCCTGGGGGTATTCCTTGAGGTGCAGCACCAAGAAGCGCGTCCCACGGCGCCGGAGTTCGGGCAACAGCTCGCCGGCCTCGGGCAGGCGGCCGGCCAGGATGGCCAACTGCTGGTAATCGCGGGGGAAGAACCCAGAATAGCCGTTGACCAGGGTTTGGCCGTGCTTGCTGGACCAATAGAGGTAGCGGGCGTCGCGGGCCTGGTCGCCCAGGTGCCCCATGGTGGGCACCTCAAAGACCACGCTGCCCTGGTCCTGGCCGGCCAGCCACTGGTACACCGGCGGGGTGAAGTCATAAACCTTCAGCCAGGGCACCGGCAGCGAGCAGGACTCCAACAGGATGAAGCCGGCCAGGCCGGCCAATAACAGCCGGCGCGCCTTGTCTCCCCAGGGGCGCCACCAGGCCAGGCGTTGCCAGCCCCAGGCCGCCAGCATGGCCCAGGCCAGGCTCACCAGCACCGCCAGGCGGGCCGGCACGCGCAGGGCGTCGAAACCGGGCACCAGCTTGTACAACAGGGCGTAGAGCCCCCAGCGCGGTCCCAGGGAAGCCCACAGGGCCACCACGGCCAGGAGCAGGTAGAAGGTCTGCTCTGGCTGGAACGGCCACCATACGCCCTGCCCCGCCTCACCATCCCGGGGCCGGCGGCCCCGCGCCAACAGCCCCGCCAGCACCAGGCCGCTGAGCCCCAGGCCCAGGAAAAGCTCGCCCTCGGAGCCCCTGAGAGGCGCCGTGAGCTGGCCATAGAGCAGGTTGGCCGGCGGCGCGGCCAGGTAGTGCCAGGGCAGGGCCGCGAAGCTGGCGGCGTTGTCCTGGCTGCGCACAAAGCCCAGGTCCTTCTTAACCTGGGTGTAGGGCCAGAACAGGGGCAACACCAAGAGGCCCACCACCAGCCCCGCCACCGTTAGAGCTACAGTTGCAATGAGAACTACCTCCAGCCCCGTCACCCTTGGAGCCGGTGTTACTACAGTGGAAGGGAAAACCTCCTCTCCTACTTCCTGGAGAAATCTCTTAGAGCATTATAATCCTGGCACTCTCTTTAACGGTCTGAAGGGGTTAGTTTCCGCTGTCTTAATAGCAATAGCAGTAGGTGGTGTTGGCTTGGATTATAATAA
>JACQYR010000207.1:0-1767 GCA_016208115.1 Desulfarculus sp.
TCCACCCGAAGAAGAATCCGACGAGCGCGGTCACGCCGGTCGCGACGAGAATCACGAGCTGCGCGATCGCCATCTTCGGCCAGGCGAGCTCGGTCCCCGTCTCCTCGGGAATCAGGTAGAAGGTGGCGCCCATGAACCCGAGCAGGAGCCAGAGGACGAGCAGGTTGGTGTGCATCGCCCGGGCCGCCGGGGGCAGGTACTTCCCCGCCGGTAGCGCCGACGAGCTGGCCAAGACCCTGATGACCGCCGTGGAAACCGGCGAGGTGCGCCAACTCAAGAAGAAGGGCTTCGGCCATCTGAAGATAAAGGGCGCCGACCTCATGGGCCACCAGGTGACCAACTCCGAGACTGGCCAGAAGGCGGCCAGCTTCAGCAACGTACAAGACACCGACAAGCTGACCACCGGCATCTACGGCGTGACCGTGGGCAAGGCCCTGTGGTCCGGCGTGGAGACCAAGGCCGCCGAAACCACGGTGCTGGAGCCGGGCATCCTCACGGTCAACCACGCGGCCCTGCAGGGCAACCGCATCCTGGAGCCCGAGACCGGACAGGAGATGGGCCAGGTGAGCAACACCAAGTCGTCCATGGCCCTGATGCCCGGCGACTACGAGGTGACCTTCGGCCAGGCCGTGTGGCCCATCAAGCTGGAGGCCGGGCAGAAGCTGGTGCTCAACCCCGGGGTGGTGGCCCTCAAGGGGGCCAAGATCAACGGCCACGCCATCAAGGACACCCAGGGGCGCGAGGTGGGGATGGTCAGCGCCACGGGCAACAGCATGGCCCTGCCGCCGGGCAAGTACACCCTGGAGGTGGAGGGCGGCCAGGAGGAGTTCGAGCTGAAGGAGGGGCAGCGGATAGAGTTTCGTCTGTGATATCAGAGGCCGCCCGCGCCTGGCAGGGGGCGGGCGGCCTGGCCGTCAATGAGACGAAACCCTGCCAGCGGCTTTGGGAGCCGCCAGCCGGGCCAACCACTGGGGGAGCGGACCAGCCGGGGCTAGGAGCCTGTCGGAGTAATACGCAGACAGGCTCCTAGGCGGGGCACCCACCCAGGCAAGCCCTGCTTGCCTGGGACCCGGGTGACGGCCCGCCCGAAATCAGGCCAAATTCTCATTTGGCTTGATTTCGCAAGCTTGCCAAAATTTACTTTTGGCAAGCGCCAAGAGGAGAAAGCCATGGATCCACCCCAGGCAAGCTCTGCTTGCCCGGGGACCCCGGGGATGGCTTTCTCCGACACACACCTAGTCCTTGTACTCCTCCTCGGCCTCCTCGTCCATGTTCTCCAGGGTGATGAGGGCGAAGATCTGGGCCTCGGTGAGGTCGTCTTCCTTCCAGTCCTCGGGAAGCTCGGGCTCGAAGTTGGCCGAAACTTCCACGCCGCCCTCGGCGGTGTCCTCGATGGTGATGGTAACCTTGGCCATGGGATATTCTCCTTATGGGATGGCCCGGCAGGTGGGCGCAGGGTGGCGCGGAGCCGTTTACCTGACCGAGGCCTGATTATGGTTGTGCGGGGTGTGTCGTTGTCTCTTGCGAATGAAGTGGGGTGGCTGATGGGACTTGAACCCACGGCCTCCAGGGCCACAACCTGGCGCTCTAACCAACTGAGCTACAGCCACCGCCTGCCGGAAGGACCCGCATCCCCTCGGGCGGGGTGCCATGGTTATATAACAGAGGGGGTTACGGCTGGCAAGTCTTTTCACCCCCCGCCAGGCCCCCACATGATAATCACCGTCTTCCTGGTCGGCTTGACACCCGGCCAGCCCTCCACTAGGA
>JACQYR010000207.1:1802-11277 GCA_016208115.1 Desulfarculus sp.
GCGGTTTCGCGGGCTAGGGCAACCGGCCCGCGCCTTGGTTTGCGGCCTTAACGGAGCACTAACTTGAAGCTGATTGAGGTCTTCAAGACCCGCACCCGCCATCCCTTCCGGCCCCGGTCCTCGGAGGTCATCAAGCGCCTGTTCGCCGACTTCCGCCAGTACGAGTCCGTGGGCGACTCGCTCATCATGGGCCAGGGCCACCTGGGCGAGCGGCTAGTCTATGTGGTGGCCCAGCAAAAGCCCACCCCCGACCGCCTGCGCTCGGCCCAGGACGTGGGCCGCCTCAACTGGGGCATGCTCAACGCCGACGAACACTCCCAGGTGCTGGGGCTCCTGCGCCGCCTGGCCGAAACCGGCCCCCACGAGGACGCCCTGCTGGTCTCTTTCATAGATACCTACGGCGCCGACATCTCCATGTACAGCGCCTTGAGATTGCAGGCCTTTTTCATCGCGCACCTGATCCGGGCCTACATCACCGTGCCCATCCGCACCATCAGCCTGGTCTTGGGCGAGGGCGGCTCGGGCGGGGCACTGGCCTTGCAGGTGGCCGACCGCCGGGCCTCGGTGGAGGACGCCATCTACGCCACCGCGCCGGCCGAGTCCATGGCCGCCATCATCTTCCGCGATCCGGCGCGCATCGAGGACGCGCTGATGATAAGCAAGTCCACGGGCAAGGACCTCAGGCATTTCAACGTGGTGGACACCATCATCCCCTCCACCAAGAATGTCGCCGACGCCGAGGGCCTGGCCAGGAACATCGAGCTGTATCTCAAGAGCACCGCCCGCGAGCTGGGGCGCAAGAGCCTGGACAAGCTCCTGGCCAAGCGCCTGGAGCTCTCCGAGGAGCTGGGGGTCATGCGGCGGGGGCGCTTCTACGACCTCAAACGCTTCATCGAGCGCCCCCTCAAGCAGTTCCAGTTGCACAAGGCCCCGCCGAACATCAAGGTCATCAGCGACCCCAGCGGCTCCATCCACGTGGAGGACACCTACGGCGACGGCAGCCTGCTGGAGCCCGGGCAGGCCTACATCCGTTGCGGCGAGGAGCGCCAGGACGCCCCCGGCCCGGGCTGCGGGGCCGTCATCCCCCTGGACGAGTACCTACGCAACCACCAGGTCTGCCCCCACTGCGGCCGCGCCCACGTGCTGGACGCCTCGGGCTGGATAAGCGTGCTGGCCGACCCGGGCACCTTCCACGAACTGTTCCGCAACATGACCGTGCACGACCTGCTGCCCGAGGAGGACATCCACAGCTACTACCGCGACTTCCTGCAAAAGCAGAAGAAGCGCGCCGCCTTCAACGAGTCCCTGGTCACCGCCCAGGCCACCATCTACGGCTACCCGGCGGTGCTGGCCATCAGCGAGTTCGCCTTTGCCGGCGGCTCCATGGGCGTGGTCTTCGGCGAAAAGTTCCGCCTGGCCGTGGAGTACGCCTTGCGCAAGGGCTGGCCCCTGGTCAGCCTGTGCTGCTCCGGCGGGGCCCGCCTTTACGAGGGCATCGTGGCGCTGATGCAGATGTACAAGACCGTGGCCGCCGTGCAGCGCATGAAGACCGCTGGGCTACCCTTCATCTCCATCCTGGCCGACCCCAGCACCGGCGGGGCCATAGCCTCCTACGCCGCCCTGGGCGACGTCTGCCTGGCCGAGCCCGGGGCCATGGTCATCTTCACCGGCCCCCGGGTGATGAAGGCCCGCGGCTTCGAGGTGCAGGAGGACGCCGTGCGCAGTGACTCCCTGGTGGACCTGGCGGCCCGCGCCCTGGACGAACCCGACTACTACGGCGACATTCGCGGCATCCAAGAGGTGGTGCCCCGGGCCAAGATGCGCCGGGCCGTGGCTCGCTACCTGGAGCTGTACGCCCGCACCCGCGCCGGGGTGCCCGACAAGAAAAAGGGCGCCCGCCCCTACCTGCGCCGCCTCAAGGTGGACCGCATGCTCAGCCCCAGCGATGACGAAGCCAGCTAACCCCGAGGAGATAACCCTCTTCCGCTGGGCCGATCAACTGCCGGCGGCCCTGTGGGACGACCTGGCCGCCCGGCCCCTGCCCGAGGCCGCCCAGGCCACGGGGGCCGCGCTGGAAGACGCCTGCCTGCGCCTGGCCCTCTTGGGCCAGGAATATGTGCTGGACGTGGCGGCGCGGCGCATCCAGCTGGCCGGCCAGCCGGACAAGCGCCTGGGCTTCCAGGCCGGCCTGGTACTGGTCAGCCATCTGGCCCGCGCCCTGGGAGTGCCGCCGGCCGGCCGCCGGGTCACGCCCCAGGAGCTGCCCGGCGGGGGGCTCTTTTTCACCGGCCCCCACGCCGTGGCCACCGCCGCCCTGGAAAAGCGTTTCGGCCGCGACCCGGCGGCCCTGCTCGCGGCGGCCCAGGCCCTGGGCGGCCAGCCCCAGCCGGAGGGGGCCGCCCAGGTGACGGTGCTGGTGCCGGGCCTGCCCATGCTGCCGTTGTACGTGCTGCTCTGGCCAGCCGACGAGGAGTTCGGCGCTCGGGCCGTGGTGGCCATGGACGCCCACGCCCATCACCAACTGGCCCTGGACGGCATCTGGGCCTTGACCAACCTGCTGGTGGGGGGCCTGCTAACCGTGGCCCGCCCGGCCAACGGCGAGGAGAACTGAGCATGCAGGAAGGCACCGGGGCCTGCGGGATCAACTGCCTGGTCTGCGGACTTTTTCGCCAGGGCAAGTGCGGCCCCTGCGCGCCGGGCACCCATGCCCAGGCCCAGCAGAAGCTGGCCACCCAGCTAAGGCTCTTGGGCGGCACCTGCCCCATCCTGCAATTCGCCGTGGAGCGCCGGATCGCCCACTGTTCGGCCGACTGCGACCTTTACCCCTGCCCCCGCTTTCTGGCCGGCCCCTACCCCCTGAGCAAGGGCTATCTGGAGATGCAGATGCGCCGGCGCGGCCAGGCCTCGCCCCCCGGCGAGTCCTCCGGCCAAACCGGTCCGCCGCCGGGCAAGCCCCCCAGTCTGCACTGACTTGGCAGAACCATTAGCCTGTGTTAAGTTCCTTGCCCAAGCCCTCGTAGCTCAGATGGATAGAGCGACGGCCTCCTAAGCCGTAGGCCTCCAGTTCGAATCTGGACGGGGGCACCATTTATTTCAAGCGCTTGAGTCCTTATTTGGGCTCAAGCCTTTTTTTGTTGGAGATGGTTGGCGATTACGCACCAATCAGGCTCCGCGGGCATATGCTGGGTGGTCTTGGCATCCTGGTGGCGTAGGCGCCGCCGCACCCCTAGTTGAGCAAATGAAATGATAAAAAGTTGCAGACGAAATGATAAAGCCAGCGGTGGTGCACCCCCCGCCGGCCCGGCCCACCCGCTGTCAATTTATTGTCGCTTATTAGTAATGGGTACCGTTAGAGGCTGCGCAGCCAGGCGCCAATCTGTTCAGCCGGCGTAGCCACGATCAGGCCGACCAGGCTGGCCCAGGTACGCGGCGTGCCCGCCGGCAGGTAGCCACGCTTTGTGGCCTCGTGCAAATAGCTCATGGCCAGGCCCTGGGGCGTCCCCTTGTGCTCCCAATACAGCTTGGGGATCAGGGGCTCGTTGGGCAACTCCGCCAGCACCAACGCCACGACATAATCCTCGGCCTCTTCGGGGGTGCACCCCGGGTGGGCCTTGATCCAGGCGATGGCCTGCTTGCCGATGGCCTTCTGGGTGAGGAAGCGCTTGTCATGCGGGCTGGCGGCGATGTTGCGCGCCGCGACTTCGCGCGACTTGACCACCTCGTCCCTCAGTTCGGCAAGCGGGTCCGGCGGTGGGGGCGGGGGCTGGTAGGCGGGATCGGCCACGACCTGGTCGGTCATCAGCATCATGGCCTCGGGAGGGAGCGCCGGCACCTCATCATCGTCAAATAATTCCACCTCGCCCGTGGGGTGTCGCCGGAGGAAGTCCAGGATGAGGTCGTCGGTAAAGTTGGGGCGCCACTCGGGCCCGGCCAGCCTTTTGTTGTCAGGGCCAAAAACGATGAGGACCATCGCAATCTCTCCTAGCTGCGCGGTAATATCTCCCAGGAAATGGTGAAACCGGTGCTATCGGTGGCCCCGACTTCGCCGTTGAGCGTTATGGTGTCATTGGCGGTCATGCGGCCTTCTATGTTGTCCACAAATCCCACGGCGGGGTTGTTTTCTCCCAGGGTGTATTGGCCGAAATTAAGGATGTGGATCAGGGTCTTGGTGTAGTCGGCCACCGGCGTGCCGAGGGTGATGGTGTCGGTGCGGGCGCCTGTTGATCCTCCCGCGAATTTGATGCTTTGTGCTCTCTGAATCGCCTGGTCGGCGGCGAATTCGTTGAGTGCCCAACTGAAGTAGAAGTTGTAGTTAGCTTCGAAATAGGCTCGAATGGTGATGGCGTTGACGGCGCTCAAATACTCCGTCCAGGAGTTGGCGATGCGGCCGGAGGCACAGCGCAGGCTGGTGCCATGCGCCGCCACAAGCATGGTGTTGGCCATGATTACGCTGGGCGACGGCGCGATGGTAACGGTGCGCCAACCGGTGCCGCCCGGGTTGAGCGTGGCCCGGCCGAACTGGATGGAGGCGTTGCCGCCGCCCAGCATCACCTCCGCGCCGTTGCTGGCCTTGCGGTAATAGGGCAGGCCGTCGGACTTGAAATAGATGGCGCCCTCGCCAGCCGCGGTGCTGGGCGCGCTGGCTTGGTGCTTGAGATAGCGATACTTGCCCTTGCCGTCTGTGTCGCACTCGACCAGGGACAGACGGTTGAGGGTGTCGGGCTTGGTGGGGTGCCCGGCCCCCACCATCTCCTCGTTGTACTGAATGCATTGATCGCTCATGCGAGCTTTCCTATGGCCCCATTGGAGGCCAGGCGATAATACAACCCGGTGGATTTGGCGTAGACCACGCCTTCGCCAGCTCCGGTTTCAGGGTCGGCGGCCTGATGTTTGAGCCAGCGGTATTTGCCGTGGCCGTCCGCGTCGGTTTCCACCAGGTCTAGGCGGTTAAGGGTGTCGGCTTTAAGCGCCGACCCGGCCCCGGTCCAATCATCAATGTCCCGGCAGCGTTGATCAGCCATTTAGGTCTCCACCATATTGCGCAGGGAACCGGAAATGGCGCCGCCGGCCAGCACGGAACCATCGGCTAAATAGCGCAGGGCTTTAAATACTCCCGTGTCTAATAGGCTAAAGGCAATCCCCGGCTCGTCCAGGTTGGGCTCCATGCGCAGCACCTGGAAATACTGGTTGATCAGGGGCTGGCCGTTGGCGTCCATAAGCCAGGCCACCGAGGCCAGGATGTAGTCGCCAGGCACGGCGGGCAGGTTGGCGAAGCCGGCCTGGTTGACGCTGAGCATCAGGGCCGGCCGCTTGAACGCGGCCACGATAAGGGCCTGCACCGTGGCCACCACCGACGAGGAGCGGACCCACGGCCAAGAAAAGGCGCGCGCCTGCACGCCAAACAGACTCTGGCTCTTGGCATCACAAGTGGCGGAGCCATCGTCGTGGGCCTCGTATTGGCCGGTGGCCTGGTTGTAGCAATAATCCACCGCCGCCTGGTTGCACAGGTTGATGGAGTCCTGGGAGACCTCGGCGTTGGCGGTCTCCCAGGAGCGAATGATCCCCACGGACTGGCCCTCGGACCAGGAGCCCGTGCCGCGCTCGATCACGAACATTATCTGGCCCGTGGGCCACCGCCTCCAGGAGCCCAGGAAACAGGCCAGCATCTCGCTCAAGGTCTGGCCGATGGCCTGGTCCGCGCCCAGCACGCCCGCGGCGGCATAGGCCTGTATGGCGCACACCTGACGGGCGCGCTCCAGGGCCGTGGCCTCCAGGTCGTCGGAGGTGAATTGGGCGAAATTGAGCAGGAAATCCTCGGCCACGCCGATGGGGTTGGTGATCAGGGAGCCGCCGCTGGCCCGGCCCTTGGCGCGCGCGGTAAGGGGCTCGCTCTGCTGCTGGTCGGCGGCCAGGGTGATGCTGGGGCCGGCTGCCGCCGTCTTGACCTTGCGCTCGCCGTCCAGGACCCACTCGCTGGCGGTGGCGGTGATGATCTTGAAGGTCTGGTTGTTCTCGCTGTCGGCGGCGCCGCTGGCCGTTACCATGCAGTTGGTGAGCACGGCCAGGCCGGCGGCGCTATCCTTGATGCTGTTGGTGCTGGCGTCGAAGCTGATGGTGGTGGCCGTCTTGGTGGGGAAGGAGACCGTGGCCACCGCCCCCAAGGACTCGTAATCATTGGACTCATTGAACGTATAGCCGCTTAGGGCCTGGCCATCCTTGTTGTAGACGGTGATGCTGTTACCGCCCGCCAGGCTCAGCACCGCGTGCCCGGCCAGGGCGTAGACGCGGTTGACCGTGTCAATGCAGGGCATCTGCCACAGGCCGCCCACGCCGCCCGTGGTCATGTCGCCCCAGACCAGGCGCAGGGGGTCGGCGCCGTTGCGCGGGTTGGCGTAGCGGCTGGCCTTGGGCAGCTGGTAAATATCCTTCACGGTTGGCATCAGGCGGCCTCCAGCTCCAGGGTGGCCTCGTCCCTGGTGAGCAGGACTCGCTGGACCTTGCCGCGATAGCGCAGCATGTACTCGCGCACGGGGATGCCCTCGAAGCCGATCAGGAGCTCGCCCACGGCCTGCAAGAGGTTCTGGGTGCAGGCGAGACGGGCGAACAGGTTGGCGCGGTTGGCCAGGAGGATGGTGATGGCGGGCATCTCGTCCTGGGACAGGCCCAGGAGCAGGTTGTCGGTCTGGGGGCTAAGGCCCTCGGAGAGCGCGCCGAAGGTCTTTATCAGGGCGCCGTCGGCCATCTGGCTCATGGCGCCGCCCGTGGCCGAGCCGTCGGCCAGCCAGGAGCCATCGGCCCGCTTGGGCTCGGCCAGGCCCAGCATCTCGTCATCGGGCAGGAGATTGCTGAAGGCGTATTGGCCATAGGCGTTGGTAAGGCGAAACAGGATGCAGGGCCGAGCCGTGGGCAGGCGGCTGGCCTTGAACCAGTTGGGGGATACGCGCAGCATCAGCAGGCCGCCCGGGGCAGTTCGTCGAAGGTGAGATCCAGGGCCGAGCGGGTGCCGGTGCGGGGCCGGCGGGGCATGCTGCCCCCCAGCAGGCCGAAATACACCCCCTGGCCGGGGGCGGCGTGATCCAGGCAGACCCACAGGGGCAGGGCCGCGTCCAGGTTGTGCACCGCCGCGAACATGGCCCGGAAGCCGGCAAGGTCGGCGGCGCCCACCGAGGTGAAGGGCAGTTGCAGGGGATGGGCCAGGCCGCGCACATGGCGGCCGATGATGTTTTCGCCGGCCGTGAGGTTGACCAGGTTGGCGCTGTACTCCTCGACCAGGTCGGCGCTTACATCGCGCGCTGGCGCGAAATAGGTGCCCAGGAACAGATTGGCCACCCGGATATAGCCATCCGGGTTGGTGGAGTCCTCGAATTGCAGCCGCCAGAAAAAGTAGCTCTTGTCGAGGAAGAACACGATCTGGTCGGCGGCCCAGGGAATCACCGCGCTGTAGGCGGGATCGCCCACCCAGGTATCGGCGGTGTGGCCGATGATGGTGATGACCGCGTCCTCGGTGAGGTTGTGGTGGCCGATGCACGCGGCGGTGACATTGATGATCGCGCCGGGCCTGATGTCCAGGCGCTCGCTGGCCACGCCCGTGGAGCGCCACTCCTCGTTGGGGCTGCCGTTGACCAGGTTGTTGCGGCCCCGGGGCCGCGAGGCGTTGAAGGTCCAATTGTCGCCCACCGCGAAATCGCTGCCCGTGCCCGAGGACCACTTGATTTCCACCCCGGCCTCTAGGGCCAGGTAATAATCCTTGGTGGTCTGACCCGTGGCCACCCAGGAGGTATAGGCCGAGGTCTTCCAGCGATAGGTGGCCTGACCCACCTCGGCGCCGCCGGAGATGGAGTCTATCTCCACCGTGAATTGCACGTCGTCATCGCCCGTGTAGCTGCCCTGGGCGAACATCTCGGCCGAGCCGGTCTTCTGGGGCACAATGCCCCCCACCACGCCCACGGGCGCGCTGCTGGGGGTGATCATGCTGGCGGCGAGCAGGTTTTGGTACATGAAGCGTATGCTCATGCCCCAGCTCCAAACTTGCGGCCCTCGAGCTTGGCCAGTTCGACCTTGATGTTGCGCGCCAGCATGGCCGCGGCCTTACGGTTCTGGTCGGGCCTGGTGATGTCCAGGCCGCTGGCGCTCACGTAGACATCGCCGATGCTGATGCTGACGCCGGCGCCGCCGCCCCGCCGGAAGGCCTCCACGGCCGCCGGGCCGCCGGCCCGGGCCACGTCGCGCCGGCTGAAAACCGGCTCGCCGGTCTGTAGGATCACGGGGTATTCGTCATAGGCCAAGCATATTTGCCCTTGGTCCCACTGCCCCACCAGTTCATCCATCTTGGCCTTGAATGACGCCGCCACGTCCCGGGGCAGACCCATGCCCGCCGCCATGTCGAGCATCTCGCCTGTTAGTTTTTGCACAGCAGCGTCAGTCTCGATGATGCTGCCCTGGCTTGTGGCCCCGAATTCGTCCATGACCGGCTGCACCTTGGTGGCCAGGACGTCCGCTATTTGGGCATAGGCGCCACTCATGGCCCCCAGGGCGGAGGTGTTGATGCCGGTCTGCTGTTCGAGCTTCTGCAACTCGGCCATCTGGGTCATCAAGGAGAGGGCCAACTCCTTGTTGCCCGCCTGGGCCGCCTGCTCCATCTGGCGTTGCAGGCCCGCTTCGCCCTGAATGAGCAGGTCTATTTGCTTGGCGGTGAGGCCGGCGCGCTCACCCAGAAGCCGCATTTCCTCTGCCTGCTGGCGGATGTCCCCCAAGGTGCGCTGGGTGGCCATGCCGCCGGTCAGGTCTTTGCTGGGGTCGAAGCCCTTGGTCATGCTCCCGATGGCGTCCACGCTGAGCTGCTCATAGCGGGTGGCGCTGGCCTTGCTGTGCCCCTGGCCGCCGGAGAGCAGCTCCATGACCGCGCCCACGGGGCCTACGCCGCCGGTGAGCTGCCCCAGTATCTCGCCCACGGCCAGGGCGCCGCCCACCCAGGCCAGGCTGGTGGTCAGGCCCAGGCTGGCGGCTTCGGTGGCGGCGGCGCCGGCCTCGGTGGCCACGGTGGCGGCCTCGGTGGCGGCAGTAGCGGCCTCGGTACCAGTGACGAAACCCTTGACCGTCTCGATGGCCGAGGTAAAGGCGCTCTTGATGCCGCCCAGAAGCCCGCCGTTGCCGCCGCCGATGGCGGCCAGGGCCTCCTCCACGGTCTTGCCGTTACTGACCATCGTGGCGAACATCTCGGCCGACTGCTCGGCGGCCAAAGGCCCGGCGAAGCCGCTGGCCCCGCCCAGGCCGGCCCCGGCGCCGCCGATGCCCAGCCAACCTCCCACGGTCTTGGCGGTGTTGACCAGGCTGGCCCCGGTGCCCAGGGCGCCGGCCACGCCGCCGCCCCCGCCGCCGCCAAGCAGGCCGCCCAGGCTGAACCCGCCGGGCTTGTCGCTGAACAGCCCGGCGATGCCGCTCAAGAGCCAGATGCTGGTGATCTGGCCCACCATCT
>JACQYR010000208.1:0-1271 GCA_016208115.1 Desulfarculus sp.
AAAACCCCTGGGGCGGCGGACAGTCCCGCCGCCCCGGGGGTTGCTTGCTGGTAAAGACCTACAGGACCTTGAACTTGTGGACCTGGTTGGTCTGGGGGTCAATGACGTGCACGCCGCAGGCGATGCAGGGGTCATAGGAGTGCACGGTGCGGATGATCTCCAGGGGCTTCTTGGGATCGGCCACCGGAGTGCCCACCAGGGCCTCCTCGATGGGACCCAACTGGCCCTTGGCGTCGCGGGGACCCAGGTTCCAGGTGCTGGGCACCACGAGCTGGTAGTTGTCAATCTTGTTCTTGCTCTGGCTGATCCAGTGGCCGAGCGCGCCGCGGGGCACGTCAATCAGGCCGGCGCCCATGCCCTTCTCGGGCCAGGACCAGTCGGCGCAGGTGTTGGTGCCGCCGCTCTTGACGCGCTCCACCAGCTCCATGAGCCAGTTGACGGTCTGGTCGGCGATGACCTTGGTCTCGATGGCGCGGGCGGCCGTGCGGCCCAGCGTGCTGAACAGGGCCGAGGCCGGCACGTCCAGGTGCTTGAGCACGCCCTCCACCAGGGCCTTGGTCTGGGGATGGCCCTTGGCGTAGGCGGCCAGCACCTGGGCCAGGGGGCCCACCTCGGTGGCCTTGCCGTCGTAGCGGGGGGCCTTGAACCAGGAGTACTTGCCCTCGTACTTGTAGTCGGGCTTGATGGGCTTGGTCTCGCCCTTGGCCGGGTGCAGGGCCGCGCCGTCCTCGTACCAGGCCCGCTTCACTTCCTCGGTGATCTTGCTGGGGTCCACGTCCATGGGTTTGGCGATGTCGCGGTTGGCGATGAAGGCGCCGGGCAGCCACATCTTCTCGGTGCCGTACTTGCCCGACTCCTGCGGGAAGTTGCCGTAAGCCAGGAAGTTGGTGGTGCCGCCGATGTTCTTGGCGCCCCAGTCCTTGTAGAAGCTGGCCACGGCCAGCAGGTCGGGAATGTAGACGTTGTCAATGAACGCCTGCATCTCCTTGAGGTAGTACAGGAACTCGGCCAGGCGGTCCACGCTGAGGATGTCTTGCACGCAGGAGACGCCGCCGGTTACGTAGGTCTGCACATGGGGGTTCTTGCCACCGAACATGGCCATCATGCGCGCGGCCTTGACCTGTAGGCGCAGCCACTCCAGGTAGTGGGACACGGCCAGCAGGTTGGCCTCGGGGGGCAGGCGGTAGTCGGGGTGGCCCCAGTAGCCGTTGGCAAAGGGACCGAGCTGGCCCGAGTCAACAAAGGCCTTGAGGCGGGTGGCCACGGCCTTG
>JACQYR010000208.1:1342-4573 GCA_016208115.1 Desulfarculus sp.
CAGGCTATCGGCCAGGGCGGCGGTCTTCTTGGGGTCGGCCTTCAGCGCGCTGACCACGTCCACCCAGTCCAGGGCGTGCAGGGCGTAGAAGTGCGTGGGGTGGTCGTGGACGTACTGGGCCGCGTGCACCAGGTTGCGGGTCATGCGGGCCAGCGGGGGAATCTTCACGCCCACGGCGTCGTCCAGGGCGCGGATGGAGGCCAGGGCGTGCACCTCGGTGCACACGCCGCAGGCGCGCTGGGTGATATGGGGGGCGTCGCGGGGGTCGCGGCCCTTGAGGATGATCTCCAGGCCACGGAAGAGCTGCGCGGAACTCCAGGCGTCTTTAACCTTGCCGCCCTCGATCTCCACATCGATGCGCAGGTGGCCCTCGATGCGGGTAATGGGATCGATGGTGTATTTAGCCATCTTATAGGTCCTCCTTCATGGAGCTAAGTAAAATCTCACCCAAAGCGAGTCCTGCCTAGATGGCCTCGTAGAACGGAGCCTGGGTGTCCCAGAAATCCGGCTCGGAGCAGCCGATGCAGGGGTGGCCGGCGCCCACGGGCCAGTTGGTGCCGTCGTTGAACAGCACCCGGGCGCAGTTGTTGTGGGTGTTGGGGCCCTTGCAGCCGACCTCGGCCAGGCACCAGCCCTTTTTGGCGCCCTCGTCGCCGAACTTCTTGACGTACTCTTTGTTCTCGTAGTGGGAACGGCGGGGACAGTCGTCGTGGATGAGCTTGCCGTAGGCGAACAGCGGGCGGCCTTCCTTGTCGGTGGCCGGCAGCTTGCCCAGCAGGAGGTAGTGCACCACGGTGGCCACGATGTTGATGGCGTTGGGGGGGCAGCCGGCGATGTTGCTGGTCTTGGCGCCGGTGGCCTTGGCCACGCTCACGGCCTGGGTGGGGTTGGGCTTGGCCGCCTGCACGCCGCCGTAGCAGGCACAGGTGCCGATGCAAACGGTGGCCAGGGCGTCCTTGGTGGCGGCCTTGGCGATGTCCAGCATGGTCTTGCCGCCCACCTTGCCGTAGATGCCGCCGTCCTTCATGGGGATGCCGCCCTCGCACAAGAGGATGTACTTGCCCTTGTACTTCTCCATGGCGTCGTGCAGGGACTTCTCGGCCGCCTCGCCCGAGGGGGCCATGATGGTCTCGTGGTAGGCGATGTTCAGGACTTCCAGGACCAGGTCGTCAACCCACGGGTAAGTGGTCCGCAGAAGCGCCTCGCTGCAGCCGGTGCACTCGGCGAACTGCAGCCAGATCACCGTGGGACGCTCCTTGGCGGTCACGGCCTGGGCCACCCTGGGGATCATGGTGGGGGCCAGACCCAGCACCGAGGTTACCAGCGTGCAGTACTTGATGAAATCACGCCGATTCACCCCTTTGCTCTCCATGATCTCCAACACTTCGTCTTTATGCTCCATCTCCCTTAGACCTCCTTGCTCCCCGCCTTCATGGTCGAGGAAACCCTGTTGCGAACCAGTTTACCGTTCGCCTTGAACCGCTGGCCCAGCCTATCCTCAGGAACGTGGCGGCCTCCCCAAGCCGCCCTGTCTTGCCCATGGCAAGGCACTCGCCCCATATATCCACTTAGCATAGGCCTTTAACCGCCAGCAAGCCCTAATGCCGCCTTGGCCCGCAAGCTCCCCCACCGCGCGATACCGAGGTTTTGGCGGTGTGGGGAGGGGCCTTTATTCACTAGCAAAACCGTAGAGGTTTTGTTGTGCAATTTGTGCAATTAATTCCGAGTTCCCCTTTATTTCTGCCGCATTATGCTAAACATCCCCCGGCGAGGTCAAATAGGAAATGCAAATAGTAAACGATTGATTAAATCTATTTTTTCTTCGAATTTATTGGTAGAAAAATATATGTTACTGTTTTTAACATACGTTTGTTAATACAAAATTATGAGTTGCGCATACTTAGTTTATTATTTTGGCCACGCATGTTACTATGCCCCTGCCGGCCCTGCTCCTTCCCGCCAATTGAGCGCGCCTTGCTTTACACCGCCCTACCCGCAGCCTATACTTGAGCCGCCCCCACCCTTAATTGAGGCCCCGCCATGACCGCGGCCCCCTATGTAATGGGGCTGGCCTCAGCGGGAGCCAACGCGGATGGCCAGGATGACACCCGCGCCCGACCCGTTATGCCAGCCGGGGCGCCCGGCCGCTAAAAATAGCTAATATGGCTGGCCCCTCCGGGAGCCAACACGAATGGCCAGCATGCGCCCGACCCGTTGTGCCAGCCGGGGCTCCCGGCCGCTAACTTCGCAAATATGGCTAGCCCCACCGGGAGCCTTAAGGGATGGCCAGCATGACACCCGCGCCCGACCCGTTATGCCAGCCGGGGCGCCCGGCCGGCTACCCCCTGGCGGCCCTGGTGGGGCAGGAGACCATGAGGCTGGCCCTGCTCCTGGCGGTCATTGACCTGGACCTGGGCGGGGTGCTTTTGCGCGGCGAGAAGGGCACCGCCAAGTCCACCGCCGCCCGGGGCCTGGCCGGCCTGCTGCCGCCCTTGACCACGGCGGCACGCCGCCCCCAGGCCGCGCCCTTCGTGGACCTACCCCTGGGCGCCACCGAGGACCGCCTGCTGGGCTCCCTGGACCTGGAGGCCGCCGTGGGCCAAGGCCGCTTGCGCCCGCGCCCGGGGCTCTTGGCCCAGGCCCACGGGGGGGTGCTCTACGTGGACGAGATCAATCTGCTGCCCCTGCACCTGACCCACCTGCTGCTGGACGCCGCGGCCAGCGGCCAGGTTCGCCTGGAGCGCGAAGGCCTCAGCCGCCTCTACCCCGCCCGCTTCGCCCTCATCGCCTCCTACAACCCCGAGGAAGGCCCCCTGGGACCGCAGCTCCTGGACCGCTTCGGCCTGTGTGTGGAGGTGACCTCCGAGGCTGATCCGGCCTTGCGCGTGGAGGTCTTGCGACGCCGCCTGGCCCACGAGGCCAATCCCGAGGCCTTCGCGGCCCTCTGGGCGCCAGCCCAGGAGGACCTGCGCCGCCGCCTGGCCCGGGCCCGCCAGGGTCTTCTGGCCGTGGATGTGAGCCAGGGCGCCCACGCCGAGGCCGCCCGCCTGGCGGCCCAGGCCGGCAGCCGGGGGGCGCGGGGCGAGCTGGCCATGGTGCGCGCCGCCCGCGCCCTGGCCGCCTGGCAGGGACTGGGGCGTGCCGGCCGGGACCTGGTGCGCCAGGTGGCGCCCCTGGCCCTCTTGCACCGGGCCAACGGCCAGGACCAATCCCCTGCCCAGCCCCCGCCCC
>JACQYR010000021.1 GCA_016208115.1 Desulfarculus sp.
ACAGGCCATACTCGCGGGCCTGCAGGATGGCCAGTTGCAGGCGGTGCACGGCCAGGGGGTACTCGGCCCGGCAGTAGACGTAGCCCCGGTGGGAGCCCAGGGCGTAGCCGGTGAGCGCCATGCCCTCCAGCACCCGGTGGGGGTCTCCTTCCAGCAGGGAGCGGTCCATGAAGGCCCCGGGGTCGCCCTCGTCGGCGTTGCAGATCACGTAGCGGTTGCCGGCCTGCTTGGCGCAGGACTCCCACTTGAGCCCCGTGGGGAAGCCGCCGCCGCCCCGGCCGCGCAGCTTGCTGATGGAAACCTCCTCGATGACCTGGGCCGGGCTCATCTCGGTGAGCGCCTTGGCCATGGCCCTGTAGGCGCCGTGCACCAGGGCGTCCTTGATCTCGAAGGGGTCTATCTTGCCGATGTTCTCCAGCACGATGCGGGTCTGCTTGGCGTAGTAGGGGATGTCGTGGGACTTGGCCACCGGCTCCTTGGCGTCGGCCGGCTTGTATTGCAGCCGCTTGATGACCTCGCCCTTCATCAGGGTCAGGTTGACGATGTCGGCGGCGTCGCTGCCCTTGACCCGCTGGTAGAACAGGTCCAAGGGCTCGATGATGACCAAGGGCCCGCGCGAACAAAAGCCGTGGCAGCCGGTCTTCTTGAGCTGGGGCACCACCTTGCCCTCCCAGCCGGCCTCTTCCACCGCCGCCTTCAAGGCCTCGACCACCGCCACGCTGCCGGTGGCCTGGCAGCCGGTGCCGCAGCAGACGATGATCCGCGGGGCGTTGGGATCGCTGGCGGCCAGCAACGCCTGGCGGTATTCCTCCAGGTCCCGGGGGCTGGAGATTTTTATGGTCGGGATGTTGTCTATGTTCGCTGGGCTAATGGCTTGGGCCATGACGTCTCTCCGCTACTGGGCGTTCAGACCATCCAGGAATTCGTTTACGGTATTGATGTCGGCCTTGGGGTAGTACTTCTCGTCCATGACCACCACCGGCGCCACGGCGCAGGCTCCCACGCAGTTGACCGTCTCCAGGGTCAGGAGCCTGTCCTCGCTGGTCTTGCCCGGCTCCATGCCCTTGCGCTCGCAGATGTGCTCCACCATGCGATAGCTGCCCTTGAGGTGGCAGGCGGTGCCGGTGCAGACCTGCACGATGTGCTTGCCCTTGGGCTCCAGGCTGAAGGAGGCGTAGAAGGTGGCCACTTCGTATATCTTGGTCAGCGGCACGCCGATGGCTTGCGACAGGTACTTGAGCGCCGGCTCCGGCAGGAAGCGGTAGTTGTGCTGGATGGCCTGCATCATCATTATCATGGCCTCGCGGTTGCCGCCGAAGTCATCGTTGATGATCCGGTCCAGGAGCATGTAGTCCAACTCGATCTCCTGGCAAATCACTTCAGTCCCGGACATTAATTCCTCCTTGCTCCATGACCTCGCGGTCCCATGACCCCGGCAGCGCCCGGCGGGAGCGCCCAAAAGCGGCGCCGCCCCCTAGAGGGACGGCGTCCTACTTGGCGCCCGCCTCGGCCTGGGCCTCGTCCATCTCGTTGAAGCTCAGGCAGCCGGTGGTGCAGACCGTCACGCAGACCGGTTTGAGCCCCTGGTCAACGCGGTCCTTGCAGAAATCGCGCTTGACGACCTTCTCGGTCTCGGCGTTCCACTGCACGGCCCCCCAGGGACAGGCCACCATGCAGGCCTTGCAGCCCACGCACAGCTCGGGGTCCACGCTGACGATGCCGTCGCCCTCGCGCTTCTGCATGGCCCCGGTGGGGCAGGCCGCCACGCAGACCGGGTTCTGGCAGTGGAAGCAGCCCAGGTAGACATAGGCCTCCCGGGGCACGCCGGCCACCTTGCGCTTGCTGAGCATGACGATCTGGCAAAGCCTGGGGCCCTCGGGCAACTGCTTGTTCTGCTTGCAGTAGATCTCGCAGCTCAAGCACCCGATGCAGCGGTCTTTGTCCTGGGTTATGTAGTACTTGCTCATCACTGGCTCCTTGTCGGATATGCCTTTCGGCGCGAGCGGATGCGTCGTGCCGCTTTTGTCTTTACGGGCTTGGCCCCGCCCGCCCCCTAGGGCTTGCTGTCCACCAACTGCCCCAGGGGAAGCATGCTATGTAGGGACTTGCGGCCCTGCTCCTTCACCAGGGGGTTGACCCCCAGGTCGTCGGGCAGGAGAGGGTGCTTGAGCTCCGGGTGGCCCTCGAAGACCACGCCGAAGAAGTCGTAGCACTCGCGCTCATGCCAATTGGCCCCGCTGTACACCGAGACGATGGAGGGGGCCTTCTTGTCTTCCTGGGGCACCAAAAGCCGCAACGCCACCCTTTCGGAGCGGTCGTAGCGGTTCAGGTGGTAGACCAGCATGATGCCTTCGGTCACGTCCACCCCGGCGATGGACTCAAGGAAGTAGCCCTGGTCGAAGAGCAGCCGCGCCGCCGGCATCAACTGGCCGGCTTCCAGGAAAAACGAGGCGTGGTGGCCGCTCTTGGCGTAGTCGCCCTGGGCCTTGCACCAGGCCTGGATGTCACCCAACTGCGCGATGATCCGCGCTTCGTGCTCGGAGGTCATGGGCGCTTGTCCTCCACGGGCTCGGGCCACCAGCGCCGGCCGGTTATCTTCTTTTGCAGCTCGAACAGGCCCTCCAACAGGCCCTCGGGCCGGGGCGGACAGCCGGGCACATAGATGTCAACGGGTATGAGCTTGTCCACGCCCTCGATGATGCCGTACTGGCCCTCGAAGTAGAAGGGACCGCCGGAGATGGCGCAGTTGCCCATGGCCATGACCCACCTGGGCGCGGGCATCTGCTCGTAGAGCCTGACCACGGCCGGGGCCATCTTCTTGGAGACGGTGCCGGCCACGATCATCAGGTCCGACTGGCGGGGCGAGGGGCGAAAGACCTCAGCCCCGTACCGCGAGATGTCGAAGCGGGCCATGCTCACGGCCATCATCTCGATGGCGCAGCAGGCCAGGCCGAAGGTCATGGGCCAGATGGCCATGGACCGGCACAGGTCCACGATCTGCTGCACCGGCTTGATGTTTATCAAGGCCGGCTGGACGTCGTTGACCGCGGGTCTCAGAATTTGACTCTGCGGGGCCAAGTGAAGACTCCTTTGCGCCAGAAGTAGATCACGGCCAGGGCCAGGATGCCCAGGAAGACCACCAGCTCCCAGAAGACGGTCCAGCCTTGGCTGCTGGGATACATGGCGGCCACGGGGAACAGGTAGAGCACGTCCACGTCGAAGGCCAGGAACAACAGGGCGTAAAAGTAGTAATTGATCCCGAAGTTGGTCCGGGCCGGACCATAGGGGACCACGCCGCACTCGTAGGGCAGTCCCAGGTCGCCGCCCTTGGCCTTGGGGGCCAGGAGCAGCGAGCCGATGAGCGGACCGGCGCCGAAGATCACGCCGGCCACCAGGAACAGCACCACGGCCAGATTAAGAATATCGAATTGCATATCCCTCCATGCCTTTACCCAGCCAACGCCGCCCCCGCGCGGGGCCTGAGCTGGGTTTTGCTGCTGTGGCTCCTGTGCGGACGGTCCAGCCGCCGCTTGTGCGGCGGCTCACACCGCCATACCCACTCGGATACTCTGAATACCAAAATCGGCACAAAATGGGGCAAGGTTTTAATGCACAAGCGTTGGAAAAGTGTCAACATATTTCGCAAGTGCTTATTTTAACTTGTTTAATGCAACCGGTTTTCACCTGGCCGCCAGCGGCCCCAAAATCCCCGCTGTTTTGTGCAATAATCCGATTCAGAAGTTGGCCCTGTAGGTTTCTTTATGGTTATAGCATTGTTTTTATTTTACTTATTGCCTACGAGCCAACCCGTTGCACAAGCGCCGCGATAGTGAAACATATCACATATTTGGGTATGCACAACGGCGCGGCCTGGGCTTTTGCACAAAACCAGTTGTTATAACAAGCAATTTACTAGGAGGTCCTGCGGACTTGACTTGGGAGGGGAAAGGCCCGCACCCAGGGCCGCCGCCAGCGCGGGCAGGGGCCACGGCAGGGGCTTGCGATACAACATAGCGTTATTTATATACAATATCCGTCGCAGTTTGTTGTTATCGGCCTGGCTGGCGCCCCTGGAGGCCAAACCATAGGCAGGCCCAGGCCCGGTCGCGCCCGGACCCGCGCACCCTTGCGCCAGGTACTCCCAAAGGCCTACAGGTGGGCGCGCACCCACTCCACGATGCCCGTAGCGGGCATGGCCCCGGAAGTGCGGGCCTTCTCGCGGCCGCCGCTGAACAGCACCATGGTGGGGATGGACTGGATGCCCAGTTGGCTGGCCAGGCCCTGCTCCTGGTCGCTGTTGACCTTGGCCAGGCGCACCCGGGGATGGAGCTGGCCGGCGGCCTGCTCAAAGGCCGGGGCCATCGTGCGGCAGGGGCCGCACCAGGGCGCCCAGAAATCCACCAGCAGCGGCAGGTCGCTCTTCTCCACCTGCCGGGTCAGGGCCTGGGCGTCCAGGTTCAGGGGCTTGGCCTCCAGCAGGAGGGCGTGGCACTTGCCGCAGGTGGGTCCCTCGCCCAGGCGTTGGGCGGGCAGGCGATTGACGGCCTGGCATTGGGGGCAGACCAGGTGCAGATCATTGGGCATGGCGGTCGTCTCGCGTGGGGGTGGCAATGGCGCGCCCCTGGCCAAGGCCGGGACGCCGTTTCCTTGGCTAAATTAGTAAGCACCCCAACCGGCGGATGCCAGTCCGCCCCGAGCCTGGTGACCGCGGCCAGGCTCGGCGGCACTTGACAAGGGGAGGCCGGACAGTTTATAGAATATACATTCCATGTAGGAATTCATATTCCACATATTTAAGGACACCGCGCCCCATGGACCAACAGCCCCTAACCCGGCGCCAGAGAGACCAGGAGCGTCATCGCCTGGAGGTCCTGGAGGCCGCCGTGACGGTCTTCGCCGCCAAGGGCTTCCATGAGGCGGGCATGCAGGAGATCGCCCAGCAGGCCCAGTTCGGGGTGGGCACCCTGTACCGCCTCTTTCCCGGGGGCAAGGACGAGATATACCTGGCGCTCAAGCAGCGGGTGGTGGTGGCCTTCGAGCGGGAACTGCAAGCGGGCCTGGCCGGGGTGACGGAGGCGGTGGAGCAACTCAGGGGTTACATACACGCCAGCGCCCGGGTCTACGCCAGCCACCCCCGCGAGATGTCACTGTACCTGCGCGAGACTGCCGGCGCCGGCTTTGACCTGGGCCTGGGGCTGCCCTCGGACCTGGCCGCGCGCTACCAGGCCTGCGCCGCCTGGGCGCTCAAGGCCCTGGAGCAGGGCATGGCCTCGGGCCGCCTGCGCCCCCTGGAGATACAGGCGGCGCTGGTGTTCCTGCGCGCGGTGATAAACGGCTTCTTGATGCGCTGGCTACAAGCGCCCCAGGCCGCCTCCCTGGAGCAGACCGTGGCCCTGGTGGAGGAGGTCTTTTTACACGGTGTCCTCGCCCCGGCCTAGCCGTTTCCAGGCCGGCTATTTTTTTGGCCCGCGTTGTGAATCTTGTAACTAATTCGGTGCCCGCACGCCATCGCACCTGATGATTCAGCAAAGGAGAAGCCAGGTGGCATACCAAGCCGAATACCAGAGCAAGCTAAGGACCGCGGCCGAGGCGGTCAAGGTGGTCAAGTCCGGCGATGTGGTGGACTACGGGTTCTTCAACGGCAAGCCCGTGGCCTGCGATCAGGCCTTGGCCGCCCGGGCCGGCGAGCTACAAGACGTCAACATCTTCACCGCCGTCAGCCTGCCGCCGGTGCCCGCCGTGCTGATGGCCCCCCAGGCCTTCACCTACAACGACCTGCAATACAGTCAGCTCACCCGCATGGCCGCCAAGCAGAACCCTAGGGTCTTCTACGTGCCCATCGTCTATCACCTGGCCCCCCGGCTCTTGCGCGAGGGCGTGGGCTTCACGCGCAACGTGGGCATCTTCCAGGTCTGCCCCATGGACGATCACGGCTGGTTCAACCTGGGGCCGCAGAACTCCGAGGCCCGGGCGCGCATGAGCGCCGGCGAGGTGGTGATCCTGGAGGTGAACCAGAACCTGCCGGTATGCCTGGGCGGGGCCGAGGAGTCGGTGCACATCTCCCAGGTGGACATGGTGGTGGAGGCCCCGGCGGAGCAGCGGCCCTTTGCCGCCCCGCCCTCCCAGGCCAGACCCGAGGAGATACAGATCGCCCACCACCTCATGCCCTTCATCCAGGACGGCAGTTGCATCCAACTGGGCATCGGGGGGCTACCCGACCAGGTGGGCAGGCTCATCGCCCAGAGCGATCTCAAGGACCTGGGCGGCCACACCGAGATGTTCTGCGACGCCTACGTGGACATGATAGAGTCTGGCCGCATGAACGGCTCGCGCAAGGCCTTCGACCGCGGCCGGGTGGCCTACACCTTCGCCATCGGCGGGCAAGGCACCTACGACTTTTTGCACCAGAACCCGGCCTGCGCCTCCTACCCCGTGGACTACACCAACGACCCCCGGGTCATCGCCCGCCACGACAACATGGTCAGCATCTGCAACGCCGTGCAGGTGGACCTTTACTCCCAGGTCAACGCCGAGTCCCACGGCCCCAGCCAAATATCGGGCAACGGCGGCATGTGGGACTTCGTGCTGGGCGCCCAGTGGTCCAAGGGCGGCAAGAGCTTCATCTGCCTGACCAGCACCCACAGCGACTCCCAGGGCATCCGCCACTCGCGCATCGTGCCCACCTTCGCGTCCGGCTCCATCACCACCATCCCCCGCCAGATGGTGGACTACATCGTCACCGAGCACGGCGCGGCCCGCATGCACGGCCTGCCCACCTGGGCGCGCGCCGAGGCCATCATCGGCCTGGCCCATCCCGATTATCGCGAGGAACTCATCGCCGCCGCCGCCAAGCTGGGCATCTGGCGCCAGAGCAACAAGCGGGGCTAGCTCCCCAGAAGCCGGCCCTCCGTCTTGCCAAAGCCCCCGCCCGTTCCCGGGCGGGGGTCGAGTGCCTCGACTCCCAATGCGGGTCGAGCCGCCCTCTCCCCTGGCCAAACCCGGCGGCTCCCGTACAGGCCTTGTTTAACATACAAGGGGCGGGGGTCGAGTGACGCTCTCTCCCCACCAACCCCGTCGGCTCCCGTACAGACCTTGTTGAACATACAAGGGGAGGGGGTTACCCTCGCCCGGGGTTTGCCTTTTTGATAATCATATAGTGATCGGCATCAGGACCCCGCCTGGTACTCATCCTTGAGCGGCAGCACGTACTCTTGCCATACCCGCTCGAAGCCGGCCTGGTCCGGCTCTGGCTTCAGGAGCATGGCCCGGTAGATGTCCTCCTGCTCCGGCGAGTTCTGGTAGTTCAGCACCATGCGCAGGGCGCCGTTGCTGAAGTCGCGCACCAGGAAATCGAAGACCTGGTTGACCACGTCCTGGTCCTCGTCCAGGAGCCTGGCGTTCTCCAGGATGAGCTGGGCATAGGCAATCAGCGTGAACAACTCGCCGGCCGCCAGCATGTAGTCCACGTTGGCCGCCTGCTGGGCGCTGGGCGGGGCCTTCATCAACAACCCCCGGAACAGCTCGGCCTGCTGGCGGAAGACCTTGACGTTGGCCAGGTCCCAGCCCTGGTAGGCCAGGCGGTAGTCCGGGAACTTGATCTGGCCCAGGCCGCCGGTGTACTGCCGGAACAGGTAGGCGTCGTCGGCCGGGTCGTCGCGGGTGGGCAGGGGCGGGTATTCCCGCGGCCCGAAGAAGTAATTCTTCACGAACTTGATGATGAGCGCCATGTTGACGTGCTCGGTGCCCTCCAGCTTGGGCAGCATGCCGATGTCGCGGATGGCCATCTCGAAGTAGGTGTCCTGCTCGTAGCCCTTGGCGGCGATCACCTCGTGCAAGAGGGCGATGACCTTCTCGCCCTGGCTGGTGACCTTCATCTTGACGATGGGGTTGTAGAGCAGATAGCGGCGGTCGTCGTCGCTGGCGGCGCGCAGGTAGTCGGCGGCGCGCAGGCCCACCAGACGCATGGCCACCAGGCGGCAGTAGGCCTCATTGAATATCTTTTTGACATGCGGGAAGTCAATGACCTGGCGGCCGTAGAGGGTGCGCCGGGCGGCGTGGCCCATGGCCTCGTAGAAGGCGTGGGTGCAGATACCCATGGAGGCGAAACCCAGCTCGAACTTGCCCACGTTGATGGTGCTTAGCGAGCTGTCCAAGGCCAGCTTGCCGCGGCTTAGTATCTCGGCGTCGGTAATGGGGTAGTCGTGCAGGGCGTAGTGGGCCACATAGGCCTGGCGCACGCCCGAGGTGTCTATCTTCTTGACGCATTCGTAGTTGGGGTGGTCGGTGCGCGCCACGAAGAAGACGTACTCGCCGGTGCCGGCGATCTTGCCGAAGGTGGAGACGAGGGCCGCGCAGTTGCCGTTGCCGATGTAGTACTTCTCGCCCCGGGCCAGGTAGGTGCCGTCGGCCTGGGGGTGCAGGGTCATCTCGGTGGAGTAGATGTCGGCGCCGTGGGCGCGCTCCGACAGGCCGAAGGCGAAGACCCCGCCCTCCTGCAGGAGCCTGGCTGCCTCGTGCTTCACCGCCTCGTTGTCGCCCATCCAGATGGGCCCCAGGCCCAGGATGGTCACCTGCCAGGCGTACCAGTAGCACAGGCCGTAAAAGGCCAGCAGCTCGTTGTACTCGGCCAGGCGCGACATGTCCCAGCGGGAGGTGGCCGGGCCGTGGCCGGCCGGGGTCAGCAATTCGGCAAAGGGTTTTTCCTGAGCCAGGAAGTCCAGGAAGTCCTGGTACCAGACCATGGCCTGGTCATCCTCCTTGATCTTCTTGAGGCCCTTGTTCTCGAAGAACTCCATGGTGCGGCGCATCACTCGGGTGGTGCGCTCGTCGTGATGCTGGCGGCCGTATCGCAGGGGATTGAACAGACGCATGGTATTGCCCTCTCCTGGCTTAAGCCGCAGGGGCGGCTGGAGGCTGGATGGCTAAACGTCTTGGCGGGTGGCCAATGATACCCCAGCGGCGCGGGCGGGCAAAGCCCTGAATGCGATTCACGACCGCCGCGGTATGGGGCCTGGGCCGGCGCCGGGGGGCCGTGCTATGCTGCCCCCATCACCCCGCCGGAGGCTTGCCATGTTCGCCGTGCCCCTGCTGGTGGCCGCCGCCCTGCTCCTGGCCGGCCTGTTGTATGCCGAGGCCCAGGAGAAGCCGCGGCCGGCCTTGGCCTGCAAGAGCATCCTGTCCAGTCTCTTCGTGCTGGTGGCCTGGCTCTCGCCCCATCCCCTGCCCTCCTACTATCACCTGGTGCTGGCGGGCCTAGTGCTGGGCCTAGTGGGAGATGTCTGCCTGGCCCTGCCCGGCCAGGGCGCCTTCCGGGCGGGGCTCTTGGCCTTTTTGGCCGGGCATGTGCTGTACGTGCTGGCCTTCGCGGGCCTGGTGGGTTGGGCCTCGTGGTTGGGGCCGCACCTGGCGCCGCTGGCCCTGTCGGCGCTGGCGGTGTTCATGTGGCTCAGGCGGCGGGCGGGCTCGCTGCTGGTGCCGGTGTGCGCCTACATCCTGGTCATCAGCCTGATGCTGGCCGGGGCCTGGACGGTCTGGCGGCAGGGGGGCCTGCCCGCCGCCGGCGGGTGGGCCGTCCTGCTGGGGGCGCTCAGCTTCTACCTATCCGACCTCCTGGTGGCCCGCGACCGCTTCGTCAATAGCCAGTTCGTCAACCGCCTGCTGGGCCTGCCCCTGTACTACGCCGGGCAGTTCGCCCTGGCCTTCTCGGTGGGCTGGGTGGGTTAGGCCTAGGCCTAGTCCAGCACCTGGCTCACCGCGGTCAGGAGCTCCAGCATCTGATAGGGCTTGGGCAAAAAGCCCGCGGCCCCGGCCCGCCTTACATCTTCCTCCTGACCGTTGGTGGAATAACCGGTGGAAATAATCACCGGCAGGTCGGGGTCGAGCAGCCTGAGTTCCCGCAGGCAGGCCCGGCCGCCCATGCCCGGCATGCCCAGGTCCATGATGACCAGGTCAATCTGGCGGCCGTGCTGCCGGCAGATATCCAGGGCTTCCTCGCCGCTCATGGCCGTCAGCACCCAATAGCCGAACTGCTGGAGCATCTCGCGGGCTATCTCCAACAGCGCCGGCTCGTCGTCCACCAACAGCACGGTCTCCTGGCCGCCGGGCAACTCCCGCGGCCCCGGCGGCAGGGCCTGGCCCTCGCCCACCTCCCCCTCGGCGGCGGGCAGGTAGACCTTGAAGATGGTGCCCTGTCCCGTTTGGCTGTAGCAGGTGATGTGGCCCTGGTGGGCCTTGACGATGCCGTAGACCGTGGACAGGCCCAAACCGGTGCCCTCGCCCAGGGCCTTGGTGGTGAAGAAGGGCTCGAAGATGCGCGGCAGCACCTCGCGGGGGATGCCGCTGCCGGTGTCCGAGACCTTGAGCAGGGCGTAGTGGCCGGCCTTGACCCCCACCTGGCGGGCGCTGTACCGCTCGTCCAAGTACACGTTGCAGGTCTCGAAGCGCAAGATGCCGCCCTGGGGCATGGCGTCCCTGGCGTTGTTGCCCAGGTTCATCAGCACCTGCTCGATCTGGGTGGGGTCGGCGTTGATGGGCCTCAGGTCCGGCGACAGGCTGGTCTCGATGCCGATCATGCGCGGGATGGTGCGCTCCAGCACCCGCGCCACCTGGCGCACCTCCCGGTTGAGGTCCACGGCCTGCGTGCGGGGTTCGGTGCGCCGGCTGAAGGTGAGCAGTTGGTTGACCAGCTCCGAGGCCCGGCGGCAGGCCTCCAGGATGCTGTGCAGGTACTTCTCCTGCTCCTGGTCCAGGCCCGCGCGCAATAGCATTATCTGGGCATAGCCCGAGACCGCCTGCAGCATGTTGTTGAAGTCGTGGGATATACCCCCGGCCAGGGTGCCCACCACCTCCATGCGCTGGGCGTGCTCCAGACGCTCCCGCAGCCTGGCCTGTTCGGCCTGGGCCTCCTTGCGCGCGGTGATGTCTATGCCGTGACCCAAGAGCGCCGGCCGGCCCTTGTGGGAGATGCGAGTGACCTGCATCTCCAGCCAGCGCTACTGGCCCTCGGCGGTCAAGAAGCGGAACTCGTAATGATCTTCCCCCGGCTCGCCCGCCTCGGGGCCAGCATCTTTCTTGGACAACCTCTCCCGGTCGTCGGGGTGGACCAGGTCCCAGGCCCTGCGGCCAATGATCTGCTCCCGGCCATACCCCGTCCTTTCCAGCATCATGCGGTTGGCGAAGACGAAGCGCCCGTTCTGCACGATGGTTATCAGGGCCATGGCGTTTTCGGTGAGCGTGCGGTATTGCTCCTCCGACTCGCCCAGGCGGGCCAGCACGGCCTGCACCTGGCGCCGGCTCTGTTCCAGGCTGGCCACCATGCTGTTGAAGGCCCCCGCCACCTGGCCCAACTCGTCCTGGCTGGCCGGGGGCAGGGGCGCGAAACGCCCCTGGGAGACCTCGCGGGTGGCCTCGATAATCTGGGTGAGCGGCCGCTTGACCCGCCAGTGAAAGGCCGCCAGGAGCGTGGCCAGCACGGTCAGGAGCACCACCACGGTGCCCAGGTACACGGTGCGCGCGGCCATGCGGCTGGGGGCCAGGGAGCTCTCCTGGCTGATGAGGCTGATGATGTTCCAGCGCCAGAAGGGAAAGTAGCGCCGGTGCAGCCTGAAGCCCTGCCCCTGGGCCTCGGTCAGGATTATGCCGTCGCTTATCTGGCCCAGGTCCAGCTTGGGCACGGCCTGGCCCGGGCGCAGGCTGGAGAGCAGCACCTGGCCGTTCTGGTCCAGCACCAAGACCGCCAGGTTGGGGAACTGGTGGCTCAGCTCGCGTATCTCGGCCAGGGCGCCGCGCTTCATGGAGGCCAGCACCTCCTGGGAGTCCTCCAGGCGGCGGCTCAGTATCTGGTCCAAGAGGTTGTCGCAGACGGTGAGCCCCATGCCCGAGGCCATCCTGAGCTGGCCGTCTATGTTCTCCTGCAAATGGTCCATGAGGGGCGGGGCCAGCAATTGGTTGGCCAAAAAGCCCACGGCCAGGCCCACCACCAGGACGGGCAGGGCGATGGCCCAGATGATGCGCTGGCGCCAAGGGGCGCGGCCCAGGGTCATGGCTGGCGCGCCCCCGCCGGCGCCGAAGGCAGCAGGGCCTGGGCGGTGCGCAGGCGGGGCGGGTAGACGATCTCCTTCTGTCCCTTCTGCCACTGCACGATGAAGGGGCTGTGCCCCACCTGGCGGCCCTGGCGGTCCACCTTGAAGCGCCCCAGGATGGTCATGGAGTCCAATTCCAGCAGGTACTGGCGTATCTTCTCCTGGTCCAGGGACTGGGTGTGGCGCACGGCGTTTTCCAATAGGGTCAGGCTGGCGTAGGCCGAGGCGGCGTGATAGGAGGGCGCCAGGCCGGTCTGGGAGCAGAAATCCTGGATGAATCTGCGGGTGCCGGGATAAGGCAGGCGCTCGTCGGACTCCCACTGCGAGGGTCCCATGACCCCCTCGGCCAGGTCCCCGGCCCTTTCCCCGAAGTCGGGCATGGCCGGGGCCACGGCCATGGCCAGGGCCGGCGGCCGGTAGCCGGTCTGGCGCATCAGGTCCAGTAGCCGAAAGGCGTCGGGCGGATAGGAGCACAGCACCAGGCCCTGGGGTGGGGCCTGGCGCAGTTGCTCCAGCAAGGCGGGCATCTCCTGGGCGGCATCCTGGTAGCCTAACGTCAAGACGACTCGTAGCCCCAGACGCTCGGCCCACTCCCGGCAGCCCCGGGCCGCCGAGCGCGAGAAGGCGTCGCCGGCGTGGAGCACGGCCACGTCCTTGAACCCCTGCCGCGCCAGCAGGTCCATGAACCCGATGAAGTAGCGGTCAGCCGTGGCGTAGACCCCGAAGAGGTTGCGGTGGCCCCGCCGCCAGAGCTCCTCGCCCGAGGCGGTGGCCACGGTGACAAAGCCGCGGGGCTCGCTGGCCTCGCTGGAGGCCATGGTCAGCACGCTGCCATGGTTGACCTGGCTTTCCCACAGGCGCATGGCGTGCTGCATCTGCAGGGAGGTGTCCTTGAAGCGGCCCTCCAGGGAGACGGTGCCGCCCACCAGCAGGGGCGGGGGCTCCTGGGCCTGGCCAGGGGTGGCGCCGGCCAGCAAGAGCGCCAACCACAACAGCCCCAACAACAGCCAGCCCAGATGGCTGGGCGCCGTCCTGGGCGGCCGGGGGCAGGGGCCGGGGCCGGGGCCGGGGATGGGGGCGCGGTGCTGCATGCCATGGCCTTGGGAGCGGGGCAGGGGCCCTTGGATGACATCTATGCGTCTTGCCTGTCAGATTACATAATTCACAGACGGAATTCCACATTTTCCCGGCCTGGCCCCCTGCCGCCCGCCACCGGGATTGCTATAATGGCTGGCGCCGGTTGTGAAGCATATAGTCCCCCGCCGCCCGGCCAGGAGTGGAAAGGAGCGCCTCATGGACCCCGTGGTATTCAGGCTGCGCGTCTTCCTGGTGGTGATGCTGGCCGTCATGGTCACGGGCGCCGTGGCCGTGATGCAGGTGGAAAAGCTGCCACCACTGGACGCGCTATATTACACTGTGGTCACCATCACCACCGTGGGTTACGGCGACATCCATCCCCAAACTCCGGCGGGCAAGATGCTGGCCATGCTGCTGATTCTGGGCGGGGTGGGCTGCTTCACGGGGCTGGTGGCCAACGGCACCGAGCTCTTGGTCAGCCGGCGGGCCAAGATGCTGCGTCAGCAAAAGCAGAACGTGGTCATCGGGGTGTTCTTCGCCGAACTGGGCACCGACCTCTTGGCCCGCTGCGCGGGCCTGGACCCCGATCTGGAGCGTCTGCGGCCACGGCTGCTGGTCACCGGCCACTGGAAGGACCAGGACTTCGATCAGGCCCTGGCCGCCCTGCCCGGAACGGGCCTGGGGCTCAACCTGGAAGGGTACGATTTGGGCCAACTGCGGGACTTCCTGGCCGGCAAGAACGAATTGATCCTGCGCCTATTGGAAAACCCCAGCCTGCTGGAGCACGAGGCCTTCACCGACCTGTTGCGCTCGGTGTTCCACCTGCGCGACGAGCTGGCCCACCGCCGCGACCTCAAGTCCCTGAGCCCGGCCGACCGCGCCCACCTCACCGGCGACATGCAGCGGGTCTACCTGCTCTTGGTGGGCCAATGGCTGCCCTACCTGCGCCATCTCAAAGAAGCCTACCCCTACCTGTTCTCCCTGGCGGTACGCCTCAACCCCTTCCGCGAGGACGCCCACGCCGAGATAGATTGACCCGCCCCGGCCTCAGCGCTGCAAGGCCGCTGGCCCTTGGCGCAGGAAGCTCTCGGCGTCTTGCCGGCCCAGGTCAAAGGCCTCCTGGATGGCCTGGGGGTTGGTGTAATCCCACTTGGAGATGCCCACCGGACGCGAGGGTTGTATATAGGTGACTCCCTGATGGCCGGTTAGCAGGCTGGGGGGATAGCGCCGGCTGAGCAGCACCAGGGTGGGCCCCTCCCCCGGCCGGATGGCCAAGAGGGGCACGTTGTCCACCAGACCGCCGTCCAGCACCACGCTCCCCTGGCGGTACATGGGGGGCACGATGGGCGGGGTGCAGGAGGAGGCCAAGATCAGCTCCGCCAGTTCCGGCGGCCCCGCGCAGTCGGCGGCCAGCACCACCTCGGGCCGGAAGCCCAGCCTGGCCGCGAAGCGAGGGTGCAGGGGCGCCCGCAGACGCTTCTCAAGGGCATAGGCCCCGAAACCCAGGAGCACCCCGGCCACGGCCCCGGCCCAGCGCGGCGGCCTGGCCAGGAGCACCCGCACCTGGGGTCCCTGCCGCAGCCGCTCCCAGGCCGCCTGATCGAATATTTTCAGAATGCCCCGGCGATATATGCCCAGGTGGGGGAATAGCGGCCCGCCCCGCCAGAGATTGGCTGGGTAGTAATTGCGGGGGTTGTGGCCCATGGCCTCCCGGGCATAGGCCATGGCCTGCTCCAGGCGTCCGCTAAAAAGCACGCAGGCGATGTAGGCGCCGGCGCTCACCCCCGCCACCACCCGGGGCCTTAGCCCCAGGGCCGGGGCCGCCACCCGCCAAAAGCCGGCCTGCCACACGCAACGGTTGCCACCGCCGGCGAACACCACCGCAGGGTAAGGCCCCTGGCCAGTCATGATTGCTCCCCCTCCAGGCCACGTTTCTGATCCTGATTGTAGTCTGAACCAGCCTCAAGGCAAGCGGCCGCCGCCAGCCAGGACAGACAATTTTTTTGAGGCGCCGCATAACGGCCAAGCCACCGATAAGCCGGCCCAGTCCCGCGTCCCATGGCTAATATATTTAATTTTCACAGGGTTTTTATTAAAAGTGTCCCGCCAGGGCGCGCCCCGGACGGGGCCAATTTTTGCTTGAAAAAAAATAACGCATTGATATTCTTGGGTTGACTCAGGTAAAGAAAAGGACTCGCTTCGATGAATATCTATGTCGGCAATCTTCCGTTCAGCACCACTGATAACGATCTTCGCGACCTCTTCAGCCAAGTTGGCGGCGTGATCTCCGCTCGGGTCATTACCGACCGCGAGACCGGCCGGTCCCGTGGCTTTGGCTTCGTGGAGATGGGCTCCAAGGACGAGGCCCAGGAGGCCATCCAGCGCTTCCACGGCTACAACATGGGCGGTCGCAACCTGACCGTCAACGAGGCCAAGCCCCGGCGGTAAGGCCTGTATGCCCGCTTGACCGCGTGGCAAAATAAACCCGGTAGGTTAGGGAACTTTTTCTCCGTTTTGTTCAGGAAGCCTGGGTCGCAGAGGGTCGGAGCCAACTCCGGCCCTCTTGCTTTGTGGGCCTGCCAGGTTGAGCAAGGGTTCCCCGGCCCGGGCCAGGGGCATTGACGCCGCCCCAAGCCGTGCCTTATGCTGGGGCAATCCCATCACCTCGGCTCCCCTGCCCAACGAGGCCGCCCATGCCCGCATATTTCGCCTTGATGTTGCACTCCCACATGCCCTACTGCCGCAAGTCCGGGGTCTGGCCGGCTGGCGAGGAGTGGCTCTTCGAGGCCATGAACGAGACCTACATCCCCCTGCTGTTGATGCTGCGCCGGCTTTTATACTCGGGGATAAGGCCTCAAATCATGATCGGCGTGGTGCCGGTGCTGGCCGAGCAGTTGGCCGACCCCTACATGAAGGACCGCTTCAGCGAGTACATGGAGGGCCTGATCTGGCGCGCCCGCCAGGACCTGGAGCGCTTCCAGGGCCACGACGCCCAGCAAAGAACCACCGCCTACTGGCTGGGCCTCTACGAGGAACACCACCGGGCCTTTTACCAGGACTTCCACCGCGACATCCTGGGCACCCTCAGGTGGCTACGGGACGAGGGCGTGGTGGAGCTCGCCCGGCCCAATGGTCCGAGCGCCTGGGGCTTAAGCGCCCGGCCGTGGACCATTGGCTGGCCCAGGAGGGGCTCAAGTATTTCTTCGTGGAGGACGTGGGCCTGACCAGGGCCCAGTGGCTGGAGGGCGCCCAGCAGGAGGTGCCCAGCACCTTGCAGGGGTACCGCCTACAATCGGGCCTGGCGGTTTTCGGCCGCGACCAGGCCACCGGACGGCAGGTCTGGTCGCCAGACCAGGGCTACCCCGGCGACCCCCGCTACCTGGAGTTCCACCAAAAGGACCCCCAGTCCGGCCTGCGCTACTGGCGGGTCAGCGGCGGCCCCCACAAAGAGGTCTACGACCCCACGGCGGCCCGCGAGGCGGTGGCGGCGCATGCCCGCCACTTCGTGGAGCTACTTAGGGGCCGGCTGTCCCCGGCCCTGGACCAGATGGCCGCTCCGGTTGTGGTGGCGCCCTATGACTGCGAGCTCTTCGGCCACTGGTGGCACGAGGGGCCCCTGTTCCTGGAGCTGGTCTACCGCGAACTGGCCCGCCAGACCCAGGTGGAGCCCACCGGCCTGGGCCGCTACCTGGAGCGCCACGGCCAAGGCCTGGCCTCCATCCGCATGCCGGCCAGCACCTGGGGACTGAACAGCGACTTCACGGTCTGGCAGAACCCGGAGCACGGCTGGCTCTGGCCCTATCTCAACGCCACGGCCCGGGAGATGGAAGACCTCCTGGCCATGCTGGAGGCCCAGGGCCTGCCACGGGACCAGCGGGGCGAGCGCATACTAAGCCAACTGGGACGGGAGCTCCTGCTGATGCAGGGCAGCGACTGGCCCTTCCTGCTCTTCACTGACCAGGCCAAGGAATACGCCAACCAGCGCTTCCACCACCATCACCAGCGCTTCCGCAGGCTGATGTGGGCGGCCCGCGACTTGAGCGACCACGCCCGCCTGGCCGAGCAGGACCTGGCCCAGATGGAGGACGTGGACTGCCCCTGGCCCGAGATGGACTACCGAATCTTCAGAAAGACATAGCCCCCCGACCGCCGAGGACCTGGCCCATGATTAAACTGAAGAGGGCCTACGAGCCGCCCACCGACGATGACGGCGCCCGCTACCTGGTGGACCGCCTGTGGCCCCGGGGTCAGTCCAAGGCCAGCCTGCGGATAGAGGCCTGGCTCAAGGATTTGTCGCCCAGCGCCGAGCTGCGCCGCTTTTTTTGCCACGACCCCGGCCTGTGGGACCAATTCCAGGAGCGCTACCGCCAGGAGCTGAGCGATCCGGCCAAGGCCCCGGCCCTGGAGGGCCTGGCGCGACAGGCCCGCCAGGGCACCGTGACCCTGGTCTACGCGGCCAAGGACCAGGAACGCAACAACGCCCTGGTCCTGGCCCAGGAGCTGAAGGCCCGCCTGGGCAAGGGCCGATAAAGAAACCCGGCACGATCTGTGGTAGCCTTTCGGCGGCGGGGCGTCCGGCCCCGCGCCGCCTACTTTATTTTGGTGAAGCCATGACCATGAAAAAAACCCTGCTGGCCATGCTGATGCTCATCTGCCTGGCCGCCCCGGCCCGGGCCGACCTGGCCGCCGGCGTGGAGGCCTACAGCCGGGGCGACTTCGTGCTGGCCGTGAAGGAGCTAAGGCCCCTGGCCCAGGCCGGCGACGCCCAGGCCCAGGGGCTGCTGGGCAACATGNNNCGCGTCCTGGTTTGCCAAGGCCGCGGCGCAGGGCCTGGCCACCGCCCAGGGCATCCTGGGGGTGATGTACGCCCAGGGCCAGGGGGTGCCCCAGGACTACGCCCAGGCCCTGCACTGGTACCGCCTGGCGGCAGAGCAGGGCCTGGCCGAGGCCCAGTTCAGCCTGGGCGGCATGTACGAGAAGGGCCAGGGGGTACCCATTGACCTAGCCCAGGCCGCCGAGTGGTACCGCAAGGCCGCGCTCCAGGACCTGGCCGACGCCCAGGTCAACCTGGGCGGCCTGTATTTGCAGGGCCAGGGCCTGCCCCGCAACCTCGACGAGGCCCTCAAGTGGTTCCGCAAGGCCGCCGACATGGGCGCCGCCGCCGCCCAGTACAACCTGGGGGTGATGTATCACCAGGGGCAGGGAGTGATCGTGGACCTGCCCGAGGCGGCGCGCTGGTTCGGCAAGGCCGCCCAACAGGGCGACCTCAAGGCCCAGTACGCCCTGGCCAACCTCTACTACGTCGGCGGCCCGGGGCTAGCCCCGAACCTCTTCGAGGCCCGCCGCTGGTTCACCCAGGCCGCCCAGTTGGGCCACGCCCAGGCCCAGTACAACCTGGGGGTGATGTTCGCCAGCGGCCAGGGCATGCCCCCCAACCCGGCCGAGGCGGCCAAGTGGTACCGGATGGCCGCCGACCAGGGCCTGGCCGAGGCCCAGTACAACCTGGGCGTGGCCTATTACGGCGGCGCCGGCCTGGCCCAGAGCCACGCCCAGGCCGCGGCCTGGTTCCAGAAGGCAGCCGAGCAGGGCTACCCCCTGGCCATGTTTTATCTGGGCGACATGTACGACAAGGGCCTGGGCGTGGCCCAAGACGACCGGCAGGCCTATCTATGGCTGAGCCTGGCCGCGGCCAGGCTGACCGGCCCGGGTCAGCAGAAAACCCTGGCCCGGCTCAACGCCCTGTCGGGCAAGATTCCGCCGGATCAGCTTTGGCGGCTCCAGGAGCAGATAAGGCTGTGGCAGCCCCAGCCCTGATGTTGCCTCGTTGCATCGCCGAACATCAGGAAGGCGGGTTACGCTTTCGCTAACCCGCCCTACGAGCCATCCATGATGACCGGGGAGAAATGATCGGGCCAGTTGTCTCGCCGCCTCTCCTACCGTGGTGACGATTCAAACCCTCCAAGCATGTAGGGCGGGTTAGCGAAGCGTAACCCGCCACCCCTAGATCATCTGGTCGGCCATCTCGCTCAATACCCGCTCGGGGTCGTCCTGGGCCTCGATGCGTTGCAGGGTGGCCTCCAGGGAGGGCTCCAGGCCCTGGCGCTGTATGTCCTGGGGCTCCCGGCAGCGCCCCATGCGCCGGCACAGGCGGTAGCGCAGGCGCTCGCGCTCCGGCAGGGCCAGATAGCCGTCCAGCATGGCCAGCAGGCGCTCCTGGTCCTGGGGTAGCCTGCCCTCCACGGTCTCGATGAGATTCATGATGTGGTCGCTGGCCAGGTAGGAGTGGATGCCCTCCAGGCTGGCGATGAAGAGCCTGATCTCGGCCACGGTCTCGTCGTCGCCAAGCTTCTCGAAGCTGCCGGCCCGCAGGTCCTCATACAGCTCGATGCGCTCGGGCACGCGCAGGGTGCGTAGCCGAATGAAGTCGGGGTCTATCTGGTTGAGCACCTGCGCGGTGGCCTCCGCGTGCTCGCGCCACCACTTCTTGCCACCCAGGCCGGGCATCACGTACTCGCTTAGCTCCATGCCCGCGGCCTTGACCTTGCGGCCGCCCTCCACCTGCTTGGCCGCCGTCACGCCCTTGTTCATGAACTTCAGCAGGGGGTCGCAGCCGGTTTCCAGGCCGATGTGGATGCGGTCCAGGCCGGCCTGGCGGATTTTGGTCAGGTCCTCCAGGCTGCGCTGGGCCGCCGTGGAGGAGCGGGCGTAGGAGGTGACCCGCCCCGCCTCGGGCAGCTTCTGGCGCAGGTGGTTCAGGGCCTCCACCAGGGCGGCGGGCTCCATGACCAGGTTGTTGGCGTCCTGCAAGAAGACGTTGCCCGTGCCGTAGTAGAGCCAGGCAGCCACGTTGCGAAAGGAATCGCTCAACCCCGGGGTGCTGAAGACCGCCTGCACCACCCGGTCCTCCACCTGGCCGCCCTGGCCCAGGTCCCAGGACAGCGCCTTGATCTGGTCGCGCATGGCCGCGGCGGTGTCAATGTCCTGCTTGATCTCGGCCAGGGGGCGCCGGCTGAAGGTGCGGCGCTTGTACACCGGGCAAAACTTACACTTGTTCCAGGGGCAGTTGCGGGTAAAGCGCAAGAGGAGGCTCTTGGCCTCGCTGGGCGGGCGGATGGGCCCCTGTTCGAAGCTAAGGGATTTGTCCAGGCTGACGGGCACGGTGTTCTCCGGGTGGGGGTGCATACCTGGACTAAGGGTAGGGGGGCGCGGGGGCGGTGTCAAGGAAGGCCGTGCCGGGGCTGGCCGGCTGGCGATGGCGGGCGGGTCTGGGGACGGCGGACGGAGCCAGGGAGCCCCAGGTCCGCCCGCCGGCTGAAGGCGGGGACTATTCGTGCAGGGTGCGGCGCTTGGGCCGCAGCACCGGCCGCATCACCTTGAGCACCTCGATGGCCGTCTTGTAGGCGTGGGTCAGCCTGAGGTTGTCCAGCACCAGGGCGATGATCTCGGCGATGGCCTGCAGGAAGGTCATCTCCGGCAGGGTGACCTCCCAGGGCTGGCCGCTGTACAGGCGCAAGGCCCCCTGGGGCTTGCCGCGCAGCATTATGGGCACGCTGACGATGCTCACGATGCCCTCGGCCCTGGCCTGGTGAGGGTATTGCAGGCGGGGGTCGTCCTCCACGTTGTAGATGGCCACCGGCCCCTCGCTCAGGGACTGGGCGATGCTCTTGTCGGCGCTCACCGGCCCCTTGCCCAGGTAGGTCTGGCTCAGGCCCGCCGAGTCGGCCACCTCCAGCCTCTTGCTGCGGCGGTTGAGCAAGAGCAGGGCGCAGCCCTTGAGCCCCAGCATCTCGGTGAGCCCGTGCACGATGCGGCTGGCGGCGTCGGCGGGGTTCTTGGCCGAGCTGATGATCTGGCTGATGCGCCCCAGGGTCTCGTAGTTGATCTCCTTCATCTTCCTGCGCATGGCTACCTCCCGGGCATTGGTTTTCGCCGGCCCGGCCAAGTCTGGCCGGCCGTGGCTGCCGGGCGTGCGCGGCGTCAAGATGAGGGCGGCTCAAGCAAACGCGGAGGAGCGGGAGATGCCGGGGGCCGGCGCCCTGCCAGCCGCCCGGGTGCGCGGGCGTGGGAAGAGGGAAGTATCGGCGCCGAGTCTGGGCCGCGCCCGGGCAGCGCCTTCAATCCCTACTATTACTTATATTATTGGGCCGGAGGGGAGGCGGCGTCAACGGCGGCGGGGGTCAGGCCAAAGAAAAACCCCCGGGCCTGGCCCGGCCCGGGGGCTGTGCTCAGCCTTGAATCAGCGGGGTTACAGGGCCTCGGCGATGATCTCGCTGATGTCCATCACCGCGATCTTCTCGTCCAGGTTCTCGCCCTTGGCGCTGTCGGTGAACATGTTGATGCAGTAGGGGCAGGCCGTGGCCAGCACCTGCGCGCCCTTCTGGTCGGCCTCGCGCATCTTGTGGGTGCTGAAGCGCTGCTCGGGCTCGGTCTCCATCCACAGGCGTCCGCCGCCGCCGCCGCAGCACAGGGCCATCTTACGGTTGCGGTCGAACTCCAGAAGCTCCACGCCGGGCACGGCCTTGAGCACGTCGCGGGGGGCATCGAAGACCTCGGTGTGGCGGCCCAGGTAGCAGGGGTCATGGTAGATGACCTTCTTGGCCAGGGAGCCGCTGAGCTTCAGCTTGCCCTCGTCAATGAGCTGCTTGAGCAGTTGGGTGTAGTGCACCACCTCGAACTCGCCGCCCAGGTCGGGGTATTCCTGGGTGAAGGTGGCGAAGCAGTGGGGGCTGGTGGTGATGATCTTCTTGACGCCCTTGTCGTTAAACAGCTTGATGTTCTTCTCGGCCAGGGAGGTGAACTGCTCCTCGTCGCCCATCTTGCGCAGGGCCTCGCCGCAGCAGGACTCCTCGTTGCCGATGATGCCGAAGCTTAACCCGGCGGCCTTGAATATCTTGTTCAGGGCGCGGGCGATGGCCTGGGAGCGGGGGTCATAGGCCGAGGTGCAGCACACGCTCAGGAAATACTCGGTGCCCTCGGTGAACTTGGGCACGTCCTGGCCCTCGGTCCACTTCTCGCGCTTGTCGCGATCCTCGGACCAGGGGTTGCCCTTGGAGTGGATGGAGCCCATGATGGTGCGCAGCATCTGGGGGGCCGCGCCGCTCTCGGCGATCATGGCGCGCATGGCCTTGACCACGTCAATGATGCCCACCTGGCGGGGGCAGTTGACCACGCACAGCTTGCAGGTGGTGCAGGCGTAGAGGATGTCGTCGGACTCGAAGCCCTCCAGGCCCAACTGGCCCATGCGGATAAGCTGACGGGTGCGGAACTCGCCGCCCACCGCCGGCCAGGGGCACAGGCCCGAGCACAGGCCGCACTGCATGCACTGGTAGAGCGTATCACCGCCCATGGCGGCGATGGCCTGGGAGACCTCCAGGAAGGGCGTGACGGACATGATAATGTAACTCCTTGTTGGCACAATGAATTGTGGCGTCGGCCGGGCGCGGGGTCCCCAAAAAGACATAGTCTTTTTGGGGTGCTTCCTGCCCCCTGGCCGCGCCCCCTTTTACGCGCGGATCGCCGGCAAATCCTTAGCAGTTGGGCAAAACCATGTCAAGAAGGGATTGCCCTCAAAACACTGCCCATTTGCCCGCCGCACGCCTGGTATCTGGCGATAGGGCCGGCCAGGGCGGCCCGGCTATCGGTGGAGGGTTGGCGGTTCAGCGCCGGTTGCGGAAAACCAAGAGCGCCTCGGGGATCCAGGACCAAGGCGTCCAGGGCCTCCACCTTGGGCTTGGGCTCCAGGTAGGTGAAGCGCTCGCCCGGCCCCCAGCCGCGCACCCCCAGCACCAGGTCGTAGAGGGCCAGGGTGGCCTCGCGGTCCAGTTCGGCCAGGCGGGAGATCACCGGGTCGGGCAGGTCGCTGATGCGGGTGGCCACGGCGGGGGCGAAGCCCACCCGCCGCTGCCAGCGGCCGAAGCTCTGCTGGGCGGCCTTGTCTCTGCGGCGCTCTTCCAAGCTGACTAAAACACCCACCCGCTCAGCCTTTCGCCGGCCTGGGCCCCGCGCCCGGACGCCGGCCTTGCTCCCCTACTTCAGATAGGCCCGGCCCTCCTCGGCGGCGGGCAGGGTCACCAGAAAGGAGGCCCCCTCCCCTTCTCTATTATGCACCTCCACCTGCCCGAAGTGGCGGGTGACGATCTTGTGCACGATTGACAGGCCCAGGCCGGAGCCGCTGTCCTTGGTGGTGAAGAAGGGATTGAAGATGTTGTGTATCACGTCCATGGGTATGCCGCCGCCGCTGTCGCTGACCTCGCCGGCCACGAACTGCTTGCCCTCGCGCACCACCGCGAAGCTGCGCAGGGTCAGGGCCCCGCCCCGGTGGCCCATGGCCTGCAGGGCGTTGAGGTAGATATTCAGGAACACATGCTTGATCTGGCGGTCATCGCAGAAGACCGGCGGCAGGTCCTTGCTGAAATCGCGCCGCACCTCCACCCGGCCGTCGGCCAGGTCGCGCCGCAAGAGTTCCAGGGCCTGGTCCATGATGAGGTTAAGGTCGTGCTCTTCGAAATGGTTGCGGGCGTCGGTGGAGAAATCCAGCATCTCGTTGAGGGTGCGCTCTAGGCGCGTGACCTCCTCGATGATGACGTCCAGGTAGGGCGTGATGTTGGAGTCGTCGCCCACCTTCTTGCGGATGCGCCGGGTGAAGCCACCGATGCTCACCAGGGGGTTGCGTATTTCATGGGCCACGCCGGCGGCCACCTCGCCCAGGGCGGCCAGCTTGTCGGCCTCCAGGAGGCGGTTGCGCATCTGGGCCAACTCGCGGTTGGCCGACTCCAGGTTCTGGTAGAGGCGGCTGGCCTCCACGGCCAGGCCCCCCTGGTTGGCCAGCATGGCCAGAAGCTTCTGGTCGCGCTCGCCAAAGGGGCGCTGGCTCAGATGGTTGTCGGCCAACAGCACGCCCACCACCTTGCCCTTGGCGAACATGGGCACGGTGACGAAGGGGTGGGGACCCAGGGCGGCCAGGAGCTCCGGCGGCACCGCCGGGTCTCTCGCCGGGTCCTCGACCAATACGGCCCGGCGTTGGGCCACGGTGCGGGCCAGCACGTTGTCGGCCGGCCCCAGGTCCACGGCCAGGCGGGCCAGGCGCTCGTCGCCCACCACCGCCGGTCCCCGGCCTCCCTCGCGCAGCTCGTTGAGGGCGCGGGTCAGTTCCTGCTGCTGGGGTCCCAGGCTCTTCTTGTCCATCTCGGCCAGGGGCCGCAAGACCTGCTGGCCCTCCTGGGCCAGGAACAACAGCACCCGGTCGTGGTCCAGGCCCGCCGGGTGCACCACGGCGTGCAGGATGATGAGCACCGTCTGGTTGAAGTCCACGGTGGTCATCAACACGGTGCTGATCTCGAATAGGGTGGCCAGGGCGCCCACCATTTCCTCGTTGCGCTGGGCCAGGTCCTCCACCCGCTGGAAGGTGAGCGCGTTCTCCAAGGCCGGCGAAACCATGGAGGCCATGGTGTAGAGCAAGTTGCGGTCGTCGGGGTTGAAGCCCGGGCCAGCGCCCTCCTCGCGCACCGCCTTGTCGAATACGCACAGGTGCCCCTGGTAGCGGCCCTTGAAGGACAGGCTGGAGCACAGGCCGCCCTCCACCAGGTGGTCGTGCTCCTGGTTGGCGCAGATCACCGCCCGGCCCCGGCCGGCCTCACCCGGCCCCCCGCAGCCCTTGAGGCAGTCCTGGCCCTTGAGGCAGCGCCGGGGCACCTTGCCGTGGGCGGCCCGCAGGTAGTGCTGCTCGCCGTTTTGCTGGGTGATGGTCATCAGTCCGCCCCTGGCCCCCAACAACTTGGCGCAGATGCCCACCACGGTGTCCAGGAGTTCGTCCACCTCGATGGTGGAGATGGCCGCCCTGCCCAGGTCGGAGAGCACGTTGAGCTCGGCGATGCGCTTCTTGGACTCGAAGTACAGGCGGAAGTTGCGGATGCTGCCGGCCATCTCCCGAGCCACCATCTGCAGCAGGCGCACGTCGTCGGACTCCATCTGGCGGCCCGGCTCGAAGATCATCAAAAGCACGGCATAGAGCCGGTTGTCGTCCATTACCGGGAATAGGGCCGCCAGTTCGCCCTCGTGGCAGAGTTGGTCCAGGACCTCGTCGCCGCTGGGCCGGCTCACCGGCAAGAAGAGCGGCTCGCGGCGCCGGGCCGTCTCGCCCACCCGCCCCACCCCGAACTCCGCCGACAAGGCCGGCTGGGGTCCTGGCTCCTTGGGCCACACGTTGGCCCTGACCAGCACGCTGCGGGCGTGCTCCTGCAAAAAAAGCACGCTTTGCCGGCAGCACAGATGCGTGGTGATGACCCCCAGGATGCCGTCCAGGCGCTCGCCCACGTCCACCGAGGAGTTGGCTATCTCCACCACGTGGGCCAGGACGTCGAAGCGGGGGTCGGCGCTCATGGCTTTAGGCCTTCCGCTCTTCCTGGGCGTGGGCTTTTGCCTGGCGGTAGATGTCCTCGTAGGCGGCCGCCGCCTTGTCCCAGGAGAAATCGAGCGCCATGGCCCGCCCCATGGCCGCTTGCCATTCCTGGGGCCGGGCAAAGGCATCCAGGGCGCGCCCCAGGGCCTCCAGCATGGCCGGGGCCTCGTAGGCCTGGAACTTGAACCCCACGCCGGGGCTCAAGGTCGTGTGGTCGCTGACGGTGTCGGCCAGCCCGCCGGTGGCCCGCACCACCGGCAGGGTGCCGTAGCGCAGGGCGTGCAGTTGGTGCAGGCCGCAGGGCTCGTAGCGGCTGGGCATCAGGAGCATGTCGCAGCCGGCGATGATCTGGTGGGCCAGGTCCATCTCGTAGCCGATGGCCAGGCCCAGGCGCTCGGCGCGGCGGCGGTGCAGCTCCTGCAGGAAGGCGTGGTAGTGGTCGTCGCCAAAGCCCATGATGACCATGTCCAGACCCAGGTCCAGGACCTGCTCCAGGGCCGGGGCCAACAGGTCCATGCCCCGGCGCTCCACCAGGCGGCCCAAAAAGCCCACCAAGGGGCGGCCGGCGGCGGCCGGCAGGCCGAAGGCCTGACGCAGCCCAGCCTGGCATAGGGCCTTGCCCGCCAGGTCGCCGGGGCCGTAGTTGGCGGCCAGGAAGGTGTCAACGCGGGGGTCCCAACCCTGATAGTGAACGCCGTTGATTACCACCGCCAGGCGGTCCTGGCGGGACTGGATCACCCCCTCCAGGCCGTAGCCCATCTCCTTGGTCTGTATCTCCTGGGCATAGGTGGGGCTGACCGTGGAGATCATGTCGGCATAGACCAGGCCCGCCTTGAGGAAGTTGATCTTGCCGTAGAACTCGATGGCCTCGGGGGTGAAGTACTCCCAGCCCAGGCCGGTGAGCGGCATGTCGTAGTGCCAGAAGATGCCCTGGCTGCCCATGTTGTGCACGGTCATCAGCGAGCCGGCCTGGGCCAGCAGGGGGTGGTCGTGGTACTGGGTCTTGTGATACAGGGGCACCAGGCCGGTGGTCCAGTCATTGGCGTGGATCAGGTCCACCGGCTTGCCCAGGGCCAGACACAGCTCCATGGCCGCGCGGCTGAAAAAGATGAAGCGCTCGGCGTTGTCCTCGTAGTCGCCATAGGCGTTGCCGTAGAGACCCTCGCGGTCGAAGAGGTGCTCGTGGCTAATAAGGTATATGGTGACCCCCGGGCCGGACTCCATGGTGAAGACCTCGGCGTGGTGGCGCCGCCAGGAGACGGGCACCTCCAGGGTTAGCTCCAGGCGCTTGAGGCGCGCCTCCTGCTCCGGGGCCAGGCGGCACTTGGGGGTGATCACGTCCACGGTGTGTCCCCGCGCGGCCAGGGCCAGGGGCAGGTCGTGGGAAACCTCCGCCAGCCCTCCCACGCGGCTCAGCGGCCAAACCTCCGGGGAGACGAACAATACGTGCATAGGTCCACCATCCTGGTTATTCATGTCATAATAACACGCCTCTCATGCGCGTACAAAACTCCTAACGCCCGCGCGGCCTTGGTTGACACCCCGGGGCCGGCCAAAGTAGGCTCGGGGCAGGCGGCCTCTCACGGCGGGCGCCGCGGACGTGGGGCGTCCCCAAAGGAACGTGCATGACCAACTGGATAGTGATACGCCGCCTGGCGGGCCTGGTGTCCCTGGTCTGCGGCCCCCTGACCCTGATCTACCTGCTGTCCCTGATCGTCAAGTGGCACAGCCTTCAGGCCAGCGGCGAGCTGGCCGAGGAGATCGGCCTGCACTTGGCTACGGTGATTTTGGTGGCCCTGCTGACCCTGTGGGGGGGCTGGCTGTGGCAGAGCCGCCTCAACCGGCAGGTGGAGATTCTCCTGGACACCTGCCGGCGCCTGGCCCTGGGCGAGCCCGCCGGCCTGCCCGAGCCCCCCGCCCGGCTGGACGAGCTGGGCCGCCTGGGCTTGGCCATCCAGGTGCTGCGCGAGGCCCTGGTGGACTACTTGAGCCTCTACCGCCGCTTTTTCGACGTGGCGCCGGACATGTTCCTGTCCATCGGCACGGCCAACTACAGGATATTGGACGCCAACCAGGCCTTCTGCCAAAAAGTGGGGCTCCTGAGTTCCGAGGTGCTGGAGCAGCCGGTGGGCCGCTTCGTGACCCTGGACCGGGGCTGGGAGGAGGCCTTGGCACGGCCCAACCAGCTTCACAAGGGACAAGTGCTCACCGACGGCGGTAATATAGATATAGAAGCCAGCCTGTCCCTGGAGCGCGGCCCCGGCGGGCAGCCCTGGGTGCTGGGGGTGATCCTGCGCGACGTGTCCCAGCACAAGGCGCTGTTGGACGAGCTGCTGAAGAAGTCCACGGCCCTGGAAAAGGCCCTCCAGGAGATACAAGGCGTGGAAGATCTAAAGGACGAGTTCCTCACCACCCTGAGCCACGAGCTCAAAACGCCCATGGTTTCCTTGAAGGGCTTCTTGCAGCTCATCATGCAAGAGCGGGGCAAACCCGAGGACCGGTGGGCCTACCTGGAGGTCTGCTGGCGCAACCTGCTCAAACTGGAGAACCAGATCAACAACCTGCTGGACCTGGCCCGCCTGAGCCACGCCAAGGACCAGTTTGAGATGGGGCCGGTGGACCTGTGCGCCCTGGTGCGCACCGAAGCCGAGAACCTGCGCCTGATGGCCGAGGAGCGCAAGGTGCGGCTGGAACTGGGCGGCTTGCCGGAATTGCCGGCCATGGTACGCGGCAACCGGGAAAAGCTCATACAACTTGTGGACAACCTGTTGCTCAATGCGGTCAAATATAACGTGGAGGGCGGCCTGGTGCGTCTGGGGCTGGAGCAGCGCGAGCAGGTGGTGGTGCTGACGTTCTCCGACTCGGGCCTGGGCATAGCCCGGGAGCACATGGCCAACATCTTCAACCGCTTCTACCAGGCCAACCTCACCGGCACCGGCCGGCTGGAGGGCCTGGGCATAGGCCTAAGCCTGGTTCAGGAGATCGTGCTGCTGCACAAGGGCGACATCCGGGTGCAAAGCGAGCCCGGCAAGGGCACCACCTTCACGGTCATATTGGAGCGCCTGCCTTGAACATAGCCAGCCCCCTGGTGCTGTTGGTGGAGGACGACCCCGACACCGCGGCCCTGTATCAGGCCCTGCTCAGCGCCGAAGGCATGGAGGTGGTGCGCTGCGGCAACTGCCGCGAGGCCCTGGCCTGGTGGCAAAGCACCCGTCGCCGGCCCGACCTCATGGTCCTGGACATGCGCCTGCCCGACGGCGACGGCCTGGACCTGTGCCAGGAGATCACCGGCCAGGACCAGGCCGCCTACCACCCGCCCATCATGGTGCTCAGCGCCCATGGCGACCCCCGCCTGCCGGCGCGCTGCCGCCAGGCCGGGGCCCGGGCCTTCCTGGACAAGCTGGACAACCTGGACCAGCTAATCAGCACCGCCTGGCGCCTCATCAAGGACCGTGGTCCCGATCAGGCCCTGCCGGTTTAGGGCCAAAATGCCCTATTTATATTCAACTCGACATTTAAGGCATAATTGCCCGACTAATATCGGGCTTATGGTGCCGATTTGTGCCAGGCCGGCCAGGCAAGGGGACCTGGCCATGGGCCAGGCCAATGCAGGCAGCCGAATGGGATCACCGAGATTTTTTATATTTATTCAAATTAGTTAGGCGGAAGGAGGCCTCATGAGCCTGGCCCCCAAAACCGGTCGCGCCTCAGATACTCACCCTCCCTGCCTGCCCCTGTTGGGAGAGTTTGCCATCGTGAGGCGCAACCTGACTTAAGTATTGAGACCATTGCGCAAAGCCGAAGTAGGTAGAGGTTCCCAGTTTTCGCCTTGATTTGTTGCCTTGCGCCTGGCCGGGTCTTTGATTTTCGGGCCTT
>JACQYR010000161.1 GCA_016208115.1 Desulfarculus sp.
CAGCATCACCTTCACGCCCACGTTGCGGCGCATCAGGTGGATGAAGTGATTCCCGCCAATGGACAGCGCGTCGCCGTCACCCGTGCCAATCCAGACCTCCAGGTCCGGCCGGGCGATCTTGAGCCCGCTGGCAATGGCGGGCGCTTGAGCGGGCCAGGAGGGGTTGAGATGGAGCCCATGCTGGTCCTCGAGAAAGTCAACAAGGCCTTCGGCGGCCTGAAGGTCACCGACAACGTCAGCTTCAAGGTGATGCCCGGCGAGATATCGGCCATCATCGGCCCCAACGGCGCGGGCAAGACCACCCTGTTCAACGAGATCACCGGCCACCTGCCCCCGGACTCGGGGCGCATTCTCTTCCAGGGCCAGGAGATAACCGGCCTGCACACCCAGGAGATCGTGGCCCGGGGCATGGGAAGAGCCTTCCAGATCACCTCCATCTTCCCCGAGGAGACGGTGCTGGACAACGTGCGCGTGGCCTGCCTGTCGCGCCTGGGCCAGACTAGGGCCAGTTTGCGCAGCGTGGGCCGCTTCGGCCAGGCCACCGAGCAGGCTTTTGCCATCCTGGAGAGCCTGGGGCTCAAAGACCAGGCCCAGCGCCCGGCCTTCGAGCTGGCCCACGGCGATCAGAAGCTCCTGGACATCGGCGTGGCCCTGGGCCTGGAGCCCAAGATGCTCCTGTTGGACGAGCCCACGGCCGGCATGAGCCCCGATGAGCGGCACCTCACCCGCGAGTTGGTCAAGAGGCTGTGGAAGGAGTTCAACCTGACCCTGGTCTTCATCGAGCACGACATGGACACGGTCTTCGGCATCGCCCAGGTGGTGCGGGTGCTGCAACAGGGCCGGCTGTTGGCCGAGGGCACCCCCGACCAGATTCGGTCCAACCCCGAGGTCATAACCGCCTACCTGGGGGAGGAGCTGGCATGAGCTACATACTGGAGGCGAGAGGGCTCAACACCTTCTACGGTCGCAGCCACATCCTCTTCGATGTCAGCTTCACCGTGGCCCCGGGCGAGACGGTCTGCCTCATGGGGCGCAACGGCGCCGGCAAGTCCACCACCTTCCGGTCGCTGGCCGGGCTCACCCCGCCCAAGCAGGGCAGGGTGGTCTTCAAGGACCGGGACTGCACGCGGCTGCCGGCCTACAAGATGGCCCGCCTGGGCCTGGGCCTGGTGCCCGAGGACCGGCGCATCCTGGGCCCCTTCACGGTCAAGGAAAACCTGGAGCTGGGGCGCATCCCCGGCCGCAAGGGGCGCTGGAACATTGAGACGGTGCTTCAGGCCTTCGGCTCCCTGGCGCCCTTGATGGAGCGCCTGGGCGGCACGCTCAGTGGCGGCGAGCAGCAGATGCTCACCATCGCCCGCGCGCTGATGGGCAACCCCGACCTCTTGGTGCTGGACGAGCCCACCGAGGGGCTCTCGCCGGTGATCGTGGGCACGCTCAAGGACCTGGTCTTGAGCCTCAAGGCCGCCCGCACCACCATTTTGCTCAGCGAGCAGAACATCCGCTTCGCCATGGCGGTGTCGGACCGCGTGGTGGTCATAGACAAGGGGCACGCCGTGTACACCGGCGGCATCGAGGAATTCAAGCGGGACGAGGCGGTGCAGAAGAAGTACCTGGCCGTCTGACCACGGTGGCCTCGCAAGAACAACCGGCGCCGGGCGCGGCGCCTTTTAGGGAGAAGGATATCATGGATCACGCCGTGAGAATGTTGCAGACCACCTCCCGCATCGTCATGGGACCGGGTGCCATCAACAGCGCGTCCGCCGAGATCAAGCGCCTGGGCGGGGCCAAGGTCCTGATCGTCACCGACCCTGGCCTGGTGGCCGCCGGCCTGGTGGGGCGCCTGGAGGCGCTCTTGGACCAGGCCGGCATCGGCCATGGCCGCTTCGATCAGGTGCCGGCCGACCCGCCCTACGAGGTGGCCGGCCAGGCCGCCCAGATGGTCAAGGATCTGGGCGCCCAGGTCATCGTGGGCATGGGCGGCGGCTCGGCCCTGGACATCGCCAAGGTGGCCTCGGTGCTGGCCACCAACCAGGGCCCGGTGGACGCCCTCTTCGGCATTGACCTGGTGCCCGCTCCGGGGCTCAAGACCGTGCTCATCCCCACCACGGCCGGCACTGGCAGCGAGGTCACGCCCATCGCCATCCTCTCCGACCATCACGAGAAGCTGAAAAAAGGCATCGTCTCGCCGCACCTCTTCCCGGCCTGCGCCATCCTGGACCCCGAGCTGACCCTGGGCCTGCCGGCGACCGTCACCGCGGCCACGGGCATGGACGCGCTCATCCACGCCGTGGAGGCCTACACCTCCCGTAACGCCACGCCCATCACCGACCTGCTGGCCAAGGAGGCCATGACCCTCATCTTCGCCAACCTGCGCACGGCCTATGCCAACGGCAGCGATCTGCCGGCCCGCGAGGCCATGCTCCGGGGCAGCCTCTTGGCGGGCATGGCCTTCGCCAACGCCGGGGTCACGGCGGTGCACGCCTTCGCCTATCCCATCGGCGCCGAGTTCCACATCCCCCACGGCGTGGCCAACAGCATCATGCTGGCCCCGGTGATGGAGTTCAACATGCTGGGCAACCTGCCCAAGTTCGCGGCCATGGCCAGCATGTTCGGCGAGGACGTCCTGGGGCTCTCCCCGCGCGAGGCGGCGCTCACCGCCGTGGAGGCCATGCGCACCTTGGCCGAGGACCTTGAGGTGCCCATGCGGCTCAAGCAGTTCGGCATCACCGACGAGGACATCCCGGCCCTGGCCCAGGGAGTGATGAAGGTCACGCGGCTGTTGGCCAACAACCCCCGTGAGCTTAAACTCAAGGACGCCGAGGCCATCTACCGCCGGGTGCTTTAAGGGCACCGAAGTAAGGAGGCAGCCGCATGTTGGGCTTCCACAACATGGTGCTCAGGGTCAACGCCACCCAGCAGTCATATGACCTCAAGATCATCCCCGACGAGGTTCTGCGCTCGCGCCTGGGTGGCAAGGGTCTGGCCACCCATCTGCTACTGACGCACAACCCGCCGGGCGTGGACCCCTTGGGCCCCCAAAATCACCTGATCTTCGCCACCGGGCCGCTGACCGGCACGGCCATCTGGGGCGGCTGCCGCCACGGGGTATTCACCAAGAGCCCTCAGACTGGCTTCTACTCCGAGTCCTACTCCGGCGGCACGGCGGCCGAGCACATGGCCGCCACCGGCTTCGACGCGGTGATGATCCACGGCGCCTCGGAGGCGCCCATCTGGCTGGAGGTGGGCGAGCAGACCGTGCAGTTCCACGACGCCAGCGATCTGTGGGGCCTAGACACCTACGCCACCGAGGACAGGATCAAGGACTGGATCAAGGCCCACCGCGAGGGCGCCAAGGGCTGCGGCGTGGTGGTGATTGGCCCGGCCGGCGAGAACCTGGTGCGCTTTTCGGTGATCGAAAACGACTACTGGCGCAGCGCCGGCCGCACCGGCGTGGGCGCGGTCATGGGCTCCAAGCGCATCAAGGCCATCGCCTTCTGGGGCGGCGTCAAGAAGCAGGTGGCCGACCCGGCCCTGGTGGCGCGCCTGGCCAAGGAGCTCAGCGCCCGGGCCAAGGACGACAAGGGCGTGGCCGCCTACAAGAGCCTGGGCACCCCCATGATGGTGGACATCATGGACAAGGTGGGCAGCTTTCCCACCCGCTACTGGAGCCAGGGCCAGTGCGCCCACCGCGAGCAGATCAACGACTCTACCTCAACGACGTTTGCGACCGCCTGGGCATGGACACCATCAGCGCCGGCAACCTGGCGGCTTTAGCCATCGAGGCCGCCCGCCAGGGGAGGCTGCAACTGGACATTGACTACGGCCAGGTGGACAAAATCGCCGCCCTGTTGCACGATATCGCCCATCAGCGCGGCGCGGGCGCGGTGCTGGCCCTGGGCATCAAGAGCGCGGCGGCGGCCTGGGGCATGAGCGACCAGGCCATCCACGTCAAGGGCCTGGAGCCGGCGGGCTACGACCCACGGGTGCTCAAGGGCATGGGCCTGGCCTACGGCACCAGCGACCGCGGGGCCTGCCACCTGCGCGCCACCTTCTACAAACCCGAGCTGGCCGGCATGGTGGACCCCGAGGTGATAGAAGGCAAGGCCGCCACCTTCGTGGAGTGGGAGGACCGGCTGACCTTCTTCGACACCTTGATCCTGTGCCGCTTCTACCGCGACCTCTACCAGTGGGAGCAACTGGGCCAGATGGTCCAGGCGGTCACCGGCCTGGACCTGGAGCAGGGGCAGCTACGGGCCATCGCCCGGGCGGTGAGCGACGACACCCGGCGCTTCAACCTGCGCGAGGGGCTGGGACCCAGCGACGACCGCCTCCCCACGCGCTTCACCAGCCAGGCCCTGCCCGAGACGGGCAAGACCATCAGCGCCCAGCAGATGGAGGTGATGCTGAAGGAGTACTACCAGGCCCGGGGCTGGGACCAAGAGGGCCGGCCGCCAGCGGAGAAGTAGCCGCCGGCAAAGGCGGGACAGGCCCCCGCCAGGGAGGAGACAAAAGGCACAGACAGCGGTTTTTCGGCAAGCCCGCGTCCTTGGTTTTAGCGATAGCGGCCGCGCCGCCGTGGGGATGGCTGATCCGGGGCCGGCCTGGGGCAATATAAATTTTTAGCGAGGAGATGGGGCATGGCTAAGAAGGGCATGAGCAGAAGGCAGTTCATGAAGGCTGGCCTGTTGACCGCCGCCGCCGCGGCCCTGGGTCCGGGGGCGCTCAAACCCACCGGCCTGTGGGCGGCCGAGTCCAAGATCAAGGGGCCGGTGAAGGTGGGCTACCAGACCGTTATGTCCGGCACCCTGGCCGGCTACGGCGAGTTCCACAAGATGGGCGCCCTCATGGCCGTGGAGGAGATCAACGCCGCCGGCGGCATCGGCGGCGTCAAGCTGGAGCTGGAGCTCAGGGACTCCACCCTCAAGGCCCCCGACGCCATCCAGAACGCCCGCTATTTCGTGGATTCCTGGGGCGCCGACTTTTTGGCCGGCGTGGACAGCTCCGGCCAGGCCCTGGCCCTGGCCCCGGTGATGGCCGCGCTGGACCGGGTGCTAATGGTCACCCACGCCGCC
>JACQYR010000162.1:0-9533 GCA_016208115.1 Desulfarculus sp.
GCTGACGGCCCAGATCAAGGTTTCGCTGCACCACCTGCGCAGCGCGGCCTGACCGGCGAGAGCGTGCCCAGCCCTCCACCTGAAAGAACTGGCAAGCCAATGGAGTCTAATAAGTCAGGAGATGACACCAAGACGGGGGCCCAGACCCCACGCGGGGGCGGCATGGATTTGATGGCCCTGTTGGAGCAGGCGGAGATACTCACACAGGCTTGGCGCGCGGTGCCCGCCGGACCCTTGGCTGTTAGCCTGGAGGATTGCCCCACTCTGGACCAGTTGCGGGCCTATGCCGGCGGTGGCCTGGAGGCCGGCCAGGCCGGCAAGCTCCTGGACCACCTGGCGGCTTGCAGCCGCTGCCGCCATGAACTGCGCGCCCTGGCCCGCCGCCTGGGGCTGTCGGGTCTGCCCGTGGACCTGGAGCAGTTGCGCCAGGACCTGGAGCGTCAGCACCCCGAGGCCTCGGCGGCCCTGGCCCGCCTGGCCCAGGCCATTGACGGCCTGCTGGCCGAGGAGCAACCCGCGGGCCAGGGCGGCCGAGGCGTGGAGTTGGGCCTGCGCGGTCCCGACGGCCTGCCCAGCGGCCATTGGGCCTGCTTCACCCTGCGCCGGCCTCCCTACATAGACCACCACAAGCGCTTGCGCCTGGATCTGCGGGAGGTGGCCGAGGCCCCCCAGGGATGTTGGGTGCGGTTGTTGCTGAGGCACCAGGGGCAGGACTGGGACCTGGGCGCCAGCCCCCTGGAGGCCCAGGCGCGGGAGCTGCTGTGGGACCTGGCCGACCTGCCCATCCGCCCGGGCTACCTGCCCTGGGAATGCCTGCGCCTGTCGGCCGAGCAGAGGCCGGGCGGCGCCGAAGGCGCCTGCCTGGCCGACAGCCTGGGGGCCGAAATGACCGGCCAGGCCGTGTCCATGACCAACTCGCCCCTCATGGATCTGCGCGCGCCGCGTGTCCGAGACCCAGAAGCATAAATGCCAGAGACCAGCAACGGCGTCTCCGGAGCCTTGGACTTGTCTAGGGGCGGCCACGGCGCCGGCCCAACCAATTGAGGATGCCCATGGCCCTGCAACCCCGTCCCGCCGCCGTAGTGGTGCTCACGGCCAGCCTGTTGGCCACGGCGGCCTTCCTGGGCGCCGGCCTGGGGGGGGCGTCCTGGCCGGTGGAGGCCCTGGGGCAGGCCCTGTCCTGGGACCTGCTCTCACTGCGCGCCCTGACCGCGCTGGCCATGAGCCTAGACCGGGGCCAACTGGCCTGGCCCCTGGCCGGCCTGTTCTTGGCCTTGGAGGCCGCCTTGGCCTGGGGGCTGTATGGCGGCCGGCGCTGGGCCTGGCCGGCCTGCCTGGCCTACCTGGGGCTGCAGGCCCTGGGCGTGCTGGTGCTGTTGGCGCTGTTGGGCCTGGACAGCCCGGGCCCGTCCGCCTCGCCGGCCGGAGCCCTGGTTTATGAGCCCCCACCCGCCGGGACCGCGCTGCTGGGCACCTGGCTGGCGGCCCTGACGCTGCGTCTGGCCACCCTGGCCTGGCTGGTCCTGCACCCCACCCTCAGGTATTTCTGGCTCTGGGGGCCGTTGCCCCAGCCCAAGCCCGCCGACCTGGAGGGCCTTCTGGCCCAGGCCGAGGAACTGGACATCCGTGGCCGCCGGGCCGCGGTGGCCTACCTGTATCAGCGTCTGCTCGCCTATCTGGAGGGGCCGGCGGGGCAAGAGGAGGCCTATCAGGGGTTGCTGGCCAGGGTCCACCGGCAATGGGGCCTGTGGCGGCTGGCCCAGGGCCAGGCCGAGCAGGCCTGCCCCAGCCTGCGCCTGGCCCAGGAGGCGGGCCTGGAGCTTCCCGGCCAGGCCCGCGACGCCCTGGCCCAGTGGCTGGCCGGCCGGGGGGCGGCCGGCAGCCAGGATGTGCCCCTGCTCTTGTCCTTCGTGGAGGCCCGCGCCGCCCAGCCCCAGGACCCGGGGCTGCCTCCGGTGCTGGATGAGTTGCGCCGGCTGTTGCGGGTGGACGAGCACTCGCCGCGCCCCCAGGCACGCTGGGCCACCGAGGGCCTGACCCGCTTGGCGCGCGCCCTGCCCGATCTGGATTGGGCGCATTACCAACTGGGTCTGGCCTGGAGCGCCTTGGAGGATTACGCCGCCGCCGCCCAGGCCATGGGCCAGGCCCGCCGCCTCAACCCCACCCGCTGGCAGGATGCCCGGCATCTGCAGAAACCCTACCGCGCCCAGGATATGGCCAGCCGCGGCCGCCACGCCCCGGCTCTGGAGATATTCCAGGAGCTGATCCAGACATGGCCCGGCCCCCGCACCTGGCTGGCCATGGGGCAGGTCAAGCTGGCCTGGGCCATGGCCTTGTCCTGGCAGGACATGGCCGGGCCGCCCCCCCAGGTGGGGACACTGGCCCGCCAGGCCCTGGACCTGGCTCGCCAGGCCCTGGACGCCGAGCCCTCTGGCCACGGCTCCCACCTGCTGGCCGCCGGCGCCCTGACCCTGCTGGGCCGGCCCAGCGAGGCCCTGGCCGCCGCCCGCCAGGCCTGGCGCTTGGCTCCCCGGGTGGCCCAGGCGGCCATTCAACTAGCCCGCTGCCTGGAAATGGACGCCCGTGCCCTGGGCGACCCCCTGGCCGCCGCTTCCCAGCGCCAGGAAGGCCTGAAGGTGCTGGGCCAGGTGGAGGCCGAGCAGGCCGGCCGGCCCCAGGTCCTGATTGCCAGGGGCCTGCTGGAACTGGGCTTGGGCTTGGCCGCGCCGGCGGCCCAAACCCTGGCCAAGGCCGGGCGGCTTTGTCCCCACGACGGCGAGGTCATGCTGGCCCTGGGCCAGGCCCATTGGATGCTGCGCTCCCATGAGCAGGCGGCCCAGGCGCTGCAACCCCTGGCGGCCCACAACCGCGCCGCCGCTTACCTTCTGGCCCGCTGCCAGAGCCGGCAGGGGCGCTTCGATAAGGCCGCCGCCCTGTTGGAGGGGCTTTTGTCCCACGGCCTGGCCACCGCCAAGGTGCACTACTGGCTGGGCAGCGCCCAGGCCCACCAGGGGCTCCATGCCCTGGCGGCGCAAAGCTTCCAGCGGTCCTTGGAGATCAAGCCCGGCTGGCCCGACGCCCTGGCACAGTTAGGCCATTGCCATTGCCAGGCCGGCCGAGGCCAGGAGGCCCGCCAAGCCTACCAGGAGGCCTTGGCCGGCCAGGACGGACACCCCGGCGCTTTGCGGGGCCTGGCCCCCGAGAACCAGCCCCACTGGTACAGCCAAATGCTCCTGGGCGCGGCGGCCGAGATGGCCGGCGACGACCAGGCGGCCCAGGACCACTACCGGCTGGCCGCCCAGCGCCGCCCCCAGCGAGGGGAGGCCATGCTCCGCCTGGGGCTGCTCCTGGCCAAGGGAGGCCAGCGGGAAGAGGCCCTGCCTTGGCTGGAGAGGGCCGCCAAGCTGCCTGCCCGGCAGGAGGAGGCCCTGTACCACCTGGGCCTGGTGAGTGCCGAGGCCCAGGATTACCACGGGGCCTTGGCCAGTTGGGAGGCCCTGGCCCAGCGCCGCCCCCAGGATCAGCGCCTGGCCCTGAACATCGAGCGGCTGCGCTACCTGGCCGGCCTGCAGGACCTCCAGGCGGGCCGCTACCAGCAGGCGGCCAAGGCCTGGGAGCGCTACCTGCAATCGCGCCAGGATGACCAGCAACTCAGGCGTGACCTGGCCGAGCTCTATTTCCGCTGGGGCGCCAGCCGCCTGGCCGCCGGCGACGCCGACGAGGCCAGGCGCCACCTGGAGGCGGCGCTGGGCCAAGACCCCGCGCACGCCGCCGCCAGCTTCTATATGACCCTGCACCAACTCATCTACGGCGACCGCCCGTGGGCCCTGGGCCGGCTGTCGGAACTGGCCCGCCAAGACGGCGGCGGCTGGGGAGCCAGGGCGCGCTATTACCTGGGCCTGGACCACCTGCGCCAAGGGCGCAACCAGGAGGCCGCCGCCCTGCTGGCCCAGGTGCCCGCCAGCGGCCAGGGCGGGGAAGCGGCCCTGCCGGTGAGTTGGGCCTTGGCCCTGGCCCACGCCCGCGAGCAGCGCTGGGACCAGGCCCTGGCAGCCTTGGACGGGGCGGGACGTTGAGGCCGGCCACAACGGCCCAACCACGGCGGGGCCAACCACAAACCGGAGTACAGATGGCAACCATGTCAGCACTCCAGCCGCAAGGCGGTGCCGGCCAATCCTCGGGCCGGGCGCCTCGCCGGCCGCCCGGCCAGGAACTGGCGGCCTTTTGCCTGCTCAAGCTGGGGCGTCCCCAGGAGGCCCTGGCCAGGCTGGAGGGCGAGCCCGGCCAGCAGGGCTACGCGGCCTACCTGCGCGGCCTGGCCTTGGCCAACCTGGGCCGGCTGGACGAGGCGGTGGGCTGCCTGCGCCAGCCCGGCCTGCCGGCGGCCCTGGCCCAGGCCAGCCGCCAGGACCTGCTCACCCTGCTTCGGCTCCAGGTGCGCGCCCGTCTGGCGGCCCAGGACTATCTCGGGGCCTCGGAGGCCCTGGGCCAGGCCCTGGAGGTGGCCCCCCAGGACCAGGAGTTGCTGCGGCTCCAGGCCGAGCTGGGCCAGCGCATGCCGGTGGTATTTTTGCACTCTGGCCGGCGGCCCCAGGCCCAGCAGACCTGGGAGGCCGCCCAGCGCCAGGACCCCGCCAACCCCGAGCCCACCCACTGCCTGGCGCTGTGCTACTACTGGCAGGCCAGGCAACTGGAGGAGGCCGGGGACCAGGCCGCCGGCCAGGCCTGGCGGGGCGCCATCCGTAACTGGGTGGCCCTGGTCCATCATCAGGGCTTCTGGCAGGGCCTGGTGCAAGGCCGGGCCGGCATCTACGGCGAGTTGCCCGAGGCCGAGCTGACCGCCTTGCGCGAGCGCCTGCGCGACGACCTGGGCCGCGAGCTGGCCCGCTTCCAGAACCAGTACCAGGACCAGGGGCGGCGGGACCAGGCCAGCCGCCTGTCCGGCCTGGCCCTGGAGCTCTCGGCGGAGATACGCAGCGCCGAGGCTTTGCAGCACGTGGTGCGCTCCCTGGCGCGGCAAGGGGTTCAGTTCCGCCAGCCGCCGCCGGGGGGGTTCATGATGGTCGAGCACCTGGGCCTGTCCCAGGACCTGCAAGGCCTGTTGAACCTGGTGCAGACCACCCAGACCAACCTGGAGAGCACCGAGGACCTGAACTGGTGCCTCACCGGCTATCTGCTGCCCTGGACCCTGCTGCGCGAGGGGCGCCACCTGGAGGCCCTGCAGATGCTGGAGAGCACCGTCTCTGGCCCCATGCCCGAACCGGCCCGGCGCTTGATGGTCATGGCCCAGGTGGGTCAGGCCGAGCGCTTGGCCAAGGCAAACGAGGTGGAGCAGGCCCTGGAGACGCTGGAGAAGGCCGCCAAGCTGGCCGCCGAGGGTAGCGGCGGCGAGATGGTGCGGGGGACGCTGGAAAAAATCGCCATCCGCGAGGCCAACCGCTTGCAAGGCCAAGGCCAGTTCGATCAGGCCTGCCAGTTCTTGGAGCGCTGCCTCAAGCTGGGCCACAACAAGCGCCTTAAGGAATACTTGTCGGAGGCCCTGAATCGCAAGGCCAACAAGGTCGCCGGAGATGCCAAGGACCGGTTCAAGGTGGGCACCACTGAATTCAAGGAAGTGGAGCGCCTGCTAGACCGCGCCTTGGAAGCTGACCCCAACAACAACGCCGCCGCGGAGAACAAGGCCTGCATGCTGCTGATGCAAGCGGCCGAGGTGGCCCAGGCCGGCAACCCCAACCGGGCCATTGAGTACATCAAGCGAGCCCACTCCGTGGCCCCCAACTCTCCGCAGGTCAAGCAATTCATGGCCGCGGCGGGATTAAGGTGAGACAGATGCATCCTGGTCGCTGCCGGCCCCTTTACCGACAGCGTGGGTGGGCCGCGTTGGCGGTCAACCTGGGAGCATAGCCATGTACGATCCCTTGGACCAGAGGCACCGGGCCTACGAGCTGTTGGGCGTGGGGCCCGAGGCCGACCGCAGGCAGGTGGACGCCGCCTACAACCGCGCGCTGAAGAAAAAAGGCGCCGACCGCAAGGAACTGGGCCAGGCCTGGCGCCTGCTGCGCAAGCCCATCAACCGCCTGGAAGAGGACCTCTGGGCCTACCAGTTGGGCCAGCCACCCCAGGTCGGCCAGGCCAGCCAGGCCGAGACGGCCGTGCAACTTCAGGCCCTGCTGCTCCAGGAGATGTTGCAGGTCAACCTGGGCATGACCGACCTGGCCAGCGGGCTCTATGGCCGCGACTTTACCCGAATCAACCCACGTGTGGTGGCCCTGAGCCAGTCGCGGCGCTATGCCGGCGGCCCGGAGGCCTGGCTGCCCCTGGACTTCGACCTGTAGGAGGCACCCATGGCCCCAGGCCGGCCTTGGCCGTTCGAGTTCTCCATAGACGAGGAGCCCCTGGACCTGGGGCTCGCCGAGGACGCCGCCGCCGGTGGCCCCTGGGAGGAGGCCCTGCAAGAGGTGGGCGAGCTAAAGCACGAGGTGGACAGACAGGTTGATCTGCTCCGGCACACCAGGCAGACCGACGAATTGGCCAGGCGCCGGCTCATCAAGGAGATCATTGAGGACCTGCTGGACCCGCTGGACCACCTGCTGGGCACGCTCAACCCCAGCGAGCTCTCCGGCCCGGCCAAGAACTGGCACAAGCGCTTGCAGCGTGTCCAAAAACGCATCGAAGACCTTTTGGCCCGCCATCATTGCGAGGCCCTGGACCTCACCTCCCCGCCCATGGGGTCGGTGACGGTGGCCAGCGAGGAGCCCCGCGACGACCTGCCCAACGGCCACATCCTGGAGGTCTTGCAGAGGGGATTCATGCTGGACGGGGCCTTGTTCCGGCCGGCGCAGGTATCGGTGGTCAGAAACCCCGGACACGGCCAGTAAACCATCCCGGGGGCTCAACGCAGGAGGTATCGGCAGATGGGCAAGGTCATCGGCATAGATTTGGGCACCACCAACACGGTCATGGCTCACGAGGGAGCCGCCAAACTGGATATCCTGGTGAACCGCGAGATGGAGCGCAGCAGGGCCTCGGGGGTGGGCCGGCATGCGCACCTCGCCCCAGGACTTGGTCATCTCGGTGAAGCGCCTGATGGGTCTGCCCTTCCAGCACGAAAACGTGCAGGCCATGGTCAAGGACAAGCGGCGCTTCACCTACATCATCCAGAAGGACGAAAAGACTGACGGCGTGCGGGTCAAGTTGGGCGGCGAGCTGTTTTCGCCCACCGACCTGTCGGCCGCCATCCTACGCAAGATGAAGGAGGACGCCGAGAGGTGCCTGGGCGAGCCGGTGACCCACGCGGTGATAACCGTGCCGGCCTACTTCAGCATCGCCCAGAAACAGGCCACCCGCGACGCTGGCGAGGCGGCGGGCTTGAGGGTCAAGAAGATACTGGACGAGCCCAGCGCCGCGGCCATGGCCTTTGGCGAGGAACTGGGCGGCGAGGACATGCAGACCCTGCTGGTCTACGACTTGGGCGGCGGCACCTTCGATATTTCCATCCTCTACCTCACTGGCGAGATGTTCGAGCAGGTGGGCAGCGAGGGCGACATGTGGCTGGGCGGCGACGACTTCGACCAGGCCATCCTCAACCATATCATCAGAGAGGTGAAGCGCGAGTACGACGTGGATTTGAGCGCGGACGCCAAGGCCATGATAAGGCTCAAGCGGGAAACCGAACGGGCCAAGAAAACGCTCAGCAGCGCCAATAGCGCCAGCGTGGTCCTGGAAAGCGCAGTGGCCGGCAAGGACGGCGACCGCTACGACGTGGACGTGGAGATCAGCCGCCGCCAGTTCGAGGACCTGCCCATCTCCGACGACGACCTGGAGGTCAACTGGCACAACACCGCCCAGTTGATGGCCTGGTGCCAGGATCTGAAGCTCAACGCCAAGGTCACCGGCAAGGGGGTGGGCTTCACGCCGGACACCGTGCGCAACCGCGTCAAGAAGACCATCCTGCTGGCGCGCAAGGCCATCATGGAGGCCGAGCTGGACCCCGCCGACATCCAGCACGTGCTTATGGTGGGCGGCTACACGGCGGTGCCCCTGGTGCAGGGGATGGTGGAAGAGGAATTCGGCGCCCACAAGGTGCGGCGCAACCTGGATCCCATGTCCTGCGTGGCCCTGGGGGCGGGCATGGCCGCCGAGCGCATCCTGTCCCTCATCTGCCCCAATTGCCAGCACTCCAACGACCTGGAGGCCAGGCAGTGCGCGGGCTGCCAGGCGCCGCTGGTCGCCCGGCGGCAATGCCCGTCCTGCGGGTTCCAGAACGAGATAGACGCCGAGCGCTGCGCCAACCCGGCCGGCTGCGGCCACCAGTTCAAGCAGATGTCAAGCACCCATGTCCTGGCCAAACCGGTGGGCATTGTCATCGAGTCAGACAAGTACAGCGTCATCATCCCCAAGGGCACGCCCTTTCCCACGCCGGAGCCGGTCATCAAGGGCTACCGCACCTCCTCCGAGACCCAGAAGAAAATTTACATTCCCTTCTACCAGGCCGAGATCACCGAATTCGATTTGCAGGATTACCGCCAAAAGCTGGGCTCGTCCGACCTGGACCTGCAAGGCCACCACGTGCCGGCCGGCACCCGGGTGGACGTGGCCGTGTCGGTGGACTCCAACGGCCTTTTCGATATCACGGCTTCCTTGCAGGATGGATCGGGCAAGAAGGTGCACATGCGCTGCGACCCAGAAATCAACGAGGGCATGACCTCCGCGGTCCAGGGTGGCCCGGGAGACTCCCTGGGCGATTCCCTGAGCGAGGCCTCCGGTCCGCCCGAGTGGGAGATGCGCCTGCGCTGGAGCATGATGACCGTGGATCTGGCCATCTCGCGCTACGACTGGCTCCTGGGCTCCGGTGTGGCCAGCCGCCTGCGGGATTTGGTGGCGCAGGGCGAGGGGGCCCTCAAGAATGGCGAGTCGGCCAAGGGACGGCAGACCGAGGAGGCCATTGACGAGCTGCTCAAGAAGGAGATGGGCGGGCTGTACATGCTCATCCAGTGCGAGATGATCGCCAGCGACTCCAGGCGCGCTCCCGGCCAGCGCAACGAGATAATCGGCCTGGTGCGCGAGATCGCCTCCGACGTGCGCGCCGGGGCCTCGCCCAGCCGCCTGGAGCCCAAGATTATACGGCTGGTGGAGCTTATCAAGGACGGACCCCAGGCCGAGGCCACGGCCAGGGACAAGGGCACCGTCTTGGTTTGATCCCCTGGCCGGCCGGACGGCTCGCGTCAGCGCCGGCCGCGGTGGGTGATGGGTGCCAGAAAGGACTATGCGATGTCGCAAGGCCTGGGAATCTACATCGGCCGGGGCGTGCACTGCGTGGCCGCCCGGCGGTCCGACGGCCGGCTGCACTTGTTGATAAACGCCATGAACGAGGAGATGCTGCCCAACGTGGTGGCCAGGCGGGACGAGGCCTGGCTTTTGAGCGGCGAGGCGGTGGCCCTGCGCCGCCGCCAGCCCCAGGCCGTGGAAGCTGATCCCCTGGGCCGGCTGCTGGCCGGGCAACCCATCGAGCTAGCCGGGGCCAGCCTGGAGGC
>JACQYR010000162.1:9556-17167 GCA_016208115.1 Desulfarculus sp.
TAGCCCAGCAGCGCCTGGCGGCCAGCCCCCAGGCCGTGGCCGTGGCGGTGTCGCCGGAGGTCTGGCCGGTGCTGGGTGAGGCCCTGGCCCCGGCGGCCCGGCAGGCCGGGCTGGACTTGGCCGGGGCCTGGCCCGCGGCCCTGGCCGAGGCCGCCGCCCTGTGGCAGGCCGGCGCCCCCGCCCAGCCAGCCCATTACCTGCACCTGCACGCTGGCGGCCAGGCCCTGCACGCCGACCTGGTGCGGTTGAGCGGCCAGGATTTGGGCCTGTTGGCCTCTGCCCAGGTGCCCGCGGCCGGCGTGGAGGCCATGCGGGAGGCCCTGGTGCAGTGGGCCTTGCAGCGGGTGCGCCAAGATATGGGCCTGGATGGCCAGAGCCAGCCGCGCTTCCTGGCCGCGCTCAGGAACACCGCCGAGATGGCCCTGGGCGACCTGGAGCGCTTCGGCAGCGGCTGCCTGGTGGTTATGGGCGGCCTGCGGAGCCGCGAGGGCGAGATTCTGGATCTGGAGCTGGACCTGGACCTCAACGACTACCGCCAACTGGCCAGGCCCGGCCTGGAGGCGGCGGCCAGGGAGGTCGGCCGGCTTTTGCGGGGGGCCGGCCTGGACTGGGCCGGCCTGGCCCAGGTGGGGCTGCGCCTGGGGGGCCTGGAGGCCGCCCTGCTGCGCCAGTTGTTGGAGGACGGCGGGGCCTCCAGCCAGTCTTTCCTGCCGCTGACCGTACCGGGTCAGGCCAGCGCCCTGGCGGCGGCCAGCCTGGCCACGGCCAATCCCTGGCGCATCAGCCTGGCGACGGCCCCGGAGGCCGCGCTCGTCAGCCTGGCCCCGCCGCCACCGCCGTCCGGGGCCTCGCCACCCCCGGAGGAGCCGGCGGCAGTCTCCACGCCGGAAGGGTCCTTCCCGGCCGGGCAGCCCCAGGAGGCGAGCCCCAGCCAGCCCTCCCAGGAGGAAAGCTCCCTGGAACTGGTGGGCGAGGGCACTGATTTGCTGCCCGCCGGGGCTTCCGGCGATGGCGGTCCGCACCAGTCCCAGCCGGAGCCGTCGCTTTTGGGATCAAGTCTGGCGGGAGAGAGCCAGCGGGAATATTCCTCCGCCACCTCCACCGACCCCGGGGCCGAGGCGGCCGAGGACCCGTCCGCGCCGGCGGGCATGGCCGAGCCGGAGCCGCGGGCCTGGATGCCCGGGGACTCCCAGGCCCCGGAGCCTTCGCCTCCCCTGGACCTGGCCCCCCAGGAGCCGGCACAGGCCCCGGCGGCCGATGATGCCCAGGGCCAATCGTCCTGGCGGGCGCCTTCAGCTCCTCGGCCCCCGGAGCAGCCCCAGACCGTGGCCCAACGCTATCTCATTCTGGAGATCAAGGCCAGGGAGTCCTACGCCAGCTTGTACCGGGCGCGGGACCTGCAAAGCGGCGGCACGGTGCTGCTCAAGCTCTTCGCCACCAACAAGGAGCCGGCCAAGCAGGCCTTTGCCAGGGCGCTGACCGCGCGCCACATCCGCCACCCCAACCTGGACGCCATCCTGGACCTGGGGCCCCACGGACGGGGTATGTTCATCACCCTGGCCGACGAGGGGCGGGTGACGGTGCGCGAGGTGATGCGCCGGGGCCAACCGGCCAGCCCCTTGCCCCTGCCCCAGGCCCTGCGCGTGATGCTGGGCCTGGGCGAGGCCCTGCGCGCCATCCACCTCATCCAGCTCAGCCACCGCAACGTCAAGCCCGACAAGGTGCGGGTGCGCGAGCACGGGCCGGGCCTGTGGCTGGGGGGCTTCGAGCTGTGCCAGTTCACCCCCCCGGGACTGCGGGTGCAGGCGGCGGCCGGTACCCCCAACTACATGGCCCCGGAGGTCTGGCGCGGCGAGCCCGGCTGCGCCTCGGACATCTTCGCGGCGGCGGTGTTCTTCTACGAGATGCTCACCGGGCGCCTGCCCTTCTGGGGCCGGGACCCCCGGCAGTTGGAGGAGGCCATCAGGTCGCGCCGTCCCCTGCCTCCCCGCGAGCACAACCGCACCTTGCCGCCGGAGATGGACGAGCTGGTCCTGCGCGGGTTGGCCAAGGACCCCCGGGCGCGCGTCCTGGACTGGGCGGCCTTGCGCGCCCTCAAGAACAGCCTGGACAACAACGCCCAGGCATAGGGAAGGCCCTGGGCGCCTGATGGCGCCTGGGGCGCAAGGCAAAGGGGAGGCTTGATGGCAAGGCCGATGCAAGGCAGGCTGGCTTCGTTGCCCGGCCGTCTCTACAACCAGTGGTTGGCCAAGGCCCGGGCCGAGGATTGGCAGGGTGCCCAGCAGGACCTGGCGGCGGCCTTGGCCCTGGATCCGGGCTTGACTTCGGCCCGGGTGCTGCTGGGCAAGGTGCTGGCGCGCCTGGACCGCCTGGAGGAAGCGGCCCAATGCTGGCGGGAGACGTTGGCCCAGGAGCCGGAGCATGCCGCCGCCCGGGCCGCCCTGGGCCGGGCCCAGGAGATACTGCGGCAGCGGCGGGGCCGAGGCCATGGGGGCTGGGGCCTGAGCGCGGGCCTGGCGCTGGCTGCCTTTTTGGTGGGGGCGGCGGGCATGGCCGCCTGGCAGCAGGCCCAAGGGCCGCCGGCCGCCGCGGTGGCGGCGGTGGCGCAACCGCCGGCCGCGCCGGCACTACCAGTTTTGGCCCCAGCCCCGCCGCCGCTGGCCACCCCGGCGGCCGTGGCCTCGGCGGAACCGCGCTGGGAGGAGGTGCTGGCGGTGCTGAACGAGCCGGCCCTGGCCAAGGTACAGGCCTCCTGGCGGGAGGGCCGGCTGTGTCTGAGCGGCCGGGTGGCGCGTCAGTCTGACCACCGACGAGCTATGGATTTGGCCGCGGCCCTGGCCGGCGGGCCCACGGCGGTGGAGGCTGGAGGGCTTTTGGTCAGCGGTGGTCTGGAATACACCGTGCAACGCGGTGACAGCCTGTGGGGCTTGGCCCGGCGCTTCTACGGGCAGGGGAGGGCCTGGGGCCACCTCGCCGAGCACAACCCGGGGCAGGGCCGCGACCCCCTGGCCGTGGGCAGCCGCCTGGTCATCCCGCCCCACCCCCGCTGGGGACTGCGCTCGGAACACCTCCCCCCGGGACCGGGACTGGCCAGGGGCGGTGGCGCCCTGCTGGCCCGCGCCCAGCCCGGCCAACCCTAGCCCCACGGACGTTACAGCATGGACTATCCCCTGGACTCCGGTGTTTCCATTCAGGTGGCTTGGCCCTTGGCCGCCCGCGAGGCGGCGGCGGCCGGCTTCGAGGAGATCGGCAACGCCCATCTGCTCTTGGGCCTGTTGAAGCTGGCCGAGCTGAGCCAGGAGCAGTTGGACCGGCTGGCGGAAGGCCCCCAGGCCCTGCCGGAGCTCAAGCGCGAGCAGGAGGAGATATGCCGTCATCTGGCCGAACGGGGCCTGCGCATCCCCGGCGACACGGTGGGCATCCGTCACACCCTGCGCAAGAGCCTGGGACGGGGGCCTTCGGGTGAGCAGAGGCGCGGCCTGCACCGCTCGGCCGCCGCCCGCGAGAGCTGCCGGCGGGCCGCCTGCGCGGCCCAGGACCAGGGTGAGCCCTGCTGGCGGGGCGTACACCTGCTGGCGGCCTTGCTGGAGCAGGAGGACAAGCTCATCCAGGGCACGCTCCTGGCCGCGGGCCGGGGACTCCGGGACCGCGAGGCCCCGCTGTTGGCCCACGAGCCGGCCCTGAAGGTCCTGGCTCAATTCATGTGCGGCCGGCCCGCGCGGGCCGTTGCCTTGCTGCGAAAGGACGGCCCCCACCCCGAGAGGCTCATGCGCGCCCTGCCTGGCTATCTGGCCCAGGGCCTGCACGGCGGTCAGGCGGTGGTCAAGGAGGTGGTGGAGCTGGACCTGACCGCCCTGGAGGCCTCGGAGCTGGAGGCGGCCCTGCAACAGGCGGCCCAGGCCGGGGGCGGCATCGTGTTTTTGCGTGGCCTGGCCCGTCTGCTGGAGGACCAGGCCGGCCAGCCACCGGCCCCTCCCCTGGCCGCCTGCCTACGCCAATCGCCGGCCCCCCTGGTGGCCGATCTAGACGGCACGCTCTGGGAGGCCCTGCCGGGGTCGTCGCCCTGGCGCCAGGGCCTGACCCCCATTTGGTTGCACCGGGTGACCATGCCCGAGATGCTATGATATTAAGAAGGCTGGCCGCCGGCCGGCCCTGAGCGGGATTGCACTTATGTTTACCGAGACGGCGCGCCGCATCGTGGACCTGGCCAAGGACCACGCCCATGGCCAGGGCAGCCAGGACGTGGACTTGCCACATCTGCTGGCAGCCGTGGCCGGCGACGTTTCCTGCTGCCTGCGCCTGGCCCAGTGCCTCACCGAGGGCGACGCCGGTCGCCTGCGCCAGACGCTGCCCGCCTGGTCCTCGCCCCTGGCCAACGGCCAAGCCATGCCCCCCAGCCCCGCCCTGCGCGAGGTGCTGGCCGTGGCCCTGGATTTGGCCTCGGGCACCGGCGTGCCCGACCATGCCCACCCGGGCCTGGTGGACGCCCGCCATCTGATCTGCGCCCTGGCCGCGGCCCCGGGCGTGGGGGAGCTGCTGGGCGGACTAAAGCCCCTGGAGAGGCCGCGCCAGATAGACATCCTGGCCCAGTGGTACCAAGAGGGCATGGGCGATCCCCAGGCCCTGGCCGAACTGGTGGGCCGGCTGCGCTCCTTGCGCGACGACCTGCTGGCCAAGGTCTTCGGCCAGGACCACGCCATCCTGGCCTTCGAGGAGGGCCTGTACCATAGCCAGTGCGCGGTGCTGGCCGACCAGGAGCGCCGGCGGCCCTCGGCGGTGTTTCTCTTTGCCGGCCCGCCGGGCGTGGGCAAGACCTACCTGGCCGAGTTGGCCGCCGCGCGGCTGGAGCGGCCCTTCAAGCGCTTCGACATGACCGGCTACAGCGACAACCTGGCCTTTCAGCAGATGGTGGGCTACGCGGCCTCCTACCGCGGGGCCGGACCTGGGGCGTTGACCGGCTTCGTGGCCAGGAACCCCGACGCGGTGCTGTTGTTCGATGAGATAGAGAAGGCCAACCTGACCACCGTCCAGCTCTTCTACCAGGTGCTGGACGCGGGCCTATTGGAGGACAAGTTCACCGAGCAGGCCGTGGGCTTCCGCGACACGGTCATTATCTTCACCACCAACGCCGGCGCAAGCCTGTACGACAACCCCAATCGGGCCGGCATCGGCCGCCTGCACTCCACCTACCACAAGCAGACCCTGCTGGGCGCCCTGATGCACGAGAAAAACCCGGCCACCGGCCAGCCGGCCTTTCCCCAGGCCATCTGCTCCCGCCTGAGCCAGGGCTACCCCATCCTGTTCAGCCCGCTGGGGATCAACGAGCTGGAACAGGTGGCCAAGGCCGGGCTCAACCGCGCCAAGCGCCTGCTGGAGCGCCAGTACCTCAAGGAGATCAGCTTTGACCCCCTGGTATCCATGGCCCTGGTGCTCAGGGAGGGGCCGGGGACCGACGCCCGCCAGGTCACGGCCGAGGCCGACAAGTTCCTCAAGGGCGAGCTCTTCGCCTATTGCGGTCTCTTCGCGCCCAAGAACCTGGGCGCGGCCTTTGCCCGCTTCGATGGCATCCACGTGGAGGTGGACCCCCAGGCCCGCCTCCTGGAGGGACCCGCCGGCGACATCTTCGGCCAAGCCCCCCGGCCAGCCATCCTGCTGGTGGCCGAGGAGGGCTTCTGCCAGGCCTGCCGCGAGCACCTGCCCGAGGTGGACTGGCAGAGCGCCCAGGGGGCCGGGGAAACCCTTGACATCCTGGCCGCCCGGCGCCTGGACCTGGTGATCCTGGACCTGTGGCTGCCGGCCCGCGGCGGTCCCGCCCCCTCCTACGACCTGTCGGGCACCCTTTACCAGGGTCAGGACTACGTGCCCCTGTCGTCGCGCGCCCTGGAGTCCGGACGGGGGGTGCTCAGGGCCATCCACGAGCACTACCCCGAAGTGCCGGTGTATCTGCTCTCTCGCCCCGAGGACCAGGCCGCCGGCGGAGGCCAGCCCGGACTGGGTGGGTCCTTCTACTTGGACGCCAGTCTGTCCCTCCAGGGTCCCGAGCCTCTGGAGCAGGCGCGCCGGGTGGTGGACCAGGAGCTTTTCCTGGCCTGCGTGCGGGCTGGCGGAGCCAGGGGCATAATCACCAGCGATTATCGTGGCCCAGGCCAGGGCGACCGGCAGGCCCTGCTGGAGAGCCTAAGGCTGGTGGCCTGGCGCCTGGGCCGGGAGGCGGCGGCCCGCGCCCTGGCCCGGGAGCGCAAGGTGCTGGGCTTTTCGGCCGCTCCCGCCTTGGAGAGCAGCCAGCGGCGTCTGGTCATCAAGCTCAGGGACTTTGGGCTGGGCCGCGCCGTGGAGGCCGCCGACGTGGGCCAACTGGTGGAGGACGTCAGCCGGCCCGAGGTGAGCTTCGAGGACGTCATCGGTGCCCAGGAAGCCAAGGAGGCCCTGGGTTTCGTGGTGGACTGGCTGCGTGACCCGGGGCGCTACCAGGCCCTGGGCATCCGGCCGCCCCGGGGGGTGCTGCTCACGGGGCCGCCGGGCACCGGCAAGACGCTTCTGGCCCGCGCCGTGGCCGGCGAGTCGGACTGCGCCTTTTTGGAGAGGGCGGCCAGTAGCTTCGTCACCATCTGGCAAGGTAGCGGTCCCCAGAACGTGCGCGAGCTCTTCGAGCGCGCCCGCCGCTACGCGCCGGCGGTGGTCTTTCTGGACGAGATAGATGCCTTGGGTTTGCGCCGGGCCGGGCTGGGCGGGGCGGCCCGCGCCCAGGAGGAGACCCTGGCCGCCCTCCTGACCGAGATGGACGGTTTTGGCTCCAAGAAGGCCCCGCCAGTGATCGTGCTGGCGGCCACCAATCTGGCCGCCCAGTTGGACGACGCCCTCAAGCGCCGCTTCGATCGCGAGGTGGAGGTGGAGCTGCCCGACCGCCGCGCCCGCCTGGAGTTTTTGCGCCGGGCCTTGGCCGGGCGCGAGCAGCCCCTGGTGGGGCCGGAGACCCTGGAGCGTCTGGCGGGCCAAAGCGCCGGCATGTCCCTGGCCGAGCTGGAAAGGGTGATGCAGGAGGCCTCGGTGCGGGCGGCCCAAGAGGGGCAACGCCTGGACGACGGCCTGCTGGAAGAGGCCTTCGAAAAGCTGCGCATGGGCCGCGCCCGTCACAACCAGGACCCCGAGGTGCTCTTGCGCGTGGCCCGGCACGAGGCGGGGCACGCCCTGCTGGCCTGGCTGGGCGGCCGGCCCCCCGTGCAGGTGACCATCGTGGGGCGCGGCGCCGCTGGGGGCTACATGGAGCGCGAGGTGGAGGAGGAGCGCCTGATCCACAGCAAGCCGGAACTGGAGCAGCACCTGCGGGAGGCCCTGGCCGGCCGGGCCGCCGAACTCTTGTATTACGGCGCCGAGGAGGGTCTTTCCACCGGCGCCTCCGGCGATTTGCGCCAGGCCAGCCAGTTGGCCCGGCGCATGGTGGGCGACCTGGGCATGGACCCCCAGGTGGGCCTCTTGACCCAGCCGGAGGGCCAGGCCGGGGGCTGGGCCGGTCAGGCGGTCGAGGCGGCCGACCGCGCCGCCCGCCGCTTGCTGCAAACCCAGTTCGAGCGCGCCCAGGAGCTGCTGGCCGCCAACCGCGTAATGCTGGAC
>JACQYR010000171.1 GCA_016208115.1 Desulfarculus sp.
CAAGAAGTTCCTGGACATCAACGTGGGCTTCGGCAAGCTGGCCGAGGTGGGCTCCATGATGGGCTCCGGCGGCATGATCGTCATGGACGAGGACACCTGCATGGTGGAGGTGGCCCGCTACTTCATCAACTTCCTGGTGGAGGAGTCCTGCGGTCAGTGCACCCCTTGCCGCGAGGGCCTGATCCGCATGGTGGAGATTCTCACCCGCATCACCAAGGGCCAGGGGCGCGAGGGCGACATCGAGGCCCTGCAGGAGATCGGCGAGTTCACCAACAACTTCTCGCTCTGCGGCCTGGGCACCTCGGCCGCCAACCCGGTCTTCAGCACCATCAAGTACTTCCGCGAGGAGTACGAGGCCCACATCTACGACAAGAAGTGCCCGGCCGGCGTGTGCAAGCCGCTGTTCCACTACGAGATTGACGCCGAGGCCTGCACCGGCTGCGGCCTGTGCCGCATGAAGTGCCCGGCCAAGGCCATCGCCGGCGAGAAGAAGAAGCCCCATGTGATTGACCAGGGCCTGTGCATCAAGTGCATGGAGTGCTACCGCAACTGCAAGTTCAAGAGCATCAGGATCTTGTAGGGAGCCCAACGGCAGTCACCTTTTGGCCCCAAAAGGACGTCAAGATGAAGATAGTACTTAACGGAAAAGAGGTCGCGGCCAAGGATGGACAGACCATCCTGGAGGTCGCGCGGGCCAACGGCGTGAACATCCCGACCCTCTGCTACGTTCCCGCCCTGGACGCGGCGGCCATGTGTCGGCTGTGCACCGTGGAGTTGACCGAGGGCCGCCGCACCAAGCTGGTGACCTCCTGCAACTACCCCCTGCGCCGCGACGCCGAGATTCAGACCGACACCGAGGCCCTGCGCAACGGCCGCCGGCTCTTGATCGAGCTGTTGGCCCCCCGCTGCCCCGACTCGGTCAAGCTCCGGGAACTGGCCGCCGAGTACGGCGCCAACCTGCAGCGCTTCCCCGAGTCCAACCAGGACTGCGTGATGTGCGGCCTGTGCGCCCGGGTCTGCGAGCGGGTGGGCGGACGCACGCTCACCTTGAGCGGCCGCGGCGTGGAGATCCACGTGGACACCGCCTTCGGCCGCCCCTCGGAGTTGTGCATCGGCTGCGGGGCCTGCGCCCAGATCTGCCCGGTGAACAAGATACAGGTGGTGGACGAGGACGGCTTCCGCCGGGTGATCGTGCGCGGCCAGGAGGCCTCCCGCATCCCGCTCAACAAGTGCACCAGTTGCGGCAAGTTCTTCGGTCCGGTCATCAGCCTGAGCCAGGTCATGGACCGCCTGGGCGAGGCCAAGGTCCCGCCGCCCAACCAGAGCGTCTGTTCCGAATGCTCCCGGCACAATCTGGCCATCCGCATGGCCCAGAGACACTTCGAACAATACGAGCTCGCACCCCACGAGACGGTTGAGGAAGTTTAGCCGATGCCGCATGACGCCATGTCCAAGCTGGTGGGTGACTACTACACCACCCACTTCTCCCCGGACCCCACGAGCGAGGGCGACACGCTCATCCTCAACCTGGGGCCCCAGCACCCCTCCACCCACGGCGTGCTGCGGGTGGTGGTGGAGATGGACGGCGAGTACATTCGCCGCTCCGAGCCGGTCCTGGGCTACATCCACCGCATGCACGAAAAAATGGGCGAGGTGAAGACCTACCTGCAGTACCTGCCCAACATGGGGCGGGTGGACTACCTGCACGCCTTGGCCTGGAACTGGGCCTACGTGGGGGCGGTGGAAAAGCTCATGGGCATCAAGGTGCCGCCCCGGGCCGAGTACATCCGGACGATCACCTGCGAGCTCAACCGCATCTCCTCGCACCTGTTGTGGTGGGGGGCCTACATCCTGGACCTGGGCGGCATCACCCCCATCTTCTACGCCTTCGCCGACCGCGAGCGCATCATGGACATCCTGCAGAGGGTCACCGGCGCGCGGCTGACCTACTGCTACTACCGCTTCGGCGGGGTCTCGGCCGACATTGACGACGACTTCATCAAGGAGACCCGCGAGTTTCTGCAGCACTTCAAGACCAGGCTGCCCATATACCACGGCCTGGTCACGGGCAACGTGATCTTAAGGGGCCGCTGCGAGGATATCGGCGTGCTGCCGGTGGAGATGTGCCGGCGTTACGGGGCCACCGGGCCGGTGCTCAGGGGCTCGGGCGTGGCCTACGACACGCGGCGTTTCGAACCCTACTCGGTCTACGACCAACTGGAGTTCGATGTGCCGGTGGGCAAGAACGGCGACGCCATGGACCGCTACGACGTGCGCATGGCCGAGATGGTCCAGAGCGTGCGCATCATCGAGCAGGCCCTGGACGCCCTGCCGGACGGACCCCATGTCAGCCCCGACCTGCCCGACCGCTTCATCCCCGACAAGGGCGAGGTCTACTTCGCGGTGGAGGGCGCCCGGGGCAAGATCGGCGTCTACATCCTCAGCGACGGCACCGCCAAGCCCTATCGCCTCAAACTGCGCTCGCCCAGCTTTTCCAACCTGCACGTGTTCGCGGAGCTGGCCCAGGGCACGCTCTTGGCTGACGCCATCTCCATCATGGGCAGCCTGGACCTGGTCATCCCGGAGATAGACCGATGATCATCGAACTGCTTGCCACGCCCCTGGGACACACCGTGGCCGCCCTGGTGGCCATCCTGGCCTTCCTGGGCCTCAACGGCCTGGTGATGGTGTACATGGAAAGAAAAGTGTGTGGCTTCATCCAGCTCCGCCCAGGCCCCTTCGAGGTGGGGCCCAGGGGGCTGTTGCAGCCCGTGGCCGACGCGCTGAAGCTGGTGGGCAAGCAACTGGTCACGCCCCAGGGAGCCGACGCCCTGTTGTTCTGGCTGGCTCCCTTCATCTCCTTCGCGCCGGTGGCCATCTGCTTTTTGCCCATACCCTTTGGCCCCATCGCCACGGGCATGAACATGAACCTGGGGCTCTTGCTCATCCTGGCCTTCTCGGGGCTCAACGCCCTGTCCCTGGTCCTGGCCGGCTGGGGCTCCAATAACAAGTACGGCCTTCTGGGCGCGGCCCGGGCCGTGGCCCAGTCGGTGGCCTACGAGGTTCCCCTCCTGCTGTCGGTGCTGGCCATCGCCTTCCAGGTGGGCTCGCTCAATCTCTCCACCATCGTGGAGGGGCAGAAGGGCATCCTCTCCTGGAACCTGTTCTACCAGCCCCTGGCCTTTGTCATCTACTTCATCTCGGCCACGGCCGAGACCAACCGCGCGCCCTTCGACCTGCCCGAGGCCGAGAGCGAGCTGACCGCCGGCTTCCACACCGAGTACTCGGGCATGGGCTTCGGCATCTTCTTCCTGGCCGAGTACTCCTACATGATCGTGGTCTGCGCCGTGGCCACGGCCCTGTTCCTGGGCGGCTACGACGGTCCCTTCGCGCCGGGCATCTGGTGGTTCCTGGCCAAGGTCTTCTTCCTGGTGCTGATCCTGATGTTCTTCCGCTGGACCTTCCCCCGGGTGCGTTTCGATCAGCTCCTGAACATCTGCTGGAAGTGGCTCATACCCCTGGGCCTGGCCAACCTGATCGCCACCGCCCTGGTCATGAAACTGGTGCAATGAGCATGAAAACCATCGGTCAGACCATAAAGAGCCTGTGGAGCCTCATCGTAGGCCTCAAGATCACCACGGTGGAGTTCTGCAGGCCGCAGATCACCGTGCACTTCCCGCGCAAGGAGGTCACCAACCTGGGGACCTACCGGGGACACATTGACCTGGTGCCCCTGGCCAACGACGCCCAGACCCCGCGCTGCATCATGTGCGGCTACTGCGCCGACACCTGCCCCTCGGGCTGCATCAGCCTGAAGTTCCATATGACGGGCGAGGAGGTCAACCCCGAGCAGCGTCGCCGGCTTCTCTTGGGCCTGGACGTGGCCGTGCCCCGCTCGGGCGGCAAGACCCCGCCCCCCGACAAGATCGAGCGGGTGCTGGACAAGTTTGACCTCAACTACAACTATTGCAGCCTCTGCGGCCTGTGCGTGCAGGGCTGCCCGGTGGGCTCCCTGGCCTTCTCCCGGGACGTCTACCTGGTGGGCCGCGCCCGCCAGGATTTCGAGTTCGACCTGCTGGGGCGGCTCAAGTCGCGGGCCGGCACCAATAGCGGCAAAGCGGCCGCCTAGGGAGTCTTAAGCACATGGGCGAAGCCTTGCAGCAACAACTGGCCTACGTGGGCTATGGCCTGTACCTGCTCTTGATCCTCGCCGGCGGCCTGGCCGCGGTGATGTCCACCAGCCTGGTGCGGGCCCTGATGGGGCTGATCCTCACCCTGTTTGGGGTGGCGGGCATGTTCTTGTTGATGAACGCGCCTTTCCTGGCCTTCATGCAGATACTCATCTACGTGGGGGCGGTGAGCGTGCTGATCTTTTTCGCCATCATGCTCACCAAGACGCCCGAGGGCGAGGCGGGGGCCGAGAACATGCTGGAGTGGATCGGCCTGCGCGCCGGCCTGGCGGTGCTGGCGGCGCTCACCCCGGCCATCATCATGGCCACGCTCATCGTCAAGAAGGCGCCCGCGGCCCTGGCCTTGAAGCCAGAAGTCACCCTGGCGCAACTGGGCGAATTTCTGACCGGCCCCTTCGTGCTGGCCTTCGAGCTGATCTCGGTGGTGCTCCTGGCCGCCATGGCCGGCGCGGTGGTCCTGGGCTTCGAGAGGAGGAAGGGCAAGTGATACCTGCCATGAACCCCCTGGTGTTGTTCCACCTGGCGGCCCTGCTGCTCTTGGCCCTGGGCCTGTATGGCATCACCATCCGCAAAACCTTGGTGGGCATGCTCATCTCGGTTGAGCTGATGCTCAACGGCGCCGGCCTGGCCCTGGTGGCCAGCGCCCGGCTCACCCCGGCCTTGGACGCCCTGGGCCAGGTGGGCACGCTGTTGGTCATGGGCCTGGCGGCGGCCGAGGCCACCCTGGTGCTGGCCATCATCCTGGTCGTGTTCAAGCGCTTCGGCACCTCAGACAGCGCCAAGATTTCCACCTTGCGGGGATAGAGAACCATGATCGAAACCACCGCGCTCATCTGGCCTATCCTGATCACGGGTCTGGCCCCGCTGGCCATCTGGCTGTTTCGCGAAAACATCAACGTGCGCGAAGGTGTCTCCCTGGTGGCGGGGGCCATCACCTTCGCCATCGTCTTGAGCTTCGTGCCGCCGGTACTGGACGGCAAGATACTGCACTACACGCTGTTCACCATCCTGCCGGGCATCACCATCAAGCTGGTGGTGGACGGCCTGACGCTCATCTTCGCCATCGTGGCCTCCTTCCTGTGGATGCTGGCCACCTTCTACAACATCGGCTACATGCGCTCCCTCAAGGAGCACGCCCAGACCCGCTACTACTTCTGCTTCGCGGTGGCCATCTTCGGCGCCGTGGGCGTGGCCATGAGCGGCAACATCTTCACCCTCTACTTCTTCTACGAGGTCATCACCGTCTTCACCTACCCCCTGGTGGCCCATCACCAGGACGCGGAGGCCTACCACGGGGCGCGCAAGTATCTGGTCTACCTCATGGGCACCTCCAAGCTGTTCCTTCTGCCGGCCATGATTCTGACCTACGTGCTCTGCGGCACCCTGGACTTCCACCTGGGCGACATGGTCAAGGGCATGTTCCCGGCCGACGCCAACCCGCTGTTGGTGCAGATCACCTACGGCCTGTACGTGGCCGGCCTGGCCAAGGCCGCCGTCATGCCCCTGCACAACTGGCTGCCCTCGGCCATGGTGGCGCCCACGCCGGTCTCGGCCCTGCTGCACGCCGTGGCCGTGGTGAAGGCAGGCGTGTTCTCGGTCAGCCGCATACTGCTATCGGCCTTCGGCGTAAACCTCATGGACGTCCTGGGCCTGGGCGTGGCCACGGCGGCCTTTGCCGCCTTTACCATCGTGGTGGCCTCCTGCATCGCGCTGACCAAGGACGACCTCAAGGCCCGGCTGGCCTACTCCACGGTCAGCCAGCTCTCCTACGTGGTGCTGGGCGTGGCCCTGCTCTCGCCCCTGGCCGTCCAGGGCGGCCTGGCCCACATCGCCCACCACGCCTTCAGCAAGATCACCCTGTTCTTCGCGGCCGGCGCCATCTACGTGGCCACTCACCAAAAGAAGATCAGCCTGCTGCACGGGGTGGGGCGGCGCATGCCCTGGACCTTCGGGGCCTTTGCCATCGCCTCCCTGTCCATGATTGGCGTGCCGCCGGTGTGCGGGTTCGTCAGCAAGTGGTACATGGTCAACGGCGCGGTGAGCACCGGCCAGTACATCTTTCTGATCGCCCTGCTGTCCAGCACCATCCTCAACGCCTCCTACTTCGCGCCGGTCGTCTACCGTGCCTTCTTCTATCCGCCGGCGGAGGGCGTGGACCTCGAGAAGTACAGCGAGGCCCCCATGACCATGGTGGTGCCCCTGTGCTTCACCGCCGCCATGAGCGTGTTCCTGGGGCTCTACCCCGAGACCTTCTTCCAGTTCATCACCGCCTTCAGGGGCCACTAGGGGAGGGCGCAAGCCATGTCGCACGAACCCGAACACACCCACGACCAGCCGGCGCAGCCCCCGCGGGGAGGCGCCAAGGGACTCAAGAAGCTGATGTTCGTCAGCCTGGGCGTGCTGGTGCTCTTGAACGTGCTGATCCAGGTGCCTCACCCCCACTTTGATCTGGAGAAGCTGCCCGGTTTCTGGGCGCTGTTCGGCCTGATCGTGGCGGTGGTACTGGGCAAGCTGGCCAAGGGAGCGGCCCACACCTTCCTGGGCAAGGACGAGGACTACTACGAAAAGCGGGGCTAGGGCCTCTTTAACCTAGAAAAGGGCATCGCCGTGACCGAATTCGTCCACCCCACCATCTTCTTTGTTATCAGCGCACTGCTGGTCTGGGCCTTGCCCGGCAAGCTGGGGCGTTGGGTGCCGCCGGTGGCGGCGCTGTTGGCCGTCTTTAGCGTGCTGACCATGCAGCAGGGCGTGCACACCCAGGTGCAGTACCTGGGGCTCACGCTCACCGTGGGCCGGGTGGACCAGCTCTCCCTGGTCTTTGCCCACGTGTTCGCCATCCAGGCGGTGATCGGCTTCATCTATGCCCTGCACGTGGATGACAAGTGGCAGCACATGTCCGCCTGCATGTACATCGCCGGGGCCTTTGGCTGCACCTTCGCCGGCGACTACGTCACGCTGTTCATCTGCTGGGAGTTGATGAGCGTCTCCTCCACCTTCCTGGTGTGGCTGCGCCGGGTGCCGGCCTCCACGAGCGCGGGCATCCGCTACTTCCTGTTCCATACCCTGGGTGGGCTTTTGCTCCTGGCCGGCCTCTTGCTGCGCTACAAGGCCCTGGGCACCTTCGCCTTCGAGGCCGCCAACCCCCACGCGGTCAACCTCTACGACATCCTCATCATGCTGGGTTTCTGCGTCAACGCCGCGGTGATCCCCCTGCACGCCTGGCTGCCTGATGCCTACCCCGAGGCCACGGTCACCGGCGCGGTGTTCATGAGCGCCTTCACCACCAAGACGGCGGTCTACGTGCTCTTGCGCGGCTTCTCGGGCTTCGAGATCCTGGGCATCATGGGCACCCTGATGACCCTCTACGGCGTCTTCTACGCCACCATCGAGAACAATGCCCGGCGCATCCTGGCCTATCACATCGTCTCCCAGGTGGGGTACATGGTGGCCGGCATCGGCGTGGGCACGGCCATGACCATAGACGGCGCCTGCGCCCACGCCTATGCCCACATCCTCTACAAGGGCCTGTTGTTCATGGGCGCCGGCACCCTGCTCTACGCCGCCGGCACGGCCAAGCTCAGCGAGTTGGGCGGCCTGTTCAAACGCCTGCCCTGGGCCTTCTTCTGGTACATGATCGCGGCCGTGAGCATCTCCGGGTTCCCCTTGTTCTCGGGCTTTGTGAGCAAGACGATGACCATCACCGGCGCGGCCGAGGCCCATCACACCTGGCTGGCGGTGGGCATGGAGATCGCGGCCGTGGGCACCTTCCTCTCGGTGGGCATCAAGCTGCCCTACTTCGCCTGGTTCAGCAAGCCCGACCCCGGCATGCCGCTGAATCCGGTGCCCCGCAACATGTATATCGCCATGGCCATGGGCGGACTGCTGTGCTTCTACATCGGTATCCAGCCCCAGTTCCTCTACAAGCTTCTGCCCCACCCCGTGGAGTACGTGCCCTACACCTCCTGGCACGTGCTGCAATCGCTGCTCCTCTTGGGCTTCACCGGTCTGGGCTTCTACCTCCTGCGCCACAAGCTCAAGCCCGAGGCCAAGCTCAACCTGGACTTTGACTACTTCTACCGTCTGGTGGCCCAGGGCTTCATGGTCATCTGCCGCTACATCCTGGAGAAGCTGGACAACTGGTGGACCGAGTTCTACGCGCGCGTGGGCCTGAAGGGCATGCTCAAGATCGCCGGCGGCAGCGCCTGGTTCGACAAGGCGGCCATTGACGGCGTGGTGGACGGCACCGCCATCAACGTGCGGCGGGTGGGCGAGGGCGCCACCCTGGCCCAGACCGGACGCCTGCAGGACTACCTGGCGGCGGCGGCCATTCTGGGACTTTTGATCTTCGGCCTGGTCTGGTTCCTCAGATAGGCGCCAACGGACAGCAACCGCTAGTCATGACGGAGACACGATGAGTCAGAGCACTTGGCCCATATTATCCTTCCTGATCTTCTTCCCGGTGGCCGGCTGTCTGGTGCTGCCCTTCCTCAAGGAAGAAAAAACCATCAGGCTCTTCACCTTGGTGGTGGGCCTGGTGGAGGCCGCCCTGTGCCTGCCCTTGTTCAACTTCGACATGACCCAGCAGGGCTACCAGTTCGTGGAGCGGGCCGAGTGGGTCAAGGACTGGGGCCTTTCCTACTACCTGGGCATGGACGGCATCAGTCTTCTTATGGTGCTGTTGACGGCGCTCTTGCTGCCCCTGTGCGTGCTCTGCTCCTGGTCCTACATCAGCAAGCGGGTCAAGGAGTTTCACTTCAGCCTCCTGATGATGACCTCGGCCTGCATCGGCGTCTTCCTGGCGCTGGACTTCGTGCTCTTCTACATCTTCTGGGAGGCCATGCTGGTCCCCATGTTCCTCTTGATCGCGGTGTGGGGCGGTCCTGACCGGCGCTACGCCTCGCTCAAGTTCTTCTTGTACACCCTGGCCGGCTCCACGCTGCTTCTGGTGGCCATGGTGGCCTTCTACTGGGCCGGCGGCACCTTCAGCATCCCCGAGCTTTCCGCCAAGACCTACTCCTTCAAGTTCCAGTACTGGACCTTCCTGGCCATGGCCCTGGCCTTTGCCATCAAGGTGCCCATGTTCCCCTTCCACACCTGGTTGCCGGCGGCCCACGTCGAGGCCCCCACGGCCGGCTCGGTGCTGCTCAAGATGGGCGCCTACGGTTTCCTGCGCTTCTGTCTGCCGCTGACCCCGGCGGCCAGCCAGTACTTCGCGCCCATGATGATCGCCATCTCCATCGTGTCCATCCTATATGGCGGCTTCGTGGCCCTGGGCCAACGCGACATGAAGAAGCTGATCGCCTACTCCTCGGTGGCCCACATGGGCTTCGTGACCCTGGGCATCTTTCTGTTCTCGCTCAGGGGCTTCGAGGGGGCCTTGATGGTGATGCTCAACCATGGCATCACCACCGGCGGCCTGTTTATGTTGGTGGGCGCCATCTACGAGCGCAGCCACAGCCGCGAGATCAGCGAGAACCTGGGCCTGGGCAAATATTTGCCGGCCTACATGTTCTTTTTCGGGCTCTTCGCCCTGTCCTCCCTGGGCTTCCCGGGCACCAACAGCTTTGTGGGCGAGCTTCTGGTGCTCATCGGCGCCTTCAAGGCCGACCCCTGGATCGGCGCGGCCATCGTCCCCGGCGTGATGCTGGGCGCGGCCTACATGCTGCGCCTGGGCCAGAAGCTGGCCTGGGGCGAGCCCGCCAAGGCCAAGGAATGGAAGGACCTGAACACCAGGGAGTGGGCCTACTTCGTGCCGTTGGCCATCCTGGTCTTCTACCTGGGCCTGGCCCTCGGCCTGACCTTGCGGGCCATGGACCCCACCCTTAACCGGGTCTTGGATGAGTTCCGCAGCCGTAGCGGCGTGACGGCCACCGCCACCGTGCCCGAGACGCACTTGAGCCTGGCCCTGGAAACCAATGCCGCCGGCCAGGCCCATAAGCTGCCCCGCTGAGCTTGTAGAGGAGAATTCCCGTGAATTTTAATAGCGCTCTATTCATCCCGGAATTCTTGCAACTGGCCATGACCCTGGTCCTGTTCCTGCAGGCCCTGGCCAAGCCCCAGCAGGAGCAGGCCGCGGGCGGGGCCAGCCTGGCCGCCCAGACCGCCTGGGTGCCGGTGGGGGCCGTGGCCGTGGCCGTGGCCGCGGCCTTCAGCCTGGGCGACAGCGGCATGATGTTCTGGGACGCCTACAAGATTGACGGCCTGTCCCAGTTTTTCAAGCTGGCCGTGGCCGTGGGTTTCGCCATCGCCGCCCTCAACGCCTCCAACCAGCCCACCCTGGAGGCCAATAAGCGCGCCGACTATTTCATGCTGTTGTCCCTGAGCGCCTTGGGGTTGATGATCCTGGCCAGCGCGGTGGAACTCATCACCATCTACCTGGCCCTGGAGATTTCCTCTTACAGCCTGTACGCCTTGATCCCCCTGCGGGGCAAGGACCCGCGGGCCTCCGAGGCCGGCATCAAGTACATCCTCTTCGGTGCGGCGGCCACGGCCCTGGCCCTGTTCGGTCTGTCCTACATCCTGGCCTCCCAGCACTCCAGCTACCTGGCGGTGCTCACCACCAAGCCCTGGTCCTGGGCCGAGGCACCCCTGGCCATCGGCGGCCTGACCCTGTTCATGGTGGGCTTCTTCTTCAAGCTGGCCTTGTTCCCCTTCCACTTCTGGTGCCCGGACGTCTACGACGGCACCAGCAACGAAACGGCGGCCTATGCCGCCACCGTGCCCAAGCTGGGCGCGGTGGTGATACTCATCCGCCTGGCGGCCATGCTCAAGCCCGGCCTGGAGATCACCACGGTGCTGGCGGTGCTGGGCGCGGCCTCCATGACCTTCGGCAACCTGGCCGCCCTGACCCAGAAGGACATCAAGCGCATCTTGGGTTACTCCAGCGTTTCCCATGCCGGCTACGTCATGCTGGGCCTGGTGGCCGCCTCCCCCAAGGGACTGGCCGCGGCTGGCTTCTACAGCCTGGTGTACCTCCTGATGAACCTGACCTGCTTCTGGGTGGTCTGCCGACTGGCCACCGACGGCCGCAACCTGCAATTGGACGACTTGAACGGCCTGTACAAGCGCGCCCCCTTCCTGGCCTTCGTGCTGGCGGTGGCGGCCTTCTCCCTGGTGGGCCTGCCGCCCACGGCCGGGTTCATGGGCAAGCTCTTCTTGCTCACCTCGGCCTGGAACCGGGGCTACGACTGGCTGGTGATCGTGGCCGCGGTCAACACGGCCATCGCCATCTACTACTACCTCAACCTGGTGCGGCACGCCTACACCCGCGAGGCCGAGGGCGAGTTCGTGCAGCCCCGGGCCGACAGCGCCCTGTGGGGCGGCGTCCTGGCGGCCGTGATTCTCATCCTGGGTGCCATCCCGGCGCCCGTTTTCAAGTGGGCCGAGGCTGCCGGCAGGCAGCTTATGCCCTAAGGTCTTTATAAGGAAGCCATCAAGGGCCGCCCCCGCCGGGGCGCACGGCGCCCGGCCGGAAAAGCAAGAGCCGCCTAGGCGATGATCCAGGCGGCGGACCCCGCGAGGGGGGACATGCCCAAGAGTTTTGCCATAGGGTCCGGCACAAGCTGGGGAGGAAGTAATGTCCGGTAAGGTCGTCTACAGCGTCTGCGGCATGTGTTCAGTGCGCTGCCCGATTCAGGTGGATGTGGAGAACGGCGCCTGCCAGTTCATCCAGGGCAACCGGCAGGCCGCCGGCATCAGGGGCGCCCTGTGCGCCCGCGGGGCCTCAGGCATCGCCATGCTGCGCGACGACGAGCGGCCGCAGTTCCCCATGATCCGCAAGGGCGAGCGCGGCGAGGGCAAATGGCAAAAGGCCACCTGGGACGAGGCCCTGGATTACGCGGCCCAGAAACTGGAGGCCGTGCGCTCGGCCCACGGCGGACGCGCCATCCTGCTCTCCGACCGAGGTGGTCCCTTTGCCGACCTGACCCAGGCCCTGATACGCGGCCTGGGCTCGCCCAACTATTGCAGCAACGACTCCACCTGCTCGGTCAACATGCAGCATGCCGCCTTGTCGCTCTTCGGCTTCGGCGAGGAGCGGCTGGCCTACGACTACAAGAACGCCAAGCACGTGGTGTTGCAGACCCGCAATGTCTTCGAGTCCATTGACGTGCGCGAGTGCAACGACCTGATGGACGGCCTGCAGGGCGGCTGCAAGCTCACGGTGATTGACGTGCGCGCCACGGTCACGGCGGGCAAGGCCGACCGCTTCCTTATGATCCGCCCGGGCACCGACTACGCCCTCAACCTGGCCATCATGCACGTGCTCATCAAGCGTGAGCTTTACAACAAGGCCTTCGTGCATGACTGGGTGCACGGCCTTGACGAGCTGATGAACCTGGTGGAGCCCCACAGCCCCGAGGCGGTGGAGGCCGAGACGGGCATCGCCGCCGCCGAGATCGTGGCCCTGGCCGAGGACCTGGCGAGCGCGGCGCCGGCGGTGATCTGGCACCCGGGCTGGATGACCTCGCGTTACAACGACTCCTTCTACGTCAGCCGCTCGGCCTACCTCATCAACGCCCTGCTGGGCTCCACCGGGGCCAAGGGCGGCCTGGCCCTGGCGCCCGAGCCCGCGGACCTGGGGCGCAAGGGCCTGAACAAGCTCAGCGACCTGTTCCTGCCCGTGGATGAGAAGCGCGCCGACGGCGTGGGCTGGAAGTATCCCCAGTTCGAGGGAGGGCCGGGGCTTCTTCATCTGGCCTACCAGGCCATGGAGACGGCCGACCCCTATGCGCTCAAGGCCTACATCGCCTGGCAGCACGACCCCCTGGGCGCCCACCCCGAGCCCGACAAGTTGCAAAAGGCCTTCGCCAACCTGGACCTCTTGGTGTGCGTGACCTCCAGTTGGTCGGCCACCGCCTGGCAGGCCGACGTGGTCCTGCCGCTGTCGGGCTACCTGGAGCGCGAGAGCGTCGTGGGCCTGCATAGGGGCCTCAAGCCCAGCTTCTTCCTGCGCCGGCGCTGCCAGGAGCCGCGCTTCGACACCAAGGCCGACTGGGAGATAGCGGCGGGGCTGGCCAGCCGCCTGGGTCTCAAGGCCCTGGCCTACCAGAGCGCCGAGGACATCTGGAATTACCAACTGGAGGGCACCGGCTACCGGCCCGAGTCCTTCGATGAAAAGGGCTTCGTGGACCTGGCCAACCAGCCCCTGTACGCCGGCATGGCCGGCCTGAAGCTGGCCACGCCCTCGGGCAAGATCGAGGTGGCCAGCGAGAAGTGGCGCCGCGAGGGCATCCCCTCCATGGGTCCCTACGCCGCCAAGCCGGTGCCGCCCAACGGCTTCTTCCGCCTGACCATCGGCCGTTGCAGCCTGCACAGCCAGGGGCACACCGTCAACAACCCGCGTCTGCACGCCCAGATGCCCGAGAACCTTCTGTGGCTCAACCAGGCCATGGCCTCGCGCATGGGCATAGAGGACGGCGACCGGGTGGTGATCGCCAGCGGCGCCCACTCGGGCAAGATCAAGGTGAAGCTCACCGAGTTCATCCATCCCGAGGCGGTCTTCATGGTGCACGGCTTTGGCCGCGAGCTGCCGGTGGAGTCCCGGGCCAAGGGCCAGGGCGTGGCCGACAACCTGCTCATGGAGGGCGGGCTGGAGAAATGGGACCGCGCCGGCGGCGGCTTGGCCCTGCAGGAGCAATTCGTGGAGGTGCGCAAGGTCTAGGCCGGCCACCAGGGGCGTCAGCGCCGCCACAGACACCGGTCAGACCGGCCTTCTTCAGCCGCGGGAAATGCCATGAGCAAATACATGATCAAGCTCGATCCGCAAAGGTGCATCAGTTGCAAGGCCTGCGAGGTGCACTGCCAGACCAAGAACCAGTTGCCGGCCGGCGCCAAGCTGGGCGTGCTGATAAGCGCCGGCCCGGTGCTTACCTCCGCGGGCAAGCCTCAGGTGGTGTCGGCCTTCATGCCCTGCTTCCACTGCGAGGAGCCTTGGTGCGTGGCCGCCTGCCCCAACGGGGCCATGATTAAGCGCGATGAGGACGGCCTGGTCTACGTGGACAAGGACCTGTGCGTGGGCTGCCGGGCCTGCATTCAGGCCTGCCCCTGGAAGGTGCCCCATTTTGACGAAACCACTGGCAAGGTCATCAAGTGCGACTATTGCCGCGACCGCATCGAGGCCGGCCAAGTGCCGGCCTGCGTGGCCGGCTGCACCACCCATGCCTTGAGCTTCTCCAAGCCCAACGAGAACGCGCGCAAGGCCAGGGCGGTCTACGCCATGTCTCTCTTGGCCAACCCCGGGGCCAAGTAGGTTTTCAGGCGCGGCGCGGGGCCGGGCGGCGGGGCCTGGCCAGGGGTTGGGGGGCGCGGTCATGGGGATGACCGCCACGGCCGGGGGGAAACGATCAGCGGCGGCCGCCGGCGTGGGCGGGCGGCTGCGGCCTTAAGGGCCATGCCCAGCACGAAAGGAGGAGCGGCGGGCGCGGAGCAGGGCTTGCAAACCTGGCCAGGGCTGTTGCATCCTGGAATTGATGACATGGTGCGATCGGCTCTTCTCGCGCGTGCTCAAGTTGGCATTCTTCACCCTCTGCCTCACGCCACACCTTAGGGCGCCATCATAGGTTGTCATCTTTGCTTCGCGGCCCGGTTGTGCATTGCTTGGCTAATAAGCCAACCGCAAGGACTCTCCAGACCGAACGCTGTCAAAAGTAAGGAGGAAACCAGCTTATGACCAATCAGGAGTTCTTCCACCGCTTTCTCTACGCGCTGGCCGACATCCACGGCTCACTCAACCAGCAGGTGACCGAGGAGGCCGTGGCGCGCAACGCGGCCAACCTGTTCGGCGCCCGTGGGGCCAGCCTGATGCTGTTCGACCCCAGCGAAGAAAACCTAATGGTCTCCGCCAGCTTCGGCCTGAGCGACGCCTACCGCGCCAAGGGGGCCATCAGCCCCAAGAAGAGCCTGGGCGAAACCATCAACCGGGCGCCGGTGGTGGTGCGCGACATCGCCCAGGACTCCAACGTGCAGTACCGCGAAGCCGCCGTCCAAGAAGGCATCAAGAGCATCGTGGGTGTGCCCCTGTCCGCCGGCTGCGTGCTGGTGGGCTCCTTGCGCCTGTACTTCGCCCAGCCCAAGGACCTCACCCCCGAGGAGATGGAGTACCTCAAGGCCTATGCCGTGCAGGCCGGGCTGGCGCTGAAGAAGAATTTCTACTTCTCCTCCATGAAGGCCTGCGCCGCCGAGATTCACCGCGTGCCCTCCCTTAACCTCAAGGAGGCCTTGCAAACCCTGGTAAGGACGGCGGGCCAGTACGGCCACGCCCTGGGCTGCGCCCTGCTCTTGGCCGACCGCGACAAGAAGACCCTGGGCAGCGTCACCAGTTGGGGCCTGAGTGATGCTTACCTCAAGAAGGGGCCGGTGTCGGTGGGCCTGAGCCTGGGCGAGATCAACACCGGCCAGCCGGTGGTCATCAGCAGCGTGGCCAACGACCCCCGCGTGCAATACAAGGCGGAGGCCGCCGCCGAGAACGTGCGGGCCATCATCGGCCTGCCGGTATGGGTGGGCGAGAACCTGGCCGGGGCCTTGCGCCTCTACTATCCCTTTGAGTTCGAGCCCGACCAGGACGATTTGTTGTGGATGGATTTCATCGCCCATCAGGCGGGCATGGCTCTGGAGAAGAACCAGCTCCTCAGCCAGCTCAAGGACAAGCAGGACTGGTATAAGGACGTGCTCAGCGAATTCGACCGCTAGTCTGGACATGGCTGCGCCCCGGGGGCCTTGCCGGCCGCCGGGGCGCGGTTTTTATACCGGAAGGCCCCCCTACCAGTTCTTGGGGCGCACCAGGGCCTTGTAGGGCAGATCGAAGCGCTCGAAGAGCACCTCCACGGCCAGGCCCAGTTGCCGGCTCTCCACCACGCAGGAGACACTGGAGATGGAGGTGCTGATGGCCAGGGGGCAGACCCCGGCCGAGGCCAGGGAGGTGAACATGATGCCCGGTATCTTGGGCTTCTCGCGCAGGTGGGGGCCGAAGAGGCTGAGCACGGCCACCTCGGGCAGGTAGGCGATGCCCTTGGCCTCCACCTCGTCCTTCACGCCCTCCAGCACCACCAGGGCGTGTTCCAGGTCCTTCTGGGCCACCACCAGCACGAAATTGGCGCTCTCCTCCTGGTCAATGGCCTGCACCAAGAGTTCCACGTTGATGCCTCCGGCGGCCAGGGCCGCCAGGATGATCCCCGGCGAGTCCATGAGGTTGGGCGACGACAGCACCCGCAAAAGCGCTCGTCCGTCGCTCTGCATCAACCCGCCGACCTTGATCTTCTCCATGGGCACCTCGGTGGGGGGCAGGATTTTCCTAATCCCAGTTGCGGCGGTCCACTATCTTGCCGTGGAAATCGGGAATGGTGCCCGGCGGCACCAGCTCCACCTCGCCGCGCACGCCCAGGAAGTCGCGCAGTTCTTGGTCCAACCGGCGTTTCAACTCCGGTCCGCCCTGTCCCTCCTCATGTAATTCCACCAGCACCGTCAGCGCGTCCTGGTCCTGGCGGCGGCTCACCGTGGCCTGGTACTTGAAGACCTCGGGCCGGTGGGCGAAGACCTCGTCAATCTGCCAAGGATGCACAAAGGTGCCGCGCACCTTCACGGCCTGGTCAATGCGTCCCAGGATGCGTTGCAGGCGCGGGCCGGTGCGGCCGCAGGGGCAGGCGCCCGTGGCCCACATGGACAGATCGCCGGTGGCCAGGCGTAGCATGGGATAGGCGGGGTCCAGGCAGGAGGCCACCACCAGGCCGGCCTTGCCCGGGGCCTGGGCCTGGCTGGTCTGGGGGTCCACCACCTCCACCAGGGCGCCCTCGGGCACGTGCAGCCCCTGGGCCTCGCGGCACTCAAAGCCCAGGCAGCCCAGGAACACCGTGCCGTAGGCCTGGCGCACGCTTATGCCCAGGGTCTGCTCCAGGCGCTGTCGCAGGGACTCGGGTAGCATCTCCGCCCCCACCACCGCCGCCTCCAGGCCCAGGTCCTGGGCCGGGTCCAGGCCCATGGCCTCGGCTCGCTGGGCCAGGGTCATCAGGAAGCTGGGGGTGCCCAGGTAGGCCCTGACGCCCAGCTTGCGCATGATGCGCACCTGCATGAAGGCGTTGCCCCCGCCGCCGGGCACCACCTGGGCGCCGATCATCTTGGCCGATTCGTCCAGCAGGTGGGCGTAGGGCCATAGGTGGTAGCTGAAGGTGTTGAGCACCCGGTCGCCGGGCAGGATGCCGCCGCCGCACAGGGCCTGGGCCCAGGAGGTGTCGGTCAGGGGCGTCTGGCCGGGCTGCCAGATGAAGCCGGGATTGACGTATATGCGGTGAAAGCTTTGGGCCGGCCTGGTCTCGAAGCCGCCAAAGGGCGGGTCGGCTTTCTGGCGTTGCACAAGGTCGTCCATGCGCAATATGGGCAGGCGCTCCAGGTCGGCCAAGCCGCGCACCGTCCGTGGGTCCAGGCCGGCTTGGGCATGGATTTCGCGGTAGGCCCGCGACTGCCCGGTGGCCAGGCGCAGGGTTTCCAAAAAGCGCTGCTCCAGGGCCTGGAGCCGCTCGGCCTGGGGGATGGTTTCGGCCTGCTGGTCAAAGAAGCTTTCATGCCGTTCTTGGCTGGCCATGCTGGCTCCTGCTGCTGGCCGCTTGCCGCGCGCGGGCCTGTTTTACGTGTCGCCACGGACAAGGCGCGTGTTAACCGCGCCTCTTGTGAACATGTGGGGCCGGGCCAGGGCGGCGGGAGACGGGCCCTGGCCGCGCAATTTCAATCAGTTGCTGCCTAAACAATAGCGCAACGCTGGGGTTGATGGCAAGGCGGTGCTTCTTTTGGATGGCTTGATACAAACTGGCTTGACAATGGAAACCCCCATTGGCCATAATCCAGATGAAATAAATCTACCATTTACTTAACCGGTCAACAGGTACTATCCGCATATGGGTAAAAGAGGGTTGACCGCCTTCATCCGTCTCCACCGGGCATCGCTCCCGAGCGGCCCGCGTTCCCTGCAACCATTGGACAACTTCAAGGTGATTCCGGCTCCGGTCGCTGTGGGCGGCGTCTGCGTGGGCTTGGTCTGATCTGGTCCGGCGCCGCCGGATTTGTCTTCCGTTGGTTGGCCGTTAACGCATTCCCCATTGATGAGAGACATCCGGCCACAGGCCGGAGGCGCCAGGCGTGCAAGCTTTAGGGGGTGGACATGGGCCTTAGCGAAAAATTGGATTCCGGCGAGTTCGTGGTCCTGGCCGAGTTGGAGCCGCCCAAGGGCGTGGACGTTTCGGCCTTTGTGAGCAGCGCACAACGCATCAAGAACTTGGTGGACGCCGTGGTGGTGCCCGAGATGGCCAACGCGGTGATGAAGCTCAGCTCGCTGGGCGGCTGCATGCTTCTTCGGGACAAGGGCATCGAGACGGTCTTGCAGGCCTGCTGCCGCGACCGCAACCGCCTGGCCCTGCAGGCCGACCTGCTGGCCGCCGCCGCGCTGGGCATAAAAAACGTCATGGCCGTGGAGGGCGAGGCGCCCAGCTACGGCGACCACCACAAGGCCCGCCCGGTCTACGACCTGGAACTGGCCGAACTTCTGGAGGTGATCCAGAAATTGATGGGCGGCCGGGACATGTCCGGCGTGGAACTGGAGGGCGCGCCCAGCTTCACCGTGGGCTCCACCCTCAACACCGGGGCCTTGGGCGCGGTCAATCAGGAACTGGCGGCCCTGGACAAGAAAATCTCGGCCGGCGCCACCTTTTATATCACCCCACCGGTCTTTGACCTGGCCCAATTGGCCGGCTTCGTCAAGCACCTGCAAAACCGGCCCATCAAGATAATTCCCAACGTGCTGCTCTTAAAATCGGTGGGCATGGCCCGGGCCATTGACATGCACCTCAAGCACGTGCACATGCCCGGCCAGATCATCGAACGCCTTAAAAGCGCTCCCGACCGCGTGCGCGAGTGCGTGGCCATCGCGGTGGAGCTGATCGAGGGCATCAAGGCCCAAGGCTACGGCGGGGTGATGCTCTCCCCTCTGGGCTGGGAGGGCCGCTTGCCCCAGATTCTGGAGGCCGTGCAATGAGCCCCGCCTGAAAGGGCTGGTCGGTTAACAACCTCTGGGCACAAGGATGAAGGTCATGGCAGGCACGATTCCAGTGGGCAAGGTGATGATCGTGGGCGGGGGCATCGCGGGCATGCAGGCGGCCCTGGACCTGGCCAACTCCGGGTACTACGTGTACCTGTTGGAGCGCGACCCGGCCATCGGCGGCTTGATGTCGCAGTTGGACAAGACCTTTCCGACCAACGACTGCGCGATGTGAATCATCTCCCCCAAGCTGGTCGAGGTCGGCCGGCACCTGAACATAGAGCTTTTGACCAACGCCGAGCTTCTGGACCTGCAAGGCGAGGCGGGCGACTTCACCGCCAAGGTCCTGCAGCACCCCCGCTTTGTAGACATCTCCAAGTGCACGGCCTGCGGCGAGTGCGCCAAGGTCTGCCCCATAGGCATCGAGAGCGAGTATGACGCTGGCCTGATGCGGCGGCGGGCGGCCTACAAGCGCTACGCCCAGGCCATCCCCGGGGCCTTCGCCATCGGCAAGCTGGGCCAGAGCCCCTGCAAGGTGGCCTGCCCAGCCGGCATCAGCGTGCAGGGCTACGTCAACCTCATCGCCGCCGGCCGCTACCGCGAGGCCCTGGCCGTGATCCGCCAGGAGAACCCCCTGCCGGCGGTCTGCGGCCGGGTCTGCACCCACCCCTGCGAGGCAGCCTGCGCCCGGGGCACCTTTGACCAGCCAATCGCCATCCGCGACTTGAAGCGCTTCGTGGCCGAGTGGGAGATCGAGCAGGGGGCCATGGACCTGCCGGCCTGCCAGCCGGCCACGGGGCAGAAGGTGGCCATCATCGGCTCCGGGCCGGCGGGGCTCTCGGCGGCCTACTACCTGGCCTTGGAGGGCATCGGCGCCACCATCTTCGAGGCGCTCGCCGTCACCGGCGGCATGCTCAGGGTGGGCATCCCCGACTACCGTCTGCCCCCGCGCATCCTGGACTACGAAATTGACTACATCAAGGCCCTGGGCGTGGAGATATTGACCAACCAGCGCCTGGGCACGGATTTTACCCTGCCCCAACTGGAGGAGCAGGGCTTTCAGGCCGTCATCATGGCCGTGGGCGCCCACCAGTGCTCGAGCCTGGGCGTGCCCGGCGAAGACGCTGTCGGTGTGCAGCAGGGCGTGGACTTTTTGCGTAAGGCCAATCTGGGACAGGCCGTTTCGCCTGGTGAGCGCGTGGTGGTGGTGGGCGGTGGCAATGTGGCCATGGACTCGGCGCGCACGGACTTGCGCCTGGGCAG
>JACQYR010000172.1 GCA_016208115.1 Desulfarculus sp.
GCCCCCTCACCCCGGCCCTCTCCCCCATGGGAATGGGGGCGAGGGGGTATAAGGAAGCCCATGGCTTCGGGGGCCTACTTTTGCCCTTTGACATAATGGTGCCGCTTCGGGGATGATTGAATGCAGCCCGGACGCGAGGAAGCAAGGAGGCGGCATGGCCCAAGACCTGGATACCACCATTCTGGAGACCCTGGAAAAGGAAGACCCCAACCTGGTGCGGGCGGCCTGCATCCTCTCGGGATTGCGGGGGCTGAACCAGGCCGAGCGGGGGCTCTTGAAGGCCCTGGGGCACAAGGCCTGGCAGGTGCAGGCCGAGGCGGCCAAGGCCCTGGGGCTCATCGGCTCCAAGGGGGCGGTGCCCTATCTGCGCCGGGTCCTGAAGGCCAGTGACGCCGACCTGCGCCAGAAGATGCTCACCGCCGCCGCCGACACGGGCAAGGCCGCCGCCGAGCCCGGCGGCGACGAGGCCCATCCCGAGGCGCGCCGGGCCGCCGCCGTGGCCCTTAACCGCATCGAGCCCGCCATCACCCAGGACGCCCTCTTGGCCGCCCTGGGGGCCGACCAGCCGGCGCTCTTGGGCGCGGCCATGGCCGGCCTGGCCAACCTGGAGTCCCCCGTGGGCCGCGAGCGCATGGTGGAGCTACTTAGCCACGCCGACCCCGGGGTGCGCAAGAACGCCGCCGCCTGCCTGGGCCGCCTGCGCGAGACCAAGGCCCTGGCCGGGCTGTTGGCCCTGGTGAACGACCCCGACAAGGAGGTGCGCAAGGAAGCGGCCATTGCGCTGAACCACATCAAGGACCGCCAGGGCATCGGTCCCCTGGCCTCGCTCATGGACGATGGCGAGGCCGAGGTGCGCCGGGTGGCGGCCATCGCGCTGGGCAACACCAAGAGCCGCGAGCCCATCCTGGTGCAGGCCCTGCTGCGCGGTCTTAACGATCACGAAGCCGCTGTGCGCCTGGCCAGCCTCTCGGCCCTGGCCAACCTCAGGGCCGCCGGCGCCCTGGAGCAGGCGGCGGCGCTCTTGGGCGATACCCACGAGGCCGTGGCCCGCCAGGCCGCCGTGACCGTCTCCGCCCTGGCCATGGCCCGCGAGCGGCCCGACTACGACAGCGACTAGGGCCGGAGGGCTACCGTAACCCGGGGCGCCGCTGCCGAAACCCCAGGCCCCGCCCTTGGCCAGCCCATGTTAACGGCGCCCCCGCCTTCCGGGGGCCTGGAGTGGAGATGCCCGCCCCCCTCGCCGCTGCCGTGGGCCTACTGTCGGCCCTGGTATTGAGCGCCTGCGCCGCCAGCGGGGTGCCGACGCCGGTCCCGGGAGCGCCCTTTGGGGCGCCGCCGGCCTCGGCCCCGGGGCAGTCATACGGGGTGCCGTGGGTGTTCCTGGGGGGCTTGAGCCTGGGGGCGCTGTTGGCCAGCCTGTGGCGGCGTAGGCGTCTGGGCCAGGCCCTGCGCCAGCCCGGCGGGCGGCTTACGCCCGGCGAGGTGGGCCGCCTGCGGGCCGCCCTGGCCATCCTGGAGGAGACCATCCTGACCGCCGGACGCCGGGTGGTGGTGGTGCGCCTCAAGGACTGGCTGCGCGCCAAGGCCCGGGGGCCGGGCGGCGGGCTCTAGGCGAGCAGAGCCAGGGCGATGGGGCGTCTACAAAAACAACTCCGCCGCCGCATCGGCCAGGCGCAGGCCCAGGGGGGTGGGGACCAGACGCTGGCCATCCAGCCTGGCCCAGCCCTGGCCGGTGAGCTGGGCCAGGGGGCTGGCCCACGTGCACCGGGGGTCCTGGCCCAGCAGGGCGCCCACCCGGGCCAGGTCCACGCCTTCCACGGTGCGCAGGCCCAGCATGATAAGCTCCCAGGCCCGCTGCCGGGGCGTCAAGTCTTCGCTGAACTCCAGGGGCTCCCGCCCCCCCTCCACCCCCGCCACATAGGCCGCCACCTCGGCCACCCAGGCCCAGCGCCGGCCGGCCAGATGGCCGTGGGCCCCCGGCCCCAGGGCCAGGTAGTCGCCGCCCCGCCAGGTGTCCTGGTTGTGGCGGCACGCATGCCCGGGCCGGGCGAAGTTGCTCACCTCGTAGCGCGCCAGGCCGCCGGCCTCCAATAGCTCCAGGGCGGCGTCCTCCATGGCCAGGACTTCGTCCTCCGAAGGCAGCGGGGGGCGGCCCTTGGCATAGGCCCGGCCAAAGGGTGTGTCCGGGGCCAGGGTCAGCTCATAGAGGGAGAGATGCTCGGGTGCCAGTTCCAGGGCGGCCAGGAGATCGCCCCGAGCCAGTTGCGGAGTCTGGCCGGGCAGGCCGTGGATCAAATCCAGGCTCAGGTTGGCGAAGCCGGCGGCGCGGGCTTGGGCCACGGCCCGGCGGGTGTCCTGGGGCGTGTGGCGGCGGCCCAATAGCTTGAGCAGCCGCGCATCGAAGCTTTGGGTGCCCAGGCTGAGCCGGTTGACCCCGGCGGCCTGGAGGGCCTTGAGCTTGCCCGCGCCCAGGGTGCCGGGGTTGGCCTCCAGGGTAATCTCGCAGCCCGGCGAGAACCCCAACAGGTGGCGAGCCGCCTCGAGCAGCCGTGCGATCTGGCCGGCGGGCAGCAGGCTGGGGGTGCCGCCGCCCAGGTAGACATGATCGAGGGGCCGGCCCCCGGCCAGGGGTGCGATCATCTCCCAATGGCACAGCAGGGCTGGCATCAGGGCGCGGGCCGGGCCGGCCGCCAGGGGCAGGGCGAAGAAGTCGCAGTAGGGGCAGCGGCTGGCGCAGAAGGGCAGGTGGATGTAGAGGCCCAGGGGCCGGGTGCCCCCGGCGGGGCATAACGGGTCGGTTGGGTTTGTGGTTTTAGCCAAGCAAACCGGCTCCCGGTGAAGCTCGCCGAATCAGGCCATGAGACGGGGTGCCCTCTGGCGGGAGGGGGGAGCCTCCCCCTGGGAAGCTCCCCCCTGCGCGGCAATTATGCGGCGGTGCTTGGCCTAGGCCGGCTTGGACTTGGCCATCTCCTCGTCCTTGAGCACCCGGCGCAGAACCTTGCCCACCATGGTCTTGGGCAGGTCCTGGCGGAACTCCACCACCGAGGGCACCTTGTAGTGGGTCATGTTCTCCTGGCTCCAGGCGATGATGTCCTGCTCCGTGACCTTGCCCACGCTGCCGGGCTTGAGCACCACGAAGGCCTTCAATATCTCGCCCACCTTGGGGTTGGGCAGGCCCACCACCGCCACCTCCAGGATGTCGGGATGGGAGAACAAGTAATCCTCGACCTCCTTGGGGAAGACGCTGTAGCCCTTGTGCTTCACCAGGTCCTTGGCGCGGTCCATGATGAATATCCAGCCGCGCTCGTCCATGTAGGCGATGTCGCCGGTGTAGAGCCAGCCGTCGCGGATGGTGCGGGCGGTCTCGTCGGCGCGGTTGAAGTAGCCCTTCATCACCTGCGGACCCTTGACGCACAACTCGCCCACGCCCTCGGGGCCCAGCGGCATCTCTTTTTCGCCGGTCTCCAGGTCCATGATCTTGCAGTCGGTGTTGGGGAAGGGTATGCCGATGGAGCCCATGACCCGTTCCTTGCCCGCCGGCAGGGTGAAGGGGTTGGCGGTGACCACCGGAGAGGACTCGGTGAGGCCGTAGCCCTCCACCACCAGGGCGCCGGTTTTCTTCTCGAAGGCCAACTGCACCTCGCGGGGCAGCGGCCCGGCGCCGGACATGCACTTGATGAGGGGGCTGAGGTCGAACTTTTCCAGGCCCTCGGTATGGTTGATCTTGTTGAACAACACCGCCACGCCCGGCATGACCATCTGGCAGCCCTGGCCCCACTTCTGTATCTGGGCCGCCCACTCCAGCATGGACTCCGGCGGCCGGGGGAACAGGAGCTGGAAGCCGCCGGTGGCCACGGCGATGTTCATCACGCAGGTCATGGCGAAGACGTGGAACAACGGCAGCACGCCCACGTAGCCGCTGTTGTTGGGCAGTTCCTCGCCCACCCAGGCCTTGCCCATCAGGGAGTTGGCCACCAGGTTGCGGGCGGTGAGCATGCCGCCCTTGGGGGTGCCGGTGGTGCCGCCGGTGTACTGCAACACCGCCAGGTCGTTGACCGCGTCCACCTCCACCTGGGGCACGTTGGGGGGCGTCTTGACCAGGTCGGTGAATTTCAAGGTGTTGGCCGGCATCTCGCCGGTGGGTATCTTCTTGAGCAGCTTGCCCAGGAACTTCTTGATGGGGCTCAGGCCCGCCAGGTCCACGATGTTGGTGCCGATGAGGTGCTTGACCTGGGTCTGGCCCATGACCTTGTCGGCGGCGGCGTAGACCGAGTCCAGCACCACGAAGGCCTTGGCCCCGGAGTCGTTGAGCTGGTGCTTGATCTCCAGGGGTTTGTAGGTGGGGTTGATGGCCGTGGTCACCAGGCCCAGGCGCTGGCAGGCGTAGTAGGTGACCACGAACTGGTGGGAGTTGGGCAGCATCATGGCCACCACGTCGCCCTTTTTGAGCCCCAGATTGTGGAAGGCCGTGGCCAAGCGGTCCACCAGCTCGTCCAACTGGCGGTAGGTCAGCACCGAATCCAGAAAAATGATGGCCTTGTTGTCGGGCAGGCGGCGGGCGGTGTCACGCAGCAGATCGCCCAGGCTGATGTTGGGGATTTCTATCATTTTGGGCACGCCCACGGGCCAATCGCCGTACCAGGGGCGGGCTCCTAGGTCCTCGGCCATAGCTCCTCCTTCAGGGGTGTCCGATACCCCCTACCTGCTAGGGTTTGGCGGGCGGGCGCCAAGGAACAAGAAAGATTACCCCAAGCGCCGGCGGCCTGTCAATGCGCGCCTGGGCCTTTGGGTGGGTCCAGGGCCGTAAGCTGCCCGGCCTTGACCTCCACCTCCAGGGTGGCGCCTTGCTGGGGCATGTGCAGGCGGTAGGTGCCGGCCTGGGTGGGCAGGGGCCGGTCGCTCACCCCGGCACCCAGCAGGCGGTCCTGGCTGTCCAGCACCTGAAAGGGCTGGCTCAGGCCAGCCTTGTCGCGGCGCACCAGGATGGCGCCCAAGAGGGGCATGGCCAGGCTGAGGTCCTGGCCGGGGGCCAGGGTGAATTCCTGCCGCCAGGGCGGCACCACCTCGGCCCGCAGGCGGTATTGGCCGGGCAACAGCGGCAGGGGGCTGTTGGTGTAGCCGGTGCCCGCCGGCCGGAGTCCCAGGCGGTCCTCCAGGTGATAGGGCACCCGCCAGGGGCCGCTGGGGCCACTTAGGGTCAGGTTGAGGCTGCCCTGGGGACCGGTGACCAGCTCCACCTGCCGGCCCGCGCCCAGTTCCAGGGTCCAGGTCAGGGGCGGACGCTGGACCTTGACCCGGTAGACCCCGGCCGGCAGGGTGGCCTGGTAGGGGGTGCGCTTCTCGGGCACCTCCACCTTGCCGGTCTCCAGGTTGGCCACGCTGGCCACCCAGGGCAGTTCCTGCCCCTGGGGGTCCAGGGCCTTGACCTTGAGGCTGCCGGTGCCGCCGGCCCACAGCCGGGTCTGGCCGCTGACCGCCACGCTGACCTTGGCCGGGGGCGTGGCTGGGCCAATGCCGGCCGGCCAGGACATCTGGTAGACCCCGGGCAAAAGCTGGCAGGGCCGGCCGCTGGCCCCGCGCGGCTCCAGGGCCAGGAGGTCGCGCCGGGTCAGGCCGTAGGTGATGGACAGGGGGCGGTTGTCCTGGCCGTGGGCCAGCACCAACAGGCTGGCCGGCGACAGGGCGGTCAGCATGGCCCCGCGCAGGAGGGGCGCGGCCTGGTCGGCCTTCATGGCCCGGAAATAAGACGCACCGCCCTGGAGGGCCAGCTCTTGCAGGTCCTTCTGGGTGGCCTCCTCCGGCCCCAGGGCCAGGGCGTGACAGAACGGCCCCTGGCCACCCGAGGCCGTGGCCGGGGCGGCGGCGGGCAGGCGGCTGCCCGCCCCGCTTATCACCACCAGCGCGCCTGGCCCCTGGTCCTTGAGCCAGGCCATGGCCAGCTTGATGCCGGCGGCCAGGTCGGCGGCGCCCTCCAGGCGGGGCAGCACCAGGTTGGTGTCGCGAAACTCCGCCGCCGGCCTTGGCGCCAGGAACTCCCGCGCTTGGCCGGGGCCGCCACCCACCAGCCACACCCCCGCCCGTACCCTGAGCGGCAGGCTTAAGAGCTCGCTTTGCAGGGCCGGCTCCAGCATCTCCAGGCGGGTGCTCCCCAGCCAGGGCTGGGTCATGCCCTCTGAGCAGTCCACCACCAGGGCCAGGCGCCAGGGCGGGGCCTCGCCGGCCCGGGCCGCGCCGGGCCCGGCCCCCGCCAGCCAGGCCAACAGCAGCAGCAAAGCCACCAACCGGCTGCGCCGCCAGGGGGTCATGGCTAGTTGCCCTTCGCCGCCCGGGGGTTAGTCGTCATCCTGTCCCTGGCCCGGGGGCATGCCCTGGCCCGGCCCGGGGCGCATGCCTTTGCCAGGCCCCATGCCCTTGCCGGGGCGCATGCCCTGGCCCATGCCCGGTCCCATGCCCTGGCCCATGGCCGGCATGGTCATCTTCTGGAAGCCGGCGGGCGCCTCGAAGAGGCTGTCGGGCTGGGGCCCCTTTTTGATATTCCTGTATTCCACGCTCCAGGAGCCGTCAACCGCCGCGGTCTTCACCGGCAGCTTGAGGTCTTGGGCGAGCCACTGGTGGATGACGAAGTTCTGCCCAGCCTGCTGGTGGGTGATCTCGTACTTGACGCAGGGGTGGCCGTCAATCACCTCGCGGCCCAGGTCCTTGCGGCTGATCTCGCCGGGCAGCTTCTCGTCGCCCCGGGGGTGTTGGGACAGGTCGGCCATGCCCTGCAAGGGCATCTCCATGTAGCTCTTCTGGGCCGGATTGACCATCCACATGACCTTTTGGTCCTGGCGCACGATGGCGTAGCCCGGCCCCATGGGGCCTTGCTGGTTGTCCATGCGCACCTTGTTGCCCTTGATATAGACCTTGCTGGTGTTCTCGCCCATGTGGCCCTTGCGCACCACGTCGGCGGAGAACTCCATGGCCTGGGCGGCGCCGGCCAGGGCCAGGGTCAGGAGGCACAGGCCCAGCAGGGCCAAGGCTTTTTTCATCTCGCTCTCCAGAACGGCGGCCGGGGCCCTCCCGGCCAGGTTGAGTTTAAGGACGAATTTTAGCTACATAGCTTGGGGTTATTCTAGGCCCCCCGCCAGCCGGCCACAAGTAAAAGTTTGGCCTGCTCGGGCAACTGGCCGCTGGCGCACAAAAAAACGCCTTGACGATTGCCGCGATGGTGCTAGCCTCTTTGGCCCATGGACCCCCAGATGCCCAACGAGCGGCGCCAAACCCTGGACTGGCTGGGCCTAAGGCTCATCCCCGGGGTGGGCAGCGTGACCTTCGACCGCCTGCGGCGGGCCTTTGGCTCGCCGGGCGCCGCCCTGGGCGCGCCGCTCAAGGCCCTGTGCGGCGTGGCCGGGCTCAAGGAAGAAGTGGCCCTGGCCGTGCACAACAAGGCCTTTGCCGCCGACCCCGGGCGGGAGCTGGAGCGCCTGAAAAAACTGGGGGGTCGGGTGGTCACCCTGGAGGACCCGGAGTATCCCCCGCCCCTGGCCAGCATCTACGCCCCGCCGCCGCTGCTCTTTGTGCGTGGCGGCCTGGCCGGCTGCCGGGCCGGCGGCGTGGCCCTGGTGGGCTCCCGGGAGATGACCGCCTATGGCCGCCGGGTGGCCGAGAACCTGGCCGGGGACCTGGCCAGGGCCGGGGTGAGCGTCATTTCGGGCCTGGCCCGGGGGGTGGACACCGTGGCCCACCAGGCGGCCTTGGCCGCCGGCGGGCACACCGTGGGGGTGCTGGGCTCGGGGCTCAACGTCACCTACCCCGCCGAGAACGGCCGGATCATGGCCGAGATGGCCCGCCAGGGCGCGGTGATTAGCGAGTTCCCCCTGGGCACCCGGCCGGCGCCGGCCAACTTCCCGGTGCGCAACCGCATCATCAGCGGGCTCAGCCGGGCCGTGGTGGTGGTGGAGGCGGGGCTGAAAAGCGGCTCCTTGATAACCGCCCGCCACGCCCTGGACCAGGGGCGCGAGGTGCTGGCCGTGCCTGGGCCTTTGGGCGCGCCCGGCAGCCAGGGCTGCCACGAGCTGATCCGCCAGGGCGCGCGCCTTCTTACCAGCGCCCAGGACCTGCTGGCCCCCGGGGCCCTGCCGCCGCTGTTGGCCCTGGCCGCCCCCGCCGCCGAGGAGCCCCCGGACCTGCCGGCGCCGGCGGCGGAGCTCTTGGGCCTCCTGGGGCCGGAGCCGGTGCACGTGGACGTGCTGGTGCGTCAGAGCGGGCTCAGGCCCCAGGAGGTCACCGCCCTGTTGGTCAACCTGGAAATGGCCGGCCTGGTGGACCAACGGCCGGGCAAGCATTATATTCGTAGCCAACCATATTAATCACCGGCCCGGGCGCGCCGCGCCCCGGTTATTAAGGCGGACCTCCCAGGCCGCCGGATAGACGAGCACATGTCCAAGTCCCTGTTGATAGTGGAATCGCCGGCCAAGGCCCGCACCCTTAAGAAATATCTGGGCCCCGACTTCGAGGTCAAGGCCTCGGTGGGGCACGTGGTGGACCTGCCCCCCACCCGCCTGGGGGTGGACATCCAGGCCGACTTTTTGCCCGAGTACCAAATCATCAAGGGCAAGGAGGCGGTGGTCAAGGACCTCAAGAAGGCCGCCGCCAAGGCCCAGCATATCTACCTGGCCCCCGACCCCGACCGCGAGGGCGAGGCCATCGCCTGGCACATCGCCGAGCAGTTGGGCGGCCCGCCGGAGGGCTACCACCGGGTGCTCTTCCACGAGCTGACCAAGACCGCCATCGCCAAGGCCGTGGCCGCCCCCACGCGGCTCAACCAAGACCTCTACGACAGCCAGCAGGCCCGCCGGGTGTTGGACCGCCTGGTTGGCTATCAGATCAGCCCCATCCTGTGGGACAAGGTCAAGCGCGGGCTCTCGGCCGGGCGCGTGCAGTCGGTGGCCCTGCGCCTGGTGGTGGAGCGCGAGCGGGCCGTGACCTCCTTCGTGCCCCAAGAATACTGGACCGTGGCCGCCGAACTGGCGGCCGACAGCCCGCCGCCCTTCCTGGCCCGCCTGGCCAAGGTGGACGGCCAGAAGTTCGAGCCCAAGGACGAGGCCCAGGCCCAGGCCGGGGTGAAGGCCATCGCGGGCCAGGACTTCGTGGTGGACAAGGTGGTGACCCGCGAGCGGAGGCAATCGCCGCCGGCGCCCTTCATCACCTCCACCCTGCAACAGGAGGCCTTCCGCAAGCTGGGCCTGGCCCCCAAGGAGACCATGAGCATCGCCCAGCGCCTCTACGAGGGCATGGAGACCGACCAGGGCACCGTGGGCCTCATCACCTACATGCGTACCGACTCCACCCGCCTGGCCGACGAGGCCGTGCAGGAGGCCCGCCAGCTCATCGCCCACCGCTTCGGCCAGGAATATGTGCCCGAGCGGCCCCACGTCTACCAGTCGCGGGCCACGGCCCAGCAGGCCCACGAGGCCATCCGCCCCACGTCGGCCTTTCGCGCCCCCGAGGCACTCACGCCCTATCTTAAGAAGAGCGAACTGGGGCTCTACCGCCTGATCTACAACCGCTTTCTGGCCTGCCAGATGGCCCCGGCCCTCTACGACCAGACCCTGGCCGACATCGCCGCCGGGACGGGCCTCTTGAAGGCCAGCGGCCAGGCGCTGAAATTCAAGGGCTTCACGGCCCTCTACGTGGAGGACAAGGACGAGGGCGCCAAGAACGGCGGCGCGGGCGGCAACGGCGATGAGACACCCCAGGAGGGGCTGTTGCCAGTGCTCAAGCAGGGCCAGCGCCTCAAGCCGGTGGCCATCGTGCCCAAGCAGCACTTCACCCAGCCGCCGCCGCGCTTCACCGAGGCCAGCCTGGTCAAGGAGCTGGAGGAGAAGGGCATCGGCCGGCCCAGCACCTACGCCGCCATCCTCTCCACCATCCAGGACAAGGAGTACGTGGCCAAGAGCGCCGAGGAGAAGGTCTCCAAGGCCCGCCGCCACCTGGTGCCCACGCCTTTGGGCATGGTGGTCAGCGACCTGTTGGTGGAGAACTTCCCCCAGGTCATGGACCCGGCCTTCACCGCCGGCCTGGAGCGCGCCCTGGACCAGGTGGAGGAGGGCCAGCAGCCCTGGAAGGTCCTGCTGCACGACTTTTATGGCCCCTTTGCCGTGGCGCTCAAGGCCGCGGCCAAGAACATGCGCCAGATCAAGGGCAAGGGCCTGCCCACCGACATCAAGTGCCCGGACTGCGGTGCGCCCCTGTCCATCCGTCTGGGCAAGCACGGCGAGTTTTTGGCCTGCACCGCCTATCCCGGCTGCAAGACCACCCGCGACTTTGTCCGCGACGAGCAGGGCCACATCGTCATCCAGGAGGCGGCCCCCGAGACGGGCATCGCCTGCGACAAGTGCGGCCAGCCCATGCAGCACAAGAAGGGCAAGTACGGCCCCTTCCTGGCCTGTAGCGCCTATCCCAAGTGCAAGAACGTGCTGGAGCTGGACGCCCTGGGCAACCCCGTGGCCAGGCAGGAGCCCGAGGCCATTGGCGAGAAGTGCCCCCAGTGCGGCGGTCAGTTGGTCATCAAGCCCACGCGTAGCGGCGGGCGCTTCATCTCCTGCTCGGGCTATCCCAAGTGCCGCTACAGCCGGGGCCTACCCCTGGGCGTGGCATGCCCGCAGTGCGGAGGCGAGCTGGTGGAGAAGCGCTCCCACCGGGGCAAGGTCTTCTACGGCTGCGACAACTATCCCAAGTGCGACTACGCATCCTGGGACCGCCCCCTGAACGAGCCCTGTCCCGACTGCGGCCACGCCTTTTTGGTGCACAAGATCGGCCGCCAGGGCCAGTCCATCCGCTGCCCCGCCAAGGACTGCAAGTACAAGCGCGAGGGTGGGGTGCCCCCCACGGGGCATTAACGGGTCGGTTGGCGCTGTCGCCAGGGCCT
>JACQYR010000022.1 GCA_016208115.1 Desulfarculus sp.
TGGTCTCCACGGCCTGCTTGGCCGCGGCGATGCGGGTCTCACCCGAGGGCAGGCGGCCCTTCATGCTGCCCGAGCAGTCCAGGATCACCTCCACCATCTTGGTTTTGGCGGCGGCCCGGGCCTCCAGGGGCGCCATGGCCAAGAAAACCGTCAGCGCCAAGGCCAGCCCCGCGATCAGCATCACGCGCCGAGTATGCATGCTCTTCACTCCAGTGTGGCGTTGAGGCCCAGCCCCCCGGAATTCACAGGCTGTCATCAATTTAGTACAAGCACCGGGGCAGGCACAAGCGCCGCCATTTGCCTGGAGCGCCGGCAGCGGGGTTGTGGCAAAATTGAGGGCAGGCCGCCAGCCACCGGCGGCCATCACCTTGGGGAGCCGCCATGCTGGATGCCAACGCCGCCCTGATCCGCCTGTTGATCTTCGGGGGCGGGCTGCTCTTCTTCCTGGCCTGTGAACTCATGGCCCCCTACCGGCCGGCCACGCTCTCCAAGCCCCGGCGCTGGGCGGTGAACCTGGGGCTCACGGCCCTCAACTCGCTCTTGCTGGCGGCGCTCTTTGGCACGGCCAAGCTGGCCCTGGCCCAGCACGTCACCCAGCACAACCTGGGCCTCTTGAACGCCCACCCCCTGCCTTACGGCCTCAAGCTGCTCATCGCCGTGGCCTTCCTGGACTTCATGCTCTACGTCTGGCACCTGTTGAACCACGAGGTGCCGCTGTTGTGGCGCTTCCACCGCGTGCACCACAGCGACCTGAACATGGACGTCTCCACGGCCACCCGCTTCCACATCGGCGAGCTGGCCGTCTCGGCCCTGATAACCCTGGGCTTGATCTACCTCATCGGCGCCGATCCCTTGAGCGTCATTGTCTTCGAGGCCGGCCTGGGGCTCTGCGCCCAGTTCCAGCACAGCAGCCTCAAGGTGCCGGCCTGGCTGGAGGGCCTGTGGTGGACGCTCTTGGTGCCGCCTTCCATGCACCGCATCCACCACTCGGTAAGGATCAAGGAACGCAACAGCAACTACGGCACCATCTTCTCGCTGTGGGACCGCGCCCTGGGCACCCTGGTGCGGCATGTGGACCAGGCCGGCATCAGGATCGGCGTGGGCGGCCATTTCGATTCGGCCAGGCTGGGCCTGGGCCGGCTCTTGATAATGCCCTTCACCCGCTACGTGCGCTAAGGCCCCCGGGCGGCGCGGGTCGCTGACCAGCTAATAAGGAGCGCCTTTATGATGCTCAAGGCCTTGTTCAGCGCCTCCCGCGACCTGAGCCCCCAGGAGGTCCGCCAGTTCATGGAGGCCCGCCGGCCCGACCAATACACCCTCTTGGACGTGCGCCAGCCCGCCGAGTACAAGCGCGGCCATATCCCCGGGGCCAGGCTCATCCCCCTGCCCGACCTGAGTGAGCGCCTCGGTGAACTGGATCCCCACAAGCCCACCATTGTCTATTGAGCCATGGGCGGACGCAGCCGGGCGGCTGCCGAGATGCTGGGGCACCGGGGCTTCGAGGAGGTCTACTCCCTGGCCGGGGGCATCATGGCCTGGGACGGGCTCACCGCCCCGGGCACCGCCACCCAGGGCCTGGGGCTGGTCAGCGGGCGGGAGGACAAGGCCCGGCTGTTGGTCATCGCCCTGGGCCTGGAGGCCGGCCTGGGCGCCTTCTATGCCCAGGCCCAGGCCCGGGCCAGGGACCAACGCGCCCGCGATTTATGCCAGCGCCTAGCCCAGGTGGAACAGCGCCATTGTGACCAGGTCTACGCCCTGTACCTGTGGGAGAGGCCCGACGGCCCCAATCTGGAGGACTTGTTGGGCCAGGCCCACGACCTAATGATGGAGGGCGGCGAAAAAGTGGAGCAGGCCCTGGAGAGGCTTCTTCCCCAGGGTTTCGGCGAGCAGGCGCTCTTGGAGACGGCCATGGGCATCGAGGCCCAGGCCCTGGACCTCTACCTGCGCATGAGCCACAAGCTGGCCCAGGACCAGGCCCGCCAGGCCCTCTTTGACCTGGCCCAGGAAGAGAAGGCCCACCTCAAGGCCCTGGGGGCGCTATTGGAGCAGATCAGCCAGGAGGCCGGCGCCCAGGCCGGGTAACACCGGCTGCCGGCCCCAAGGCGGCGCGCGCTGCCCGCCGTCAACCCATGCGCAGCTTGGGGCAGGCGTGGCAGCCCGGCGGCGGAGAGCCCCGGCCCAGGCTGTGGCGGAAGGCCCGGTATTCGCGCCCGCGCCAGATGTCCTCCAGCAATTCCTGGTTGACGTCTCCGAATCGCTCCTGCCGCCAGGGCCGCATGCCGCCCTCTTGCCAGGCCAGGGGCCGGGGCGCGGACAGGTTGTGGAAGACGCAAGGCATGATCTGACCCGCCGCGCTGACCACCATGGCCTTGTCCAGGTTCTCCGTGCAGGGTCCCAGCGCTCCCCCCGGCGGGCGGGCCAACTGGTGGTGCCAGGCCAGGCCGGCCTGGGCCGCCCCCTGGGCCGCTCCTTCCAGTATGGCGGCCACCCGCTCGTATTCGGCCTGGTCCCGGGGCCAGAGGGCCTCGGCGGCCAACTCGGGGCTGGTGACCAGGTCCAGGGTGCTCACCACCACCGCCGCCACCCCCCGGTCCTTGAGCAGCCCCGGCAGGCGCGTTACATCCTCCAGGCGGGAGCGCAGGGCCAGGTAGGCCACGTGGACGGCTGGAAGGTCGCTCCCGGCCTGGGCCTTGGCCTGGGCCAGGTGTTCCATGGCCCCCAGCACCTGGGCCAGGCTGGTCCCCCGGCGAATCTCGTCGTTACGCTCGTCAACTCCGGCCAGGGACAAACCCACCACCTCCAGGCCCTCGGCCACCATGCGCCGGGCCGCCTCGGCGTCCAGGAGGGTGGCGTTGGTGGTGGTCCCCACCTGGCAGCCCTGGCCCCGGGCCAGGCGGACCATGGTCCAGAAGCCGGGGTTGAGCAAGGGCTCGCCCCAACCCTGGAGGTGGACCAGGCGGGCGCGCCTTAGGGAAGGCAACAGGCGCCGGAAGGTATCCAGGCTCATCAGCCGGCCCTGCCAGTCCGGGGCCAGGGTGGTGTGGGGGCAGTAGAGGCAGCGGGCGTTGCACAGGGAGCTGACCTCCACCTGCACCCAATCCCATCGCCGCCCCCAGCCGGGCAGGAGCCATTTGAGCATGCCGCTTCCTCGTAAAGCGGCTCCCGCCGCCGGTTGGGCGGCGAGAGCCGGGAAGGGCCGGTCCTACATCTTGGGCGGGGGAAACAGGACGCCGCCGAAGATCAGGTAGGCCAGGATGAGGGTCCAGATGATGTTGACACTCTGGGCGATCACGAAGGCCACGGCCGGCCGGCCGCCGCCCATCTTGGCCAGGTCGCCGAAGTGGGTTTCCAGGCCGATGCAGGTGAAGGCCAGGGCGAACCACCAGGTGCGCATGCCTCCCAAGGGTCCCTTGACCACCTTGATGGTGTCGGGCGAGAGCAGGAAGGAGAAGACCAGGGAGGAGATCATGAAGCCCAGCACGAACTTGGGAAAGCGGTTCCATATCTCGATGGCCCCGGGCCGCTCACTCTCGGGCAGGTCGCGGCACTCCTTGTAGGTCCACCAGATGGCCAGGAAGAAAGCGGCGAAGCCGATGAAGACGTTCTGGCTCATCTTGACGATTACGCCGGTCTTCATGGCCGTCTCGCTTATCAAGGCCCCGGCGGCCACCACCGAGCCGCTGGTGTCCAGGGTGCCGCCCAACCAGGCCCCGGCCACCACGTCGGGCATGCCCACCCACTTGGCTATGGCCGGCTGCAAGACCAGCATGGGTATGGCGCAGATCAGGGTTATGGAGGTGACGTAGCTCATCTTCTTGGGGTCGGCCTTGATGGCCCCGGCGGTGGCGATGGCCGCCGAGACGCCGCAGATGGACACGGCGCTGCTGAGCAGGGCCGAGAAGTCCTGGTCAATGCCCATTTTCTTGTGCGAGAGCCAGTAGCAGAAGTACCAGATGACCGCGATGACCAGGGCGGCTTGGACGATGCCGTAGATGCCGGCCTGCACGATCTCGCCGAAGAGGATGCCCGTGCCCAGGATGACCAGACCGGTCTTGATGTAGAACTCGGTCTGCACCGCCGGTTTGAGCCACTGGGGCAGGCCGACCACATTGGAGACCACGAGCCCCAGGGCCAGGCACCACAGCACGTATTCCAGGCCCAGTTCGTTGACCGAGAAGTTGCCGGCGATGAATTGAGATACCCAGGCGATGATGAAAACCACCGGGAACCCCACGATGAACTGGCCGGCGCTTTGGCCCAGCAGCACCAGGCCTATCAAGGCCAAGACCCCGAAGCCCACCAGCAGATAAAGTGACCACAGCAGGTTGTCGGCGGCGAATATCTTCTCCAGGAGCGCCCCGGAATTGGCTGAGAGCTTCTTGGTGATCTCCCCCACCGACTTCTTGAAGTCCTTGTCCTTGACCGGCTTTAGCGCCTCGTCCACCTTTTTGGCCGCGTCGCCCACGGCCTTGCGCTCACCCTTGACCATGGCCTGCTGCAAGGCCCCCAGGGCCGTGGCCGCGCCGGCTTCGCCCTTTTTCTCCGAGAGCTTGGCCAGGGCCTCCACCACAGGCACGTTTTCCTTGATCAGCCCGGCGAACTCGCCCTCGGTGGTCCACTTGAACTTGGGCGGCTTGACCGTCAGGCCAGCCAAGACCAGGGCGATGATGAGGAAGCCCAACCAGACGGCCAGCCAGTCCTCCGTGCGATACAGAATGGATAACCCCTTGTTTTCACCGTTTGCCATGACCGAGCACCTCCTTTTAGTGGTGTCACCAAAGAAGCGGCTCTGGGCTGGGGTTGGTGGTGAAGGCCCAAAGGTTGGATTTCCCCAGCAGGGTCGCTGTACCGGAAAAACCTCGCCGCGCATCCTCCTTGTTTGAATCCACAATCTTGCCCAATTCCAGGCCAACGGGGCTACTATCCATTTGGCTTGCCTGGCCCGCCAGCGGCGCTTCCCTGGCGGATTAACCTTATACGCAAAAAATATTAATCCACTTCCAGCTTGCTGGTCAATCTAGTTTGAGAGAATGTGAAAATTGCGAAGGGCCGGGAAGAAAGGCGGTCAGGCGGGGGCTCGTTCCGGTCCTGGTCATTGGGGGTTGACCAGCGCCAACGCAAGAGCGCGCCTTCTGGCGCTAGGCCCCACCCAGGCCGGCCAGGAGACGGGCGTGCAGGTTGTCGAAGCCGCCGTTGCTCATCACCAGGCACAGGTCGCCGGGCTTGAGCTCTTTCAGCAAGGCGGCCAGCAGGGCGTCGCTGTCGGTAAAGGCCCGGGCCGGGACCCCCCGCGCTTCCAGGTCGGCGGCCAGGCGGGCCGAGGAGAAGCGCTCGGCGGCGGGCAAGTCTTGCACGCCCGGAGGCTCGCGCAGGAAGACCAGGTCGGCGCGGTCAAAGGCCAGGGCGTATTCCTCCTGAAAAAATGCCCGCTTGGAGGTATTGGTGCGCGGCTCAAAGACCGCCACCAGCCGTCCCTGGCCCGGCCGCCAGCCCGGCAGGCCGAAGCCCTTGACCGCAGCCACGGTCTCGCGCACCGCCGTGGGGTGGTGGGCGAAGTCATCCACCACCACCACCCCGCTGGCCAGCCCGCGCACCTCCTGGCGGCGGCGCACCCCGCCAAAGCCGGCCTGGAGCGCGGCTGCCCGCGCGGGTTCCAGCCCGGCGGCCACCAGGGCCGCGCAGGCCGCTGTGGTGTTCAGGGCGTTGTGCAGGCCGGCCAGGGGCGAGAGGAAGTCCAACTCCAGGCCCGTTGGCGTGCGCACCCGCAGTTGGGCGCCCCCCGCCGGGGCCGGCCGCGCCGAGATCAGGCGCCAGGCGCAGTCCTGGCCCTGGCCGTAGGTCAGCACCGGGCAGGGGGCCTGCTGGACCCGGGCCAGCACCTCGGGGCTGTCGCCCCAGGCCAGGATGGTGCCGCCGGGCGGTAGGGCGCCCACCAGGAGGTCAAAGGCCCGGCGCACGGCGTTCAGGTCGGCGTAGATGTCGGCGTGGTCGAACTCGCAAGAGGTCAGAATGGCGATGCGGGGCCGATAGTGCACGAACTTGGGCCGCTTATCAAAAAAGGCCGTGTCGTACTCGTCGCCCTCCACCACGAAATGGGGGCCAGCGCCGTCGGCGAAGTTCTGGCCGCCCTCCAGCATGATGCCGCCCACCAGAAAGCCGGGGTCCAGGCCGGCGCGCATCAGCGCGCTGGCCATGATGGCCGTGGTGGTGGTCTTGCCGTGGGTGCCGGCGGCCACGATGCTCAGGCGCTCCCTTATGAAGAAGCGGGCCAGGGCCTGGGGCAGCGACAGGTAGGGGATGCCGGATTGGGCCAGGGCCAGGGCTTCGGGGTTGTCGCGGCGGATGACGTTGCCCACGATGACCAGGTCGGGCCGGGGCTCCAGGTTATGGGCGGCGTAGCCCCCGGACACGGATATGCCCAAGCCGGCGCCCATGGCCACGCCGCCGATGCCCATGAGGTGCACGGAGGAGATGGCGTCGGGGGCGGTGTTGAGGGCGGGGTCTAGGGATGGCTGGTGGGTCATGGTATCACCGGATGATGTAATGATGTCATGGCGGTCTTCGTTAAAACCCCAGCAGCGGCCAGGCCTCCCGGTGCACCAGCCGGCGGAAGGCCTTGATCTGGTCGTTGCCGCGTCCATAAGCCACGCGGTTGGTGAGTAGCACCAGGCCGCGGTTGGTCGCCGGGTGCCACCACAGGCTCACACCGGTGAAGCCCAGGTGGCCCACGCAGCCGGGGGGAGCATTGCCGCCGGCCTGGCTCTCGGCGCCACTGGGGGTGTCGAAGCCCGGAGTGCGGCTGGAGCCGGGCGTGGAGCGGTCAAGCTCGAAGAGCCGCCGCACCCGCTCGGCGGGCCAGGGGCCGTCGCCCTGGGCGGCGCGGCACAGGGCGTCCATGACCCGGGCCACCTCCAGGGCGCCGCCGAAGAGACCGGCGTGGCCGGCCACCCCGCCCAGGCTATAAGCGTTCTCGTCCTCCACCTGGCCGTGGATGAGTGGCCGGCCGGGCAGGGGGCCGCAGGGCGCGATGCGCGCGGGCGACAGGGGGGGCTCCTGGGCCAGGGGGAAATAGCAAGGGCCGTCCACTCCCAGGGCGGCGTGGATACGCCCCAGCAGGGCCTCCAGGGGCGCCCCGGCCAGGCGCTCCAGGATCAGGCCCAGGAGCATGTAGCCAAGGTCGCCGTACAGGGCCTGGTGGCCGGGAGGATGGGCCAGGGGCTCGTTCATGAGCATGGCCAGCAAAAGCCCCCGGCGCATGGCCGGCGGGTTGCTGTCCAGCACTTGGTGGAAGGGCTGATAGGGGGCGAAGCCCGCCGCGTGGGTCAGTAGTTGCTGAATGGTGATGGCGGCCTTGTCCACGGGCACCGGCCGGCCCAAGAAATCGCCCAGCTTGGCCTTCCAGGGCAGGCGACCCTGGCAGGCCTGGTCCAGGGCCAAGAGCGCCGTGGCCAGGGGCTTGGTCAGCGAGGCCAGATCAAACCAGGTGTCGGGTTGGGCCGCGCCGGCGGCGTGCAGGAAGGCCGGAGCGCTATCCCGCCAGGCCAGGAAGACCATGGCCGGGGCCACGCCCTGCTCCACGCCCTGGTCCAAAAGCCCGGCCAGGCGGGGCCACTCAGGCAAGGCCCAGCCCCACGGTGAGCCGGCCGGCCTGGCCGTCAATCTCGGCCAGGGCCCCCAGGGGCAGCAGGCGGTTGGCGCTGCCGTGGCCAAAGGGCAGGCCCCTGACCACCGGCACGCTCAGACCGGCCAGGCGGCGCAGCACGGCCTGCTCCAATTGGGGCGGGGGCGTGGCGTCCTCGCTGAGCCAGCCCACGGCCACTCCCGCCACCTGGCCGAGCACGCCGGCCAACTCCAGTTGGGTGAGCAGGCGGTCCAGGCGATAGGCGGCCTCGCCGGTGTCCTCCAGGAGCAGGATGGCGCCCTTCAGCGGCGGGAACCAGGGGGTGCCCAGCAGGTGGCAGAGCAGGGTGAGGTTGCCGCCCATGAGCGGGCCGGCGGCAAGCCCGGGGCCCAGGCCGACGCCGGCCAGGCTCAGGGGCCAGGGCCGGCGGCCCGCCAAAAGGGTGGCCAGGTCGTGGCGGCTGGGCCCGTCCAGGCGGGGCAGTTGGGTGAGCACCGGGCCGTGCAGGGCCACCAGGCCCTGGCTGGCCAGGGCGTTGAGCAGGCAGGTGAGGTCGGAGAAGCCCAGCAGGCAGCCGCCGGCTTGCGCGCAGGCCGCCAGGTCCATGAGCGGCAGGAGCCGGCTGCACCCGAAGCCGCCGCGCACGGCCATGACCAGGCCCAACTCGGGGTCGGTCAGGAGCGCCTGCAAATGGCCGGCGCGCTCTTGGTCGTTGCCGGCGAAGTAGCCGTCGCGGCCGGCCAGCTCCTGGCCGGCGCGCACGGTGAGCACTGGGGCCAGCTCCTGGAGCGCCTCCAGCCCGGCCTGAAGGGCCTCGGGCGCGAAGGCCCCGGCCGGCGCGGCCAGGGCCAGGGGCTGGCCGGGCCGGGGCCAGCGGGGGGGGCGGGCCAGGGCTGGGGCCTGGTCGGGTGGCGCGGGGTGGCCCATGAACTTGGCCGGTGCCTACTGGTTGCGGTTGTAGAGGATGTAGAGGCCGCGCAGGGTCAACAGCTCGTCCACCTCCTCGATGGTGGACGACTGGCTGGCGATGATGCCGGCCAGCCCGCCCGTGGCCAGCACCTTGGACTTCACGCCCCGCTCCTTGTTGATGGCCCCCACCAGGCCGTCCACCAGGCCGGCGTAGCCGAAGATGATGCCGGCGTTCATGGAGCTGATGGTGTCCTTGGCCACCGCCGACTTGGGCCGGGTGAATATCTCCACCCGGGGCAGCTTGCTGGCCCGCTGGAACAGGGCCTCGCAGGAGATGACGATGCCCGGGGCGATGGCCCCGCCCAGGTACTTGCCGTCCTGGCTGATGCAATCGAAGGTGGTGGCGGTGCCGAAGTCCACCACGATCAGGTCTTGGGGGAAGCTCTCATAGGCGGCCACGGCGTTGACGATGCGGTCGGCGCCCACCTCGCGGGGGTTGTCGTAGAGGATGGGCATGCCGGTCTTGATGCCCGGCCCCACGAACAGGGGCGTCAGGTCGAAATAGCGCCGGCAGAAGTCGCTCAAGGTGTTGTTCATGGGCGGCACCACGCTAGAGATGATGACGCCGTCTATGCTGCCCATGGGCACCGGGCTGGCGGCAAACAGGTTGCTCAAGAGGACGCCCAGCTCGTCGCGGGTGCGCTCGCGCTCGGTGCGCACCCGCCAGTCGGCCACCAGGCGCTCGCCCTGGAAGACCCCGAGTACGGTGTTGGTGTTGCCCACGTCTATGGCTAGGAGCATTTTGCTAACCCCGCGTATGATTCAATCAGCCTGCCCGCTTTGGGCACCCGACTTCTGACTGCCTTATGCTCTGCTACCCTGCAACGGGAGCCGCCAGCCCTGGCCGGAGAGAGGGCGCCACGCGACCCGTTTGTGCCCAGCGGGTGGCACCCCTCTATGCCCCGCCGGGGGCACTCGGCCCTTGCCCGCACCATGCTCGACGACCCCTCACCGGGAGCTGGCGAGCCTGGGCCACGTCGTTCATCAGGTCCTGGTCCAAGGCCTCCACCATGATGCGCAACAGGGGCTCGGTGCCCGAGTAGCGCACCAGGATGCGGCCGTTCTCGCCCAGGCGCTCCTCCTGCTGGCGCATGGCCTTGACCATGCCCGGCACCTCCGACAGCGGTGGACGGCCGCCCACGCGTAGGTTGATGAGCACTTGGGGCATGCGGGTCATGATGCGCTTGAGTTCGCACAGGGGCTTGCCGGTGAGCACCATGATGGACAGCACCTGCAGGGCCGAGAGCACGCCGTCACCGGTGGTGTTGTGGTCCAAAAAGATCAGGTGGCCGCTCTGCTCGCCGCCCAGGTTGTAACCGCCCTTGACCATGGCCTCCACCACGTAGCGGTCGCCCACCTTGGTGCGCAAGAGGCGGATGCCGCGGTCGCGCAGGCAGAGTTCCAGGCCCAGGTTGCTCATCACCGTGGCCACCACGGTGGCTTTTTTAAGCGAGCCGCGGCCTATCATGTCGTCGGCGCAGATGGCCATGATCTGGTCGCCGTCTATGATCTCGCCCTCCTCGTCCACCATTATCAGGCGGTCGCCGTCGCCGTCAAAGGCCACGCCCATGTCGGCCTGGCCGCTTTTCACCATCTGCTGGAGGCGCTCGGGGTAGAGCGAGCCCACGCCGGCGTTGATGTTGGTGCCGTCGGGGTCCACGCCTATGAGCCTTAGCTGGGCGCCCAGCTCCCCCAGCACCGCCGGGGCCACCTTGTAGGTGGCGCCGTTGGCGCAGTCGCAGGCTATGGTCAGGCCATCCAGGGTGTATTCGCCGGGGAAGCTGTTCTTCAAAAAGACTATGTAGCGGCCCAGGGCGTCGTCAATGCGCTTGGCCTTGCCCACGGCCTGGGCGGTGGGCCGCGGCGCCGTGCCGGTCTGGTCGCGCAGGTTGTTGACGTACTCCTCGATCTGGGCCTCCATGGCATCCGGCAGCTTGAAGCCGTTCTTGGCGAAGAGCTTGATGCCGTTGTCCTGGTAGGGGTTGTGGCTGGCGCTGATGACGATGCCGGCGTCGGCGCGCATGTTGCGGGTCAAAAAGGCGATGGCCGGCGTGGGCAGAGGCCCCACCAACAGGGCGTCCACGCCCATGGAGCAGATGCCGGCCACCAGGGCGTTCTCCAGCATGTAGCCCGAGAGCCGGGTGTCCTTGCCGATCATGATCTTGTGGCGGCTGGAGTGGCTTCGTAGCACGTTGGCCACGCCCTGGCCGATGCCCATGGCCATCTCCACGGTCATGGGGTGGACGTTGGCCACGCCGCGCACGCCATCGGTGCCGAAGATATTGCGTTGGGTTGCCATTGCGATTCTCTCTATTTGGGGGCCTTGCCCGCCGGGGCCGGCGCGGGCGTCGGCTGTTTGCCGGGGGCGATCTTGACCTGGGCCACCACTTCCACCTGATTGACGCGCACGGTGCGGCCCGGGGGCAGCCTGAGTTGCACGGTCTGGTTGAAGCTGTCGTGGCGGTCGGTCAGGTCTATGGGCACGGTCCAGATCCAGTCCAGATCACCTAGGTCCTCCTTGCGTCCCCAGACCACCACCTTCTCGGGCTTGAAGGTGACCTCGGCCACCTCGAAGCCGGCCTGGGGGTGGCCGCGAAAGACCGGGCGCACCTGCACGTCGCGGGTGATGCGCTTGGCCAGGGTGAGGGTGAAGCTGCCCGGACTGATGCGGATAACCCGCACCCCCGGGGGCAGGCGCAGGTCCTCGGGCAGCACCTGGAAGACGTGCTCGCCCAGGCCCATGCCCGACAGATCCACCACCTTGACCAGGCGCTCGGAGGCCACTCGGCGGATCAGCGAGCGCGGCCCGTAGACGCGCACGTCCACCTCGCCGGGATGGTCCTCGACCACCAGGAGTTCGGGGGGCAGGTTGGTTATCTCCACCGCCACCCGCACGCCGATCTCGCTCTTCTCCTGCCCCACCACGAAGACCCACATGGCCGTGGCGATGGCCAGGGCCAAGAGCTTGAGCGACCAGTTGTGGGTGATGCGCTCAAGCACTGGACTTGCCCCATTTGAACAGTCCGCGCCGCCGGCCCTCGCCCACCTCGAACAACTCGAAGAGCAGGTTGCGCAGGGCCACGGCGTCCAGGTCGGGGGTGAGCTTGCCGCCCACGGCCACGCTGACGCGGCCGCGTTCCTCGCTGATGACCACGCAGACCGCGTCGGTCTCCTCGCTTAGCCCCAGGGCGGCGCGGTGGCGGGTGCCCAGGTGGCGGCCCAGGGCGGGGTTGGCCGACAAGGGCAGCACGCAGCGGGCGGCCAGGATGCGGTCGCCGCTGATGATGACCGCGCCGTCGTGCAAGGGGCCGCTGGTCTGGAATATCTGGACGAGGAGTTCGCGGCTGACCTTGGACTCGATGGGCGTGCCCACCTCCACGTAGTCGCCCAGGCCGATGTGGCGCTCCAGCACCATCAGGCCGCCGGTCATGCGCGAGGCCAGGCCCACGGCCGTGCGCACCACCTCCTCCAGGGTGGAGGCGGGGTCGCGCTCCGGCCCGAAGAAGGGGCCGCGCCCCATGCGGGCCAAGGCCCGGCGGATGTCGTGCTGGAAGATGATGATGACCACCAGGATCAGGGAGGACAGGAAGCTGTTGATGATCCAGTTGATGGTAAGAAGGCCCAGTATCTGGCTGACCACCAGGGTGACGAAGACCACGCCCAGGCCCAGCAGCATGTGCATGGCCCTGGTGCCCTTGACCAAGAGAATGGTCTGGTAGACCACGAAGGTCACCAGGGCGATGTCCAGGGCGTCGCGCCAGGTGATCTGGGTGAAGAGGATCAAGAGGTCGTTCATGGCCACACCGGCGCGGCCATCACCGCGTCCGCCACTTGCAGCGCCTCCCTGAGCGGCGCCACGTCGTGCACCCGCACCATGTCGGCCCCCAGGGCGGCGGCCAGCACGTGCGCCCCCACGGTGCCCCACAGGCGCTCGCCGGGCTTGTCGCGGCCGGTGAGCCGGCCGATGAAGGCCTTGCGGCTGGCCCCCAACAGCACCGGGTAGCCCAATTGGGCCAGGGCCGGCAGGTTGCGGATCAGGGCCAGGTTGTGATCGAGCGTCTTGCCGAAGCCGATGCCCGGGTCCACGACGATGGCCTGCCCGTCCACGCCGGCCTGTATGGCCACCCGGGCCTGGCCGGCCAGGAAGTCCCTCACCTCGGCCACCACGTCGCCGTATTGGGGGTCCTGTTGCATGGTGCGGGGGCTGCCCAGCATGTGCATCAGCACCAGGGCCACGCCGCTCTTGGCGCAGAGTCCGGCCATGGCCGGGTCGCCCTTCAGGGCCGTGACGTCGTTGACCATGGCCGCGCCGGCCTCTATGGCGGCCTCGGCCACCGGGGCCTTGTAGGTGTCTATGCTGATGACCGCGTGGCAGCGCTCCTTGAGTTCGCGCACTACCGGCAGCACCCGGTCCAGCTCCACCTCCAGGGGGGTGGGGTCCGAGCCGGGGCGGGTGGATTCGCCGCCGATATCCAGGATGGCCGCGCCCTGGCGGGCCAGGGCGAGCCCCTGCTCCACCGCCGCCTGGCGGTCAACAAAGAGGCCGCCGTCGGAAAAGGAGTCTGGGGTGACGTTGACCACCCCCATGATGAGGGTGGCGCCGCCCAGAGACATCTGCCCGCCGGGCAGCTTGAGCCGGCGCGCTCCCGGCTTAGCAGGATGTTGAAAAAGTCCGTCCATGGACTTTTTCAACTCGAGTTAGCCGAAGTGAATTCGGCTAACTCTCCCAAAAAGCTTGGCGCTTGGCGCTCGCGCTTTTTGGCGGGCCATCCCCTGGGGTCCCCAAGCAAATGCAGTTTGCTCGGGGTGGGTTCCTGGCCCGCCAGCAGGCTGTTTTTCAACAGCCTGCTAAGCACCGGGCTCTTGCTCCCGAGGCCCCCCGCCGGGAGGCTCCTGCCGGGGGGGCTCGCTGGTGGCGTAGCGCCGGGGCATGCCCTTGGGGGCCGGCCGGGGCTGGCGCGGAAGGCCGCTGACGATGGACTCCACGGCCTCGGCGTCCAGGGTCTCCTCCACCAGGAGGGCCTCGGCCATCTGGTGCAGCTTGTCCAGGTTGTCGCGCAGGATGCTTAAGGCCGTTTCGTGGGCCTCCTTGACCAGGCGGCGCACCTCGTCGTCTATGGCCTGGGCGGTCAGCTCGGAGTAGTCGCGGTGCTGGGACAGCTCGCGTCCCAGGAATATCTGCTCCTCGCGCTTGCCGAAGGTCAGGGGACCCATGGCCTCGCTCATGCCCCACTCGCAGACCATGCGCCGGGCCAGGGTGGTGGCGCGCTCGATGTCGTTGCCGGCCCCGGTGGTCACGGTGTCCAGCACCAGTTCCTCGGCGGCCCGCCCGCCCAAAAGCACCGCCAAGTTGGCCACCAAGTAGTCGCGGGGATAGGTGTGGCGGTCGTCCACCGGCAACTGCTGGGTGAGCCCCAAGGCGCGGCCGCGGGGGATGATGGTCACCTTGTGCACCGGGTCGGTGTGGGGGCTCTTCTTGGCCACCAGGGCGTGGCCAGCCTCATGATAGGCCGTGGTGCGCTTCTCCTCGTCGGTGAGGATGAGGCTGCGGCGCTCGGCGCCCATGAGCACCTTGTCCTTGGCCTTCTCGAAGTCTTCCATCTCCAGGCGGTCCTTGTTGGTGCGCGCCGCCAACAGCGCCGCCTCGTTGACCATGTTCTCCAGGTCGGCGCCGGAGAAGCCCGGGGTGCCCCGGGCGATGACCGCCAGGTCCACGTCCGGCCCCAAGGGGGTGCGGCGGGTGTGTACCATGAGGATCTGCTCGCGGCCCTTGACGTCGGGCACCGGCACCACCACCTGGCGGTCGAAGCGCCCGGGGCGCAAGAGGGCCGGGTCCAGCACGTCGGGACGGTTGGTGGCGGCGATGAGGATCACGCCCTCGTTGGACTCGAAGCCGTCCATCTCCACCAGGAGCTGGTTGAGCGTCTGCTCGCGCTCGTCGTGGCCGCCGCCCAGGCCGGCGCCCCGGTGGCGCCCCACGGCGTCACTCTCGTCAATGAAGATGATGCAGGGGGCGTTCTTCTTGCCCTGGGTGAACAGATCGCGCACCCGGCTGGCGCCCACGCCCACGAACATCTCCACGAAGTCGGAGCCGCTGATGGAGAAGAACGGTCTGCAGGCGGGCGCGGCTCTTGCCGAAGCTCATGGCCTTGCCGCCGCCCATCTGCATCTGGCGCATGAAGAATATCCACACGCCGATAAGAAGCAGCATGGGGAACCAGGAGACCAGCATGGTCATGTACCAGGGCGACTCCTCGGCGGCCTTGGCCTGTATCTTGACGTTTTTGGCCCTAAGCTGCCGGACCAGATCGGGGTCCTCGGGGGCGTAGGTGCGGAAGGAGCCATCGTTGGTGCGCCCGTGGATGTCGTTGCCCTGGATCACCACCGAGGTGACCTGGCCGCGCTCCACGGCGGATAGGAAGTCGCTGTAGGGCCAGACCTCGCTGCCGGTGCCAGGGCGGTTGCTCACGAACTGGGCCAGCAGGAAGGCCATCAAGATGACGATCATCCACAAAGCCATATTTTTGTACAGGGGATTCAAGGGTCATCTCCAGGTTTCACGGCCTTGCCGGTGGCTGCGCCGTCTAGGCCCTTGTTCAAAGGGGCATTCTTGAAAAATCTAGTATATGCGGGGGGGTCAATGGTGTCAACGAGGCACAGCCGCAACCAGGGGCCGGAGGAGCGGTTTTGCCTGGCCCGGTCGGCCAGGGACCAGGGGGCCGCCCACCATAATCCTTCCTGATCCTCGACCATTACCGTGCGAGGCCGCCACCAGGCCGGCACCTTGCGGTCCAGCAGTACGCGGCCAAGGCGTTTTTTGCCCGGGGCGCCCAGGGGATGGAAGACCTCGCCCCGGCGGGGTGGCCGCACCATCAGCGGCCAGGCCACGGCCTTGGCCGGCAGCCAGGCCTCCGGCCCCCGGGCGGCCAAGAGCGGCGGCCCGGGGCACTCCTCCACCTGTAGCCAGCCCCGCAAATGGGGCAGCCACAGCCAGCCCGGGCCATGCATTTGGGCCTGGAAATCGGCCGGCGGGCCGGCCCAGTAGAGGCGCAGGCAGCCATGCTCCCGGGCCGCCTCCAGGCCGCCGGGCAGGGTCAGCCGGCGCCCCGGGGGGCCGCCCAGCAGATCGAGCACCTGAGCTACGTGCAGGCTGAGCAGGTGCTGCCCGGCCCCAGTGAGCCGGCCGGCCAGAAAGCGCACCAGGCGGCCCTGGGCGGCCATGGGCAGGCCCTCCAGGAAGCCCAGTTCCAGGCACAGGCTGTCGCCCTGGGCTCGGCCGGCGGCGGTCCATTGCTGGCCGCACCACCAGACCCAGAAATCCTCCTCCTGGGCGCAGATATGGGCCAGGCGACCCAAGGCCTGGTCAGCGCGAGGGTTTATGGCCTGGCGCGTCAGGGGCAGGAGCTGTTGGCGCACGCGGTTGCGCAGGGGCTCCAGGCCCTGGTTGCTGGGGTCGCTACGCCAGGCCTGGCCCAGGCCACGCAGATAATCACGCAAATCCTGGCGGCTGGCGGCCAGCAGGGGCCGCCACCAGGGGAGGCCCAAAGGCCGCATGCCGGCCAGGCCGCTGGGGCCGCTGCCGGTGAGCGCCCGGGCCAGCACGGTCTCGGCCTGGTCGTCCAGGCTGTGGGCCAGGGCGATGACCCCGGCGCCAGCCTCCGTCGCCATCTCCAGCAGGGCCGCGCGCCGGGCCAGGCGGGCCGCCTCCTCGGGCGAGCGGCCCTGGACCCGCACCGCCACCCGCCGCTCCAGGCAGGGCAGGCCCAGGGAGGCGGCCAGGCCGCGCACAAAGCTGGCATCGTCGGCCGAATCAGGGCGCAGGCCGTGGTCCACGTGGGCCACCGTGAGCAGCCAGCCCAGGCCAGGAGCCAGGTGGTGAAGGAGCCGCAGGAGGGCCACCGAGTCGCCGCCGCCGCTCACTGCCGCCAGGATATTACCCGGCCCCGGCGCCAGGCCTAGCACCTGCCGGCACAGCCCCAAGGCCAGCCCGGGCTTGACGCCCGCCGGAGGGGGTACTAAGCTCAAATCAATGGACCTATCTAGGAAAGCAATCACCATGCCCCCAGAGCAAGCGGCCGTGGGCCACATCGTATCAGTCAATATTAGTGAAACCAAGGGCGTGCGCAAGACCCCCCTGCCCCAGGGAGAGTTGGCCCCCGATGTGGGCCTCAAGGGCGACGCCCACTCCGGCACCTGGCACCGCCAGTTGTCGCTGTTGGCTTTAGAGTCCATCGAATACATGCGCGGCCTGGGCCTGGACGTGCACCCCGGCGATTTCGCCGAGAACGTCACCACCCAGGGTCTATCCCTGCACACCCTGCCCATCGGCTCACGCCTGATGCTGGGCGCGGTGGAGGTGGAGGTGACCCAGATCGGCAAGGAGTGCCACACCCGCTGTGCCATCTTTCACCAGGCCGGTGACTGTGTCATGCCCAAGGAAGGGATCTTTGCCAAGGTGATCAGGCCGGGCAGCATCAGGCCGGGAGACCGGATAGCAACTGTTGCGGCGCCGATCCGGGTTGAATGGCGACACTATGACAAGGCCGGTGCAACCCGCCGGGTGGTGATCCAAAAGAACATCACGGCCATCAACCGCATAACCTGTCCGGGCTTCGTGCCGGCCCGGGGCGACGGCCCCCTGTGCGTGCACCAGCACCTGGTCTACTGCCTGCTCCTCCTGCCCCAGTGCCCGGGCCGCTGCGAGCACTACTGGCGGCGCAAGCGGGAGAACGAGTCCGCGCGGGGCCGGCCGTGAAGGAGCGCCTGACCTGCCCGGCCTGCGGAGCGCTGGTGGAGCGCTTTTCCAATCCCTTTCCCACCGTGGACGTGGTGATCGAGCTCATGGGCCGGGGTGGCCCGCCGCCCATCGTGATCATCGAGCGCCGTAACCCTCCCCGGGGCTGGGCCTTGCCCGGCGGTTTCGTGGACTACGGCGAGACCCTGGAGCAGGCCGCCCGGCGCGAGGCCCACGAGGAAACCGGCCTGGAGGTTGAGCTGGTGGCCCTGTTGGGCGTGTACTCCGATCCCCGGCGGGACCCGCGCCAGCACAACCTTTCGGCGGTCTACGTGGCCCGGGCCACGGGCCTGCCCCAGGCCGGCGACGACGCCGCCGGGCTGGGGGCCTTCGACGCCGAGGCGCCGCCCCGGCCCCTGTGCTTTGACCACGAACTGATCCTGCGCCACTACCTGGCCTGGCGGCGCGGAGAGAGGCCGGCGGCGCCGGTGCAGGATTAGCCGACCCTAACCCTGGAGACGAGCATGGCAGACGAGCGCGACCTGACCGTGGAGGAGCAAAAGCGGCTGTTGGCCGTGGCGCGCCAGACCATCGAGGCCCTGGTGCGCGGCCAGCGCCCGCCCGCCCAGGCGGCGGACCTGGAGGCGCTCACCTTCCAGCGGGGGGCCTTCGTGACCATCCACCGCCGGGGGCAACTGCGCGGCTGCATCGGCAACTTCACCTCGCCCCACGACCTGGTCACCACCGTGGGCGAGATGGCCCAGGCCGCCGCCACCCAGGACCCGCGCTTCATGCCCGTGCGGCCCATGGAGCTCGGCGAGATTGACCTGGAGATCAGCGTGCTCTCGCCGCTACGGCCCATCCAGGACGTCAACGAGATAGAGGTGGGCCGCCACGGCATCTACATCATCGCCCCCCGGGGCCGGGGGGTGCTCTTGCCCCAGGTGGCCACCGAGCAAGGCTGGGACCGCGACACCTTCCTGGAGCACACCTGCCTCAAGGCCGGCCTCAACCCCGGCTGCTGGCGCGACCCCCAGACCCAGGTGCTGATCTTCTCGGCCCAGGTCTTCGGCGAACGGGATTTGCTGGGCCGGGCGGAATGAAGCGGAATGAAGATGTTGGGTGACGGGGCAAGAGCCCCTAACCCAACCTACAAGGCTTGGCTCTTGATGTAGGGGCGGGGGTAGAGTGCCTCGACTCCCAATGCGGGTCGGGAGACGCTCTCCCGTAACCAACCCCGTTTGCTCCCGTAGTGGCCATGTTGAACATGCAAGGGGCGGGGTTTATCCCCGCCCCTGTATTTTTTCGGCAACCCCGCAACGGGAGCCGCCAGCCTCGGTCAGGCCGCAAGGCCACCCGACCCGTATATGCCCGCGGGGGCACCCCGCCGGCCCGTATTTGCCCCGCGGGGGGCACCCCGCCTAGGCTTTTAGGCCCTTCTCGGCCAGCACCGCAAGGTAGATGGGCGCGATCATCTTGAGCACCGGCGCCAGCTTCAAGAGGGCCGCCGTGGAGCCCTTGGCCTTGATGCGCCCCGTGGCCATGGCCACCACCGGGTTGAGCTGGTTGGACCAGGCCTGGTGCCCCACATCCACCCCGGCCAGGATGGTCACGTCGGGGCGGCCCGAGGGAGCGCCGGCCCCCACCTCTATGACCTGCTCCCGGGCGTCCACGAAAAAGGAAATCTGTGGGTCGTCCTGGGTGTAATCGAAGTAGACCATTTGCTTTAACTTCCCCACGACTCCGGCGATCTGGGGGTCGGCCGCCGCCCGGCGGAAGGTCTCCACAAAGGCCTCCACCGCCTGGGACGGATCGTTGAAGTATTTGGATTTCATGGTGCAATCCTTATATTTAATGTTATTCTGTTCGCTTTTCTTCTGCCCGCAACCTGCGGCGGGAGCCGCCAGCGCTGGTCGGGGCCACCCACTCACCCGACCAGTTAATGCCCCATGGGGGGCACCCCATTACCAGGCCAGTTCGAAGACCTCGTAGACCTGGCCGGGATCGGTGACCGGCCGGGGGTTGAAGATGCAGGCCGGGTCGGCCACGGCGTGGGCCGCGGCCTCGAACAGGGCCTCCTCGGGCACGCCCAGGTCCCTGAGCCGCCGGGGGTGGCCGATGCGCTCCATCAGGTCGTCCACGGCGGTGGCCGCCGCCAGGGCCGCCTGGTCCTCGGCCAGTCCGGCGGTATGCACCCCCAGGGCCTGGGCCGCCTGGACCAGGGCCGGGGCGCAGAACTCGGCGTTGAAGCGCATCACCTGGGGCAGCACCACCCCGCAGGCGCTGCCGTGGGGTACCCCGTACAGGGCGCCCACGGTGTGAGCCATGGCGTGGGCCAGGGCCACCTGGGCGGTGCAGAAGGCCCAGCCGGCCAGGGCGGCGGCCACCTGCATGTTGGAGCGGGCCGTGAGGTCGCCGCCGTTTTCCACGCAGACCGGCAGGTTCTGGGCGATGAGCCGGATGGCGTGCAGGGCGAGCGCGTCGCAGACCGGGTTGCTGCGCAGGCTCATCAGGGCCTCCAGGGCGTGGGTCAGGGCGTCCAGGCCGGTGCCGGCGGTGAGCCCCGGGGGCAGCCCTTGTACGAACTGGGGGTCCAGGATGGCCACCCGAGGGAAGATGGCGTTCTCCAGGACGTAGACCTTGCGCCCCACGGCGTGGTTCTTGATGACCGCCACGTTGGTGACCTCGCTGCCGGTGCCCGCCGTGGTGGGCACGGCGATGTGGGGCGTGGCCGGGCGGTTGAGCCTGAGCACCGCCACGTGGTCAATGGCCTGGCCGCCCTCGCTCAAGAGCACGGCCAAGGCCTTGGCCGTGTCCATGACGCTGCCTCCGCCCACGCTGACCACGGCGTCGGCCCCCATCGCCCGGGCCGCGCTGGCGGCGGCGTCCACGGTGGCCAGGCCGCTGTCCTGGGGTATGTCGAGGAAGACCCCGGCGCAGTAGCCGCCCAGGGCCTTCTTGGCCTTGTCCACCAGGCCGGCGGTGGCCACGCCGGGGTCGCTGAGCAATATGGCCCTTTGGCAGCCCAGGGCCTGCATCTCCGCGCCGATGCTGGCGATTGACCCCAGGCCGCTGTTGAGCTTGGTGGGGCCGGCGTATTGGAAGGTGGCGCTGTGGGGGTAGCTGAACATCATCTGGAAGGCCAGCTTGTTGGCCGGGTCGGCCTCGGCGGCCACGTGTACCCGCTTGATCTGGGTGTACTCGGCCAGGCCGTGATAGCCCAGCTCCCGCCCCACGCCCGACTGCTTGTAGCCGCCAAAGGGGCAGTAGTCGCCAAAGGCGTGGTAGTCGTTGATCCACATGGTGCCGGTGGCCACGCCATGGGCTATTGCCTCGGCCCGGGCGATGTCCTGGGACCACACCCCCCCGGCCAGGCCGTAGGGGCTGTCGTTGGCGATGGCCACGGCCTCCTCGTCGTCGTGGAAGGGGATGACGCAGACCACCGGCCCGAAGATCTCCTCGCGGGCGATGCGCATGGAGTTGTTCACCCCGGCGAAGATGGTGGGCTGGTAGTAGTAGCCGTCCTCCAGGTCGAAGCGCTCCGGTCTTTGGCCACCGCAGACCAGCTCGGCGCCCTCCTGGCGGCCCAGTTGCACATACTGCTCGGTGGTGGCCAGTTGGCCGGCGCTGACCAGGGGACCCATCTGGGAGGCCGCGTCCAACTGGTAGGCGATGTGGATGTCACCCACCCTTTTGGCCAGGCGCTCCACGAACTGATCGTAGAGCTTGTCCTGCACCAGGATGCGGGTGCCGGACTCGCAGACCTGGCCGCAGTGGAAGAAGGTGCCAAACAGCCCGCCGTCTATGGCCAGGTTGAGGTCGGCGTCGTCCAGCACGATGTTGGCGCTCTTGCCGCCCAGCTCCAGGGTCACCTTCTTGACCGTGTCGGCGGCCATCTTCATGATCTCGCGCCCCACCTGGGTGGAGCCGGTGAAGGCGATCTTGTCCACCATGGGGTGGGTGCACAAGACCCGGCCCAGCTCGGCCCCCGGGCCGGCGATGATGTTCACCACCCCCGGCGGCACCTGGCTCTCGGCCAGGGCTTCGGCGATGATGAGCGCCGAGACGGGGGTGTGGCTGGCCGGCTTGAGCACCACGGTGTTGCCCATGATGGCGTCCATGGCGATCTTCCACATGGCCATGCTGAAGGGGAAGTTCCAGGGGATGATGCCCACGCACACCCCCAGGGGTTCGCGCCGCACGTAGTTGCGCGCCGGGAAGAAGGGGTTGCCCGAGACCGGTATCTCCTCCCGCCAGGGAAAGTCCCTGGCCGCCAGTTGGGCCAGGTTGCGCACCATAAGAGAGCCCAGGAATATCTCGGTCTTGGTACGGTTGATGATGCCGCCCGAGTCCAGGGACTCGAACATGGCCAGGCGCACGGCGTGGCGCAGCACCCGGTCGGCGAAATCCATCATGATGCGGGCGCGTTTGGCCGGCTCCAGGCCGGACCAGACGCCGCTGTCAAAGGCCCGGCGGGCGACCTGGACGGCCGCCTCGGCCTCGGCCGGCCCGGCTTGGGCCACGGTGGCGAAGGCCTGGCCCGTGCCCGGGTCCAGGGTCTCGAAGGCCGCCCCGTTCTGGGCGTCCACGAACTGGCCGTCAATGTAGAGCTTGAAATGCTCCATGGGAGCCTCCTTGGCGGGGGGCCTGGGGCAAAAAACGTCGGCGGGTATTCATGAAATACGCCTTGGGGGTGGGCAAAGTCAAGTGCCGCCTGAATGCGGGCTCAGTTGAAGAGGCCGGGCGCGCTGGGCGGTTGCCAGGGCTGGGCCAGCTCCGGCCCCTCGGCGCCAGCCCGGTTCAGGGCCGGCGAGACGGGGTGGGCCTCCATCAGCTCGGGGGGATAGGGCCTGAGCAGGCCAGCCAGGAGGGCGGGGTCCCGCTGGGCCGGGGCCAGCCAGGGGGACTCCTGCCCGGGCAGAAGCAGGGCCGGCATGCGCTCGTGGATGGCGGCCACCAGGGCGTTGGCCGGCACGGTGATGATGCTGAAGCTGTCCAACTCGGCCTGGCCCGGCGGCTGCCAGCGCTCCCACAGGCCGGCCATGGCCAAGGGGCCGCCTTCCCGCAGGCCGAAGCTGTAGGGCTGCTTGGGGGCGCCCTGGCGCGGCGCCGCGGCCCACTCGTAGAACCCGTCGGCCAGCACCAGGCAGCGCCGGGATTTGTAGGCCCCCCGAAAGGCCGGCTTGGCGGCCAGGGTCTCGGCGCGGGCGTTTATCATCTTGTAGCCCTGGGCGGGGCTGGCGGCCCAGGGGGGCACCAGGCCCCAGCGCATCAGGCGCAGGAGGCGCGGCCCCTCTAAAGCCACCACCACCGGGGCCTCCTGGCCGGGGGCCAGGTTGTAGCGCGGGGTCAGGGTGAGGTCCGAGGGTTGAAGGCCGAAGCGGGCCTCCAGGCTGGCCAGGTCCGAGGTCTGGCGATAGCGGCCGCACATGGCGGGGCCTCCGTGGAGGCCGGGCGGGCCCGCCAAGACCCCGCCCGGCCAAGGGGTTCAGGGTTTCAGGCCGGCGGCGGCCTCCTGGTCCAGGAACCAGAACAGCTCGCCAAAGGGGCGCAGCCGGCTGGCCGGGGTGGCGCCGTTGCCCGAGCCCTCCTGGGACAGAACTTTTTGCACGGCCTGGCGTTTGCCGGCGCCGGTCACCGCCACCACCACCGTGCGGCCGGCATTGAGCACCGGCCAGGTCAGGGTGACCCGGGGCACCTCCGGCTGCACGCCCTGGGGCGGCTGCACCGCCGCCACCCAGCCGCTGTCGCCGGCCAGGGCCGGGTCCAGGGGAAACAGCGAGGCCAAGTGCCCGTCTTGGCCCAGGCCCAGCAGGATGAAGTCAAAGGCCGGCAGCAGGCCCCCGAAGTGGGTGCGCAGCTCGGCCTGGTAGCGGGCCGCCGCCTCCTGGGGGTCGTAGATGTCCACGGGCACGGGGTGCACCTAGCCGGATTTCAGCGGGGCCTGCTCTAGCATGATGCGCCGGGCCTGGCCGTAGTTGCTGCCCGGGCGGTCGTGGGGCAGGGCGCGCTCGTCGCTCCAGAAGAAATGGCAGGCCTGCCAGGGCATTACCTCCAGCAGGGGCGATAGGGCCAAGGCCCGGTAGATGGGCAGCGGCGTGGCGCCGCCGGCCAGGGCCAGGTTGGCCTGGCCGCGCTCCACGATGGCGCGGGCGGCCCGCACGGCCATGAGGGTGGCCGTGGCCCGGGCCAGCTCGTCGGCGCTGGAAAATACTCGTATTCTCATAGGGCGTTTTCGCTTTCGTGCCGAGGTGCGGCAAGGCGGCCCGGCCAGGCCGCCCAGATTCCCCCCTCCGCCGATATAGTAATACCTGTCAGGCGGCGCGGCTCGTGGACCAGCGGTTTTTATGGTTCAGCCGGGCAATGGCCAGACAAGGAACTAGAGCTAGGCGGCAGGCCTCGTTTTGAGGTCCAATCAGGTTTTATCCTGATTTAACGACAGCCATATAGTATTAGGGGTTAAATATTTTCCGGGTAGCACCCTGCGGTCCGCAACGCCCGCCTTCTTCCTCAACCAACCCCCGTGTCCCGCTCTTAGCCCGGCCATTCTTAGGGCACCGGCAGGGGGCTGCTAGGGGTCAACCCGGCCAAGTATACGGGGCACTGCGGCCCTTGCCTCGCGCCCAGGCCAGCAGGCCAACCCGCGCTGGCTCCCGCACCGGCCAAGCCAGTATGGCCGGGCGGCTGAGCGGGACACAAAAAGAACCGCTTCGGCTTTATTTAGCAGCCTAAACGGTGCTGCCCATGGCCAGAAAAAACCGGCCAGCAAAACCATACGTTTGCCATGAAACATGTATTACTTGTATTTAGGAGCTAATGGCGACAAAAAAGGGCGCCCAGCCTTGACACGGCCCGGCCGGGCGTCCTTGCTGCCTGAATGCGAAACGGCTTTGGGACCTAGGCCTTGAGCAGCTCCAGGGCGCGGGCCACCACGTGGTCCACGTTGAAGCCGTACTCCTTCATCACCCGGCCCCCGGGGGCTGAGGCGCCGAAGCGGTCCACGCCGATCACCGCGCCGGAATCGCCCACCCAGCGCTCCCAGCCCAGGGTGGCCCCGGCCTCGATGGCCAGGCGGACCCTGATTGCTGGCGGCAGCACCGACTCGCGGTAGGCCTTGTCCTGCTCGGCGAAGACCTCCCAGGAGGGCATGCTCACCACCCGGCTGGCCACGCCCTGGGCCTGGAGGGCCTCCTGGGCCTGCATGGCCAGGCTGACCTCGCTGCCCGTGGCCAGCAGGATGATTTGGGGCTGGACCCCGGAATCGCTGAGCACGTAGGCCCCCCTGGCCACGCCCTGGGCCACGGGGTAGCGCTCCATATCCAGGATGGGCAGGTCCTGGCGGGTGAGCACCAGGGCCGAGGGGCCTTTTCTCTCCAGGGCCAAGGCCCAGCACTGGGCCGTCTCGTTGGCCTCGGCGGGCCTGAAGACCGTGAAGCCGGGCATGACCCGTAGCGACATGAGCTGTTCCACGGGCTGATGGGTGGGGCCGTCCTCGCCCACGGCCAGGCTGTCGTGGGTGAAGATGAACAGGCTGGGCAGGCCCATGAGGGCCGCCAGGCGCAGGCTCGGGCGCACGAAGTCGGCGAAGACGAAGAAGGTGGCCCCATAGGGGATCACCCCGCCGTGCAGGGCCAGACCGTTGACCACCGCGCCCATGGCGTGCTCGCGCACCCCGAAGTGGATGTTGCGGCCACACTCGGCGCCCCGGCCGCGCACGTCGCCGCTGCCGGCGATGAGGGTCTTGTTGGAGGGCGCCAGGTCGGCCGAGCCGCCGATCATATTGGGGATGGCCAGGGCCAGGGCGTTCAAGACCTTGCCCGAGGCCACCCGGGTGGCCAGGGGCTTGTCCTGGGCGCTGAAGACCGGTAGGGACTGGCGCCAGCCCTCCGGCAGCTTGCCCTTGAGTTGCAGGGCATAGGCCTGGGCCAGCTCGGGAAAGGCCTGGGCATAGGCGGCCAGGCGCTGTTGCCACTGGTCCTCCAGTTGGCGGCCCCGCCGCAGGGCCTGGCGCAGGCAGGCCGAGGCCTCACCTGGCACGTGGAAGGGCTCCTCGGGCCAGGCGAAGCACTCGCGGGTGGCCTGGGTGGCCTGGGGCCCCAGGGGCTCGCCGTGGGCCGAGGCCGAGTCCTGCTTGGGGCTGCCGCAGCCGATGTGGGTGCGCAGCATGACCAGCGAGGGGCGCTGGGTGTCGGCCTTGGCCTGGACGATGGCCTGGTCAATGGCCATGAGGTCGTCGCCGTCGGCCACCGTGAGCACCTGCCAGCCGTAGGCCGCAAAGCGCATGCCCACGTCCTCGGTGAAGGCCAGGTCCGTGGAGCCCTCGATGGTGATCTTGTTGTCGTCGTAGAGGTAGATGAGCTTGTCCAGGCCCAGGGTGCCGGCCAGGGAGGCGGCCTCGGCGGCCACGCCCTCCATGAGGTCGCCGTCGCTGACGATGGCGTAGGTGAAGTGGTTTATCAGCTCGTGGCCGGGGCGGTTGAACTGGCCGGCCAGGAAGCGCTCGGCCAGGGCCATGCCCACGCCCATGCCGAAGCCCTGGCCCAGGGGGCCGGTGGTGGCCTCCACGCCGGGCACGTGGCCGTACTCGGGGTGGCCGGGGGTCTGGGAGCCCCACTGGCGGAAGTTCTTCAGCTCGGTGAGGGGCAGGTCGTAGCCGCTCAGGTGCAGCAGGGAGTACAAGAGGGCCGAGCCGTGGCCGGCCGAGAGCACGAAGCGGTCGCGGTCGGGCCACTGGGGATTTTGCGGGTTGTGGCGCAGGTGCCGGTGCCAGAGCACGTAGGCCATGGAGGCGGCGCCCAAGGGCATGCCCGGGTGGCCGGACTTGGCCGCCTCCACCATGTCCACCGCCAGCATGCGGATGGAATTGACGCAAAGCTGGTCCAGATTTTTGTTCGGCTCGCTCATGGAAACCCCCGGCCCGACGGGAAAAAATGAAATAAACTAGCCACTGGCCAACCCGCTCCCGCCACCCCGTGGCGGGGGCCGCCGCCCCAACTATCGGCCAAACGGCCAGATTTGGCAAGCCCGCCGGCCCGGCCCCTTGCCCCGGCCTATTTGTTCGGCCAGAGCATGAGGCCGGTTTCCTGGTCCCAGGCGCGCTCCAGGGGGCGCTCGGCCTGGTACTCGACGATCTCATACTCGCAGGCGAAGACCTCGCAGCCCTCGGCCAAATGCCCGCCCAGGGCCTGGCCCTGGGCGTCGCCCAGGGTGACGTGGGCGTGCACGAAGGACCTGCCGTCCTTGAGCGAGACATTGCCCACCAGGGCCAGAATTTCCAGGTCCTGGTTGAAATCCAGGAAGTTGTACACCCGGGCCGCCTGATCGTAGTAGCCCACCCTGGCCCGGGTCACGGCCCCGATGGCCTGCACCCGGCCCATCTGGATGCCGGCGGCCTGGCAGAGTTGGGTCAGGGCCTCCAAGAGGTCGCTGCCCTTGGGCAGGCGGCCCACCAGGACTTTACCTGTGCTCTTGACCGTTACTTCCATGATTTGTCCTCCCGCCAAACTATGGCGCGCGCACGATCTCGATGATGGGCACCTCCGGGGGCGCGGCCACGCGCATGGGCGGCCCCCAGGTGCCGGTGCCCCGGTTGGTGTACAGGGCCGAGCCCCGGGCCAGGCGGTGCAGCCCCTCCTGCATGGGGTAGATGGCCCCGGTGAGGTAATTGAAGGGATAGACCTGGCCCCGGTGGGTGTGCCCCGACAGTTGCAGGTCAAACAGCCCCAGGCTGGTTGGCTCCACGGTGGGCCGGTGCTTGAGCAGCAGGGTGAAGAGCCCCGGTGGCCCGGACCTCAGGATCGCGGCCTCGTCGGGCGGCGGGCCGGGGATCACCGGGTCGTCCACCCCGGCCACCCGCAAGGCCCCGGCCACCGTCGCGGCCTGGTTGCGCAGCACCGTGAAGCCGGCGCGCTCCAGGAAGGCCAGGGATTGGCCCAGGCCGGCGTAGAGTTCATGGTTGCCGGTGATGGCGTACTTGCCCAGGGGCGGCTTCAGGCCCGCCCACAGCTCGTACAGGCCGTCCTCCAGAAATAGATTGCCGTCCACCAGGTCGCCGGTGCTGACCACCAGGTCGGGCTGGGCGGCCTTGATGCGCTCCACGATGCGCGCCAGGCTCTGCTGGCCGTGGATCAGCCCCAGGTGCACGTCCGAAACCTGGGCGATGACCAGGCGGGGCCGGTCCGGCGGCAGCTTGGAGCTGGTGAGGGTAAGGCGCTCCAGGGTCAGGGTGCGGGCCTCGATGACCCCGTAACCAGCGGTGAGCACGGCCGCCAAGAGGGCCAGCCAGGCCAGGGCGCGGCCCAGGCCGGCCGGCGCCACCAGCCAGCCCAGGCGGCCAGCCAGCCAGGCCAGCCCCTGGATGATCCATGACAACAGCGAGTTGCCAAAGCCCAGGCCGGCCAGGCCCATCCAGCAATAGCCGATCCAGGCGAACAACGCGGCGGCCCACTGGGGGCCATGGCCGCGCTCGATGAGCCGCGAGGCCACCGGCGCCAGGATCATGGCCAAAAAGAACAGGCCCAGCCAGAGGTTATAGGCTCGCCCCGCCGGCAAGAGGGGCCGGAAGCGCAGCCAGAGCACGGCGTGTATGCCGCCGTAAACCAAAAAGAAATACAGCAAGAATTTGGGCATGCCCTATTCCAGGCCCAGGAAGCTGGCCATGGGATCCTGGCCCACCACCTGGCGGGCATAGGCGATCTGGTCGGGTTTGGTCATGGCGCCGTCTTCGCCCCTAGGGTTGGGGACAAGTTTTTCAGGCCATTATCCCCCAGGCCGCCCGTGCTGTCACGCCCGGTCAGGGGCCTTGGCGCGGGTGGACAGCCAGCGCAGGGGCAACAGCGCCAGGTAGTAGGGCAGCAGGTAGCAGCCGGCCAGCAGCACGCTCTGGGTGTCCAGGAAGCGGCCGGCGAAGACCAGGGCCAGCACGTTGTTGATGTAGACCAGGGTCACCTGGCCGGTCAGGGGCTCCAGGCGGCCTCCGGAAAGGCGGGTGCACAACAGGGCCAGGCCCAGGTAGGCCCCGGCCAGGACAAAGGACAGCAGGGTGGCCACCAGGAACTGGCCCGGCCGCTCCAGCAGATGGCCGCCAAAGGGCGCGAAGATGGCGGCGCTGAGCAAGAACATCAGCCCCAGGGAGACCGGGAAGGCCAGACGCTCCAGGGGGCGCAGCAGGACCGGGGCCAGGCGGCGCACAAGGAGCAGCAGGGCCAGGGGGCTGAAGATAACCAGGGCCAGCAGGCGGAACATCTCCCAGAAGGAGACGGGAATCTCGGCCCCGGCCAACAGGCGCACCAGGGCCGGCAGGGTGACGGGCAAGAGCAGGGAGGTGGCCACCACCACCATCAGCACCCGCGCCAGGTCGGCGCCCAGCATGACCGCGAAGAAAGGCCCCGAAACCCCGGCGCTCATGGCGCTCAAGACCAGCACCGGCAGGGCCCACTCCGGTAGCCACCAGGCGGCCAGGCCCCAGAGCAAGAGGGGCGCGCCCACCAGCTTGACCAACGTCCACAGGGCCACCTCGGCCAGCACCCCGGGGCCGGGATGCAACAGGGCCTTGAGGTCCAGGCGCAGGAAGCTCAAGAAGAGCAGGCCCATGAGGAAGTAGATCATGGCCGGCCGCAGGCCGCCGGACGCTCCGGGCACGAGCACTCCCGCCAGCACGCCCCCCAGGGTGACCAGGATCACCAGAATATCGCGGGTCTGCATGACTCAGGAGGCCTCCCGGCGCGGGGCCAGGGTTTCCTTGAGCAGGAATGAGGCCGCCAGGGCCAGCACGGCCGCCACCAGGAAGACCGTGAAGGCGGTGCCATAGCCCGCCGGGCTGGCCACGCCCTGCACCCTGTCCTGGCCTTGCAGGATCAGGCCCACCACCGGCTGCAACACCGCCCCGCCCGAGAAGGGAAAGAGATTGACCAGGCCGGTGGCCGTGCCGGCGATGCTCACCGGGAACAGCTCCTTGGTGGTGGTGAAGGCGATGACCACCACCGAGCTGGTGAAGAGCGAGAAGAGCAGGCACCACGCGTAGAGGCCCGCCAGGCTGAAGGACGTGGGCCAGAAGACCAGGGGCAGCACCAGGAGCAGCACCAGCGCCGACGAGGCCACCAGCACCTTCTTGCGCGAGTGCAGGACCTTGTCAGACAGCCAGGACAGGCCCGGGCTGCCCAGGATCATGCCCACGGCGGCCATGTTGAGCACCCCGCCGGCCTGGGCCTTGGTCAGGCCGTGGACGTGCATCAAAAAAGGGCCGCCCCACAGCCCCACGAAGCTGAAGAACATGCCCGAGGTGCAGAAGAACCAGATGGCGATGGGCCAGAAGCGGGGCTGGGCCAGCACCATCCGCATGCCGGCCCCCAGGCCGATGGACTGGGGCGGCGCGGCCCCGGCCTGGGGCGTCTCGGCCGGGGGCAGGCCCATGTCCTCGGGGCTGTTGCGCACCAAAAACCAGATGGCCAGGGCCAGGGCCAGGGTCAGGCCGCCGATGGCCAGAAAGCTGCCCCGCCAGCCCAGGGCGGCGCTCATATAGGCCAGGGGGCCGGCGGCGCCCAGCACCCCCAGGCCGCCCACGGCCATAAGAAGGCCCATCATGAAGGCGAACTCCTGCAACCTGAACCAGCGGGTGAGCACCTTGATGGTGGGCACGAAGAGCATGGACACCCCCAGCCCAACCAGCACCCGGGCCGCCGTAGTGGCTGGATTGTAGCCTCTGGCGGCCCGCCAAGGCAAGGACGGCGGCTATGGCCTCGGGCGGCTACCCCTTTTTGTCCAGGTCGGCCTTGGCGCCCGCGGATTTCTTGAAGCCCAGGTTTTGCAGGCAGGCGTCCAGGAGCTGTTGGGCGGCGGTGAACTGGGGGTTGATCTCCATGGCCTGGGTGAGAATTTCGGCGGCCTGCTGCCACTCCTCCATCTCCCAGAAGCAGCGGGCCATGTTGTAGAGCAGGTGCTCGTCGCGGGGGTGGAAGTGCAGGGCCTTCTGGTAGAGGCTGATGGCCATGTCGAACTTCTGCTGGCGGCGGTAGGCGATGCCCAGGCGGTTGTAGACGTGGGCCAGCTCGGGGTCAATCTCCAGGGCGCGCTGGTAGTAGCTCTCGGCCTCGGCCAAAAAGCCCTCCTTGACCAGGCTGTCGCCGATGCGCCCCTGCAACGGGGCGTCCTCCGGGGCCTCTTGCACGGCCTTATCGAACAGGCCCAGGGCCTGTTGCAGGCGCTTGAGCTGCAACTCGATCTCGCCCATGTAGAAGTAGAGCACCGCCTGCACCGAGCCGGCTTCCTTGACCTTCTTGGCCGCGTTGACCGCCCCGGCCAGCACCTTGAGGGCATCCTCCAGGCGTCCGCAGGACTGGTAGACCGAGGCCAGGCCCAAAAAGGCGCGCAGGGAGTAGGGGTTGGCCTTGAGGGCCGCCACGTAGGCCTGCTCGGCCCCCTCCCAATCGCCCAGTTTCTTGAGCACCTTGCCCAGCCCCACCTGGGCCTCCTCGTCCACTTTGACCGCCAGGGCGGCGCGGTAGGCCTTCTCGGCCAGGTCCAGGTCGCCGGTGCGGATGGCGCCCCGGGCCAGGTCCATCTGGCGCAGGAACTCCTCCTCCTTGTCGTCAATCAGGGGCGACAGGGCCTGTTCCACCACCTCCAGGAAATCGCTGGGCTTGATGGGCAGGTCGGCCAGGGCGGTGGCCCCCAGGCCCTCGGCCTTTTCCTCGATGTGTTTGTCCTTGGGGCTGCGCAGCACCACCACGGGTAAAGAGCGCAGCTTGGGGTCGCGGCGGATCATCTCCAGCAGTTGCAGGCCGGTGATGGGTTGCAGCTTCCAGTTGGTCACCACCAGGTCGGCCGGCCGCTCGCGCAGCATGTGCATGGCTTCCTCGGCGGTCTTGGCCGCCCAGATGCGGTGGAACTGCAAGGGTTCCAGGTGGCCTTCCATGGCGTCGGCGGCCACGGTGGTGGAATCAACCAGCAGCACACTCATGCGGCGGTAGGCGTACTTCAAGGGGCGCTCCCTGTACAGGCGAGATTACGGAATCTTATCAATATACCGGCAACCCCGCCGGACACAAGTGGTCAGTGGCCATGACCCGTTCGGCCGGGCCAAACCTAGGAGGGCGCCCCGGTCCTTGACCGCGCCCCCCGGGGAGGCTTATTTTGGAAATAGGACACGGGATTATCCCCGGCCACCCCTTTGGGAGTAGCCATGGCCCGTCCCCCCGGCCGACACAGCCAGCCCAGACCCTTGCCATCCCCGCCCGTACCCGCGCGGCCCGCCGGCCGCGCCACCGCCCAATGTCAGCGGAGGAACCCATGATTGACAGCGTGGTCTTGCGTCGCCTGGCCGAACTGGACACCCGTCCGCACTCCACCTTAAGCCTGTACCTGGCCCTGGACCAGCCCCGGGACGCCCGGTTGTTGTCCCTGGGGCAGATGCTGCGGCGCAAAGAGCAGCAAATCGCCGGCAACGGCGGGGCCGAGTCCTGGAAGGCCCTGGCCCCGGACCAGGAGAAGGCCACCCGTTACGTGGAGGAACTGCCCGTGGGTCCCCACCGGGGTCTGGCCCTGTTCAGTTGCGCGGCCAAGGAGTTCTTCGAGGCCTTCACCCTGCCGGTGAGCGTGCCCGACCTGTTGGAGGTGGGCACCTCGCCCTACATACGCCCCCTGACCGCCCTGGCCAGCGACCATTGCCGGGCGCTGATCGTGCTCTTGGACCGGCGCAAGGCCCGCTTCTTCGAGGCCTTCCTGGGCCTGGTGGGAGGTGCAGCGCCTGCGCGAGGAGTTCGCCGCCCGCAAATGCCAGCAGCTTTTGGTGGCCGGCTCGCGGGTGCGGGTGGAGCATTTCCTGCCCCACCTGCACCCCTACCTGGCCCAGAACCTGGCCGGCACCATCACCTGCGACGTGGGCGCCCCGCTGAGCCAGGTGGCCGAGGAGGCGGCCAAGGCCCAGGTGCTGGCCAGCCGTCAGCGCCAGGAGCGGCGCCTGGCCAACCTGGCCGACAACCTGGGTCCCGGCGGCCAAGCCGCCACCGGGCTGAACCAGGTGCTGGCCGCCCTGCACGACGGCCAGGTGCACACCCTCTTGGTGCGCCGGGGTTTCACCCAGGAGGGCTGGTCCTGCCCGGCCTGCGGACGTCTGCGCTCCGAGGCTGGCGATTGCCCCCTGTGCGGCTCGGCCATGACCCGGGCCGACGACGTGGTCAACCTGGCCCTGGCCAAGGCCCTGGACTCGGGCGCGGCCCTGGAGCAGGTGGAAGGCGCCTCGGCCCTGGACAACATGGGAGGCATCGCGGCCCTGTTGCGCTACGCCTGAGGCCGAGCGATAGCCTCATTATTCTTCGTAACAAGCGGCGGGGTTTATCCCCGCCCGTCTTGTTCTTGCGCCTAAGGACACGGGAGGGGATAAACCCCTCCCCTTGTATGTTCAACATGGCCACTACGGGAGCAAACGGGGTTGGTCGCGGGAGAGCCCCTCCCGACCCGCATTGGGAGTCGAGGCACTCGACCCCCGCCCGTCTTTTTGCCTCCGCGCCAGGCCCTTGACAGGCGGTCGCCATCCCAGACATAGTTAACTTTAACGTCAACTGGAAGTAAGCCGTGACCCCGGATACCCCGCCACCCCTCTTCACCATCTCCGAACTGGCCAGCGAGCTGGACATCAGCACCCGCACCATCCGCTTCTACGAGGAAAAGGGCCTATTAAGCCCCCGCCGTTCCCCGGGCAACCAGCGCCTGTACAGCCGGCGCGACCGCGCCCGCCTCAAGCTGATCCTGCGCGGCAAGCGCTTCGGCTACAGCCTCACCCAGATCGCCGAGATGATCGGCATGGCCGAGGTGGACCTGGACGAGGCCGAGCAGATACGGCGCAGCCTGGCCTACGGCGAGGAGAAGCTGCGGGAGATCGCCCAGCGCCTGGAGGAGTTGCGCCTGCTGGAGCAGGACATCCTGGCGGTACGGCAAAAGCTCATTGACCGCCTGACCCATCTGGAAGGTAGCTCTTCCCATACCCATAGCGAGGACTAGCATGTTCGATTTTCTGTTGAGCAAGGAGCAACTGGCCCTGCGGGATGAGGTGCGCGAGCTGGTCAAGTGGGTGCCCCGCCAGATGATCCTGGACATGGATCAAGACAAGGTGCAGTTCCCCAAGGAGTTCCTCCAGGAGGCCGGGCGCCGGGGCCTCATGGGCTGCCGCTACCCCCGCCAGTGGGGGGGCCGGGGCCTGGACTGGGTGAGCACCTGCATGGTCATGGAGGAGGTGGGGGTGCTGGGCTACATCTTCGCCTGCGTCTTCGGGGTGGGGGCGGAGTTGGTCTGCGACGCCATCATCCTGCACGGCACGGACGCACAGAAGGAGCGCTACGTCAAGCCGCTGCTCAGGGGCGAGGTCTTCGCCGCCGAGTGCCTCACCGAGCCCCGGGGGGGCAGCGACTTCTTCGGCACCACCACCCAGGCCGTGGACATGGGCGGCCACTACCTGCTCACCGGCCAGAAGCGCTTCATCGTGGGGGCGGAGGGGGCCGACTTTTTCCTGGTCTACGCCCGCACCGACCCCCAGGCCCCGCCCCACAAGGGGCTCAGTTGCTTCATCGTGGACCGGGGGCCGGGAGTGACCACCAAGTACCTCTACGGCCTCATGGGCTGCCGGGGCGGCGGGGCCGGGCGCATCGTCTTCCAGGACGCGAAGGTGCCCAAGCAAAACCTGCTGGGCAAGCTCAACGGGGCGGTCGAGATCTTCAACACCATGATGATCCCCGAGCGCCTGGGCACCGCGGCCATGACCATCGGCGCCGCCCGGCCGGCCCTGGAGGTGGCCACCGGCTACACCAGCCGGCGCAAGGCCTTCGGCCAGGTCATCAGCCAGTTCCAGGGCGTGAGCTTCCAGGTGGCGAACGCGGCCCTCCTGCTGGACCAGGCCCGGGCCAGCGTCTACGTCACCGCCCGGGGGGTGGACGCCGGGCTGCCCCCCAACCAGACCCGGCGCCTGGTCAGCCAGACCAAGAAGTTCGTCACCGAGTCCTGCCAGCAGGCGGCCCACCATGCCATGCAGGTCATGGGCGGCATCGGCTACACCAGTGTCTATCCCGTGGAGCGCATCGTGCGCGATCTCGGCCTGGCCTCCATCTGGACCGGCACCAACGAGGTGATGAGCATGATCGTGGCCAGCGAGTGGTACCGCGAATACGCCGCCGCCCAGGGCGCCGGCGCCGAGCGCGATTTCGAGGCCGACGCGGCCGGCGCCGATGAGCTGGAGGAGAAGATCTACGAGTAGGGGCCGGACGAGGCCTGGCCGGGCAGGGGTTTGCCGCGCTTGTGCTCGTACATGCGCTGGTCGGCCTCCCTGAGCAGGTCCTCCAGGGCGCGGGGGGAGCCGGGATCGTAGACCGTGGTGCCCAGGCTCAAGGACAGGGGGAAGGGGTGCAGCCCCTGGCGCCGCCAGGCCTGGAGGTTGTGCTCCAGGCGCTGGCTGATGGGTTCGGTGGTCTCCTCCTCGCCCTCCAGGGCCAGGGCCGCGAACTCGTCGCCGCCCATGCGGGCCACGATGTCCGAGCCGCGGAAGGTGCTTTTCAGCACCTGGCTGGCGGCCACCAGGGCGCGGTCGCCCTCGGTGTGGCCTAGGCGGTCGTTTATAAGCTTGAGGTCGTCCACGTCAATAAAGAACAGGTGCAGGCGCCGGCCCATGCGCTGGGCGGTCTTGACCTGCTGGCGGGCCAGGGTGAGGAAGCCTCGGCGGTTGTAGAGACCGGTGAGCTCGTCCACCAGGGACAGGGCCCGCAACTCCTCGCGCAACTGGGCCAGCTCGCTGATGTCGCGCAGGGAGGCCAAGAGCGCCGGCTGCCCCTGCCACTTGGTGCGCACCACCCGCATCTCCACCACCACCTTCTGGCCGTCGGCGGCCCTCAGGCACATCTCGTGGCGCTGGCCGGTAGCCAGGGGAAAGGCGAAGGGCCGGCCCACCAGGTCCCAGGCCCGCGTGGCCATGATGCGCTCGGCCGCCGGGTTGACGAAGAGCACCAAGCCGTCGGCCCCGGCCACGATCAGGCCATCGGCGTTGTCCACGATGAGCTGGCGCAGGTTGGACTCCACCACCTGCAGGGCCTCTTCCATGCGCTTGCGCTCGGTGATGTCGCGGCCCACGGCCTGGACCTCCACCAGGTGGCCATCCTGGTCAAAGATGCCCCAGTCGGTCCAGCGCTGCCAGCGCCGCTCGCCGTCGGGGGTGGTGAAGGTCTGCTCGACGCGGGCGACGGGGTGTTGGGGAGTAAGCTGCGCCAGCAGTTGGCGGGTGACCTGGGCGTCGGCCGGGGGCAGGTGCTCGAAGATGTTGACCCCCACCATGCGCGCCGCCGGATGGCCGAAATAGCTGGCCAGGGCTTGGTTGGCGAAGGTCAGGGTGCCGCCGGGGGCGAAACGGCAGATCAGCTCGGTCTGGTGCTCCACGATGGACTGGTAGCGGGCGGCCTGCCCGCGCTCCCTCTCCAGGGCCTGGAGGCGGGCCGGGGCCAGGGCCAGGGCCAGGGCCAGGCGGGCGGGGTCCAGGCCTTGGCCAGGCAGGCAATCCTGGGCGCCCAGGGCCAGGGCCTGGCCGGCCTCCTCGGGTTGCCAAGGCTCCAGGATGAGCACCAGGGGCAGGCCCGGCGCCTGGCGGCGCACCTGTTCCACCAGGCTCGCCGCCCCCGGGCCGTCACCGGCCCACAGGGCCAAATCGGCGCGCCCCTGGCCGGCCAGGGCCAGAAAATCCTGGCGGCCCTGGGCCAAGTGGGCCTCAAAGGCCTTACCCCCGGTCCGAGACAACAGCTCGACCAGGCCAGCCGTCCGCTCCTGCCGGTCGGCGGCGATCAACACCTTGCGTGGGACCAAGTTCACCGCGCCCCGCTCGTACACGCCGGCCCGGCGCCGGAAACCAAATCCGCGCCTGGCCGGGAAAACAGCGCTACCATGGCTAACATGTCGAACCTGATTGTACTTTGCGCTTGGGACCGTGGCCTTGCAAGCCCAAAATGACGAAGCCTCTTAGGTAGATGGCTTGTTGGCCCTGGCCGCCCCCGGCCGCAAGCACTGCTATCGCCGGGGGCTTGTGGCCGGCCGCCCCTTGGCGTAATCTTCATCGGCAGGCCAGCCAAGAAACTTAAATGCCCAGACAGCGCGGAGGTGACGATGAAGGTCCTGGCCTTGAACGGCAGCGCCCGCGGGGGCAAGGGCGTCACGGCGCGCCTGCTGGCCGCTCTTACCAGCGGCCTGACTGGGGGCGGTGCCCAGGTGCGGGTGATGGAGGTGGCCCGCCTCAAGGTGGCTCCCTGCCTGGCCTGCCTGAAGTGCATGCTCAAGACCCCAGGGGTCTGCGCCCAGCACGACGACATGGAGCAGGTCTACCCGGCGCTCCAGGCCGCCGATCTCTTGGTGCTGGCCACGCCGGTCTACACCGACAACATGAGCGCCCAGATCAAGGCGGTGATTGACCGCTGCATCTGCACCATGCAGCCCTTCCTGACCCAAGGGCCGGACGACCGGGTGCGACACCCCGCCCAGTGGTCCATGCCCGGCCAGATGCTACTTCTAAGCACCTGCAGCTTCCCGGAGCCGGCCACCTTCGCGCCGCTGGTCGCCACCTTCCGCGCCCAGGCGGCCAACTTCTTCAGCCAGCCCCTGGCCGAGCTGTGCATCCCCGGCTCCATCGCCCTGCAGATGGAGCCCCAGCGCCTGGAGCCCCACCTGGAGCTCTTGGCCCAGGCCGGTCTGGCCCTGGCCCAGTCAGGGCAAATACCGCCGGCCCTCTTGGAGCAAATCAACCGCCCGCCGTTGAGCCCGGAGCAATACTTGGAGATCGGCCGGCGCTACGAAGAGGTCTGCCGCCAGCGGCTGGGCGGCTAGGGGCCTGGGGCCTTCGTCATCTTCCAACGACAACGGCCCGCAAATTTAGTGCTTGCCATCCTGGCCGCTTGGGGCACAATCCTGTTACTCGCGTAGCGCCCCGGAGGCAGGCATGGCCCAGACCCAGAGCCAAAAGATATTGGCCGCCCACTGCGGCCAGGCCCAGGCGCGCCCCGGCGAGATCGTGGAGGCCCAGGTGGACTTGGTCATGGCCAACGACGTCTCGGCGCCCCTGGTGATAAGGGCCTTTCACCAGGCCGGCGGCCTGCAGGTCTTCAACCCTCAACGGGTGGTGATGGTGGCCGACCACTTCACCCCCAACAAGGACCTGGCCGCCGCCCAGACCGCCCGCCAGATGGCCGAGTTCGCCAGCCAGCACGGCCTGGGCCAGCGCTTCGAGGGCGCGCAGGCCGGCGTGGCCCACAGCCTGATCTGCGAACAGGGCCTGGCCTTGCCCGGCGAGCTGATTATAGGCGCCGACAGCCGGGCCTGCACCTACGGCGCCCTGGGGGCTTTGGCCGTGGGCGTGGGCAGCAGCGACGCGGCCGCGGCGCTCATCACCGGCCGGGCCTGGTTCAAGGTGCCTCAGTCCATCCGGGTGGTCCTCACGGGCCACCTGCCGCCCTGGGTGGGGGCCAAGGACCTGGGCCTGGAGATGCTTCGCCGCCTGGGACCCGAGGGCGCCCACTACCAATCCCTGGAGTTCCACGGCCCCCTGCTGGCCGGGCTGGACCTGGAGGCCCGCCAGGCCATCGCCAGCCTGAGCGTGGACACCGGGGCCAAGGCCGGCCTTTTCCCCGCCGACCAGGTCTGCGCCGACTACCTGGAGGGGCGGGCGCGGCGGCCCTGGCAGGCGGTCTCGCCCGACGACCAGGCCGAATACAGCCAGGTACTGGAGATAGACGCCAGCCGGCTGTCGCCCCTGGTGGCCCGGCCCCACAGCCCCCACGACGTGGCCCCGGCCAGCCAGGCCGGCCGCGAGCCCGTGGACCAGGTCTTCATCGGCTCCTGCACCGGTGGGCTCTTGAGCGACCTGCGGGTGGCCGCCGGCCTGCTGGCCGGCCGCCGGGTGCACCCCCGGGTGCGTATGATGGTCATCCCGGCCACTCCACGCATCCTGCTGGCCGCCCTGCGCGAGGGCCTGGCCGAGACCCTGCTGGAGGCCGGGGCCATCCTGGGACCGCCCTCCTGCGGCCCCTGCGCCGGCGGGCATTTGGGGGTCTTGGCCGCTGGCGAGGTGGCCGTCTCCACCAGCAACCGCAACTTCGTGGGGCGCATGGGCCATCCCAAGAGCCGCGTCTACCTGGCCGGTCCGGCGGTGGCCGCCGCCTCGGCCCTGGCCGGGCGCCTGGCCAGCCCCGAGGAGATATAGCCATGCTCACCGGCCGGGCCTGGACTTTCGGCGACCACGTGGACTCCGACGCCATCATCGCCGCCCGCTACCTGGTGCACAACGACTCCCACTTATGGGCCAAGCACGTGCTGGAAGATTTGCGTCCCGAGTTCGCCGGTCAGGTGGGGTTCGGCGATTTTATCGTGGCCGGCCGCAATTTCGGCTGCGGCTCGGCCCGCGAGCAGGCGCCCTTGGCGCTGAAGGCCGCCGGAGTGGGCGCGGTCATCGCCCACAGCTTCGCCCGCCTGTTCTTTCGCAACGCCTTCAACATGGGCCTACTCATCTTTGAGTGCCCCCAGGCCGCCTTGGCCGTGCATGACCGCGACCGCCTGGACCTGGACCCTTACAGCGGGCTGATCCGCGACCTTGACCAGGACAAGAGCTTCCAGGCCCAGCCCGTGGACCCCTACCTGGCCCGGCTGGTGAGCCAGGGGGGCCTGTTGCGCAAGGTGGCCAGGGAACTGCAAGACAGCTACAAGGGCTGAGCCGGGCTGGGCCGGCCTCAACCCCGGCCTGGGCAAACCGCACAAAGGATTTGCAATTAGGGCGCGGCCCGGCTAAATAAGACCGTTATGACAGGGTGGATGCCCCCCGGCGGCGGCCATCGGGGCCGTGGGCCGGGCCGTTGCCATGCAACCCCAAGCCTAGAGAAAGTCCCAAGCCATGGCCAAGCAGTACCGGGTAGCCGTGTGCGGCGCCACCGGCGCCGTGGGCAACCAGATGATCGGTTGCCTTGAGGAGCGTAATTTTCCCATCTCCGAGCTGAGGCTTCTGGCCTCCGAGCGCTCCCGCGGCAAAACCCTGACTTACAAGGGTGAGCAGGTGCCGGTGCAGGTCTTGGGCCAGGGCAGCTTCAAGGGCATGGACGTGGCCCTGTTCTCGGCCGGCGGCTCCACCAGCGAGCAGTGGGCGCCTTTAGCCTGGAAAGAGGGCGCGGTGGTGGTGGACAACTCATCCGCCTGGCGCATGGACCCCGATGTGCCCCTGGTGGTGCCCGAGGTCAACCCCCAGGACATCGCCCAGTACAAGAACAAGGGCATCATCGCCAACCCCAACTGCTCCACCATCCAGATGGTGGTGGTGCTGGGGCCCATCCACAACCTGGCCAGGATCGAGCGCGTGGTGGTGAGCACCTACCAGGCGGTGAGCGGCACTGGCCAAAAGGCCATCGTGGAGCTGCAAGACCAGCTCAAGGCCTTGTACGAGGGCCGGCCCGTGGAGCACAAGGTCTACCCCTACCAGATCGCCATGAACCTTATTCCGCATATAGACGTGTTCAAGGACAACGGCTACACCAAGGAAGAGATGAAGATGGTGCTGGAGACCCAGAAGATCATGGGCGACAGCTCCATCAAGGTCACGGCCACCTGCGTGCGCGTGCCGGTGGTCTACGGCCACAGCGAGGCGGTGAACATCACCACCGCGCGCCAGATCAGCCCCGAGGACGTGCGCCGGGTTCTGGCCCAGGCCCCCGGCGTCAAGCTGGTGGATGACCCGGCCAACAAGCGCTACCCCATGCCCCTGGAGGCCGCCGGCCAGGACCTGACCTATGTGGGGCGCATCCGCCAGGACATCAGCCAGGAGCGGGGCATAGACCTGTGGCTGGTGGCCGACAACATCCGCAAGGGCGCGGCCACCAACGCGGTGCAGATCGCCGAGATTCTCACCCGGGACTACCTGTAGGCCCAAGGCCCCCAGGGAGTCCAGGGTACGTGCTCAAGATCACCGGCGGGGCCTTGCGGGGACGCAACCTCCAGGTCCCGCCGGGGCAGGACACCCGCCCCAGCGGGTCCAAGGTGCGCCAGGCCCTGTTCAACATCCTGGGAGCGCGCATCGCCGGCGCCCGCCTGGCCGACCTCTATTGCGGGCCGGGCACCCTGGGTATCGAGGGCCTGAGCCGGGGGGCGGCCTGGTGCCTGTTCGTGGAGGAGCGGCGGGCGGTGGCGCGGGTGCTTGAGGCCAACCTGGCGGCCCTGGGCCTGGAGGGGCGGGCCAAGGTGCTCCTGGCCGACGCCGCCGGCCCGGCCCTGGCCGGCCAGGGGCCGCTGGAGATCATCCTGGCCGACCCGCCCTACCAGCGGGGACAGGTGGCCCGCCTGCTGGCCCTGTGCGCCAGGCCGGGCCTGTTGGCCCCCGGCGGGCTCCTGGTCATCGAGCACGCCCCCCAGGAGCCGCCCCCGGAGCAGGCCGGCCTGGAGTTGGTGGACCAACGCCGCTACGGCCAGACCATGCTGAGCTTTTGGGCGCCGACCCCAGCGCAACCCATCCCAGAAAGGGCCTCATCATGAAAAGCGCGGTCTATCCCGGCTCCTTCGACCCCATCACCAACGGCCACATCTCCATCATCCGCCGGGGCCTGGAGATCTTCGACGAGGTCATCGTGGCCGTGGCCCGCAATTCCGAGAAAAAAAGTCTGTTCACCATCCCCGAGCGCCTGGACATGATCAGCGAGGCCCTTTCCGACACCAAGGGCGTGCGCGTGGACACCTTCCAGGGCCTGTTGGTGGATTACGTCATCGAGCAGAAGACCAACGCCATCCTGCGCGGCCTGCGCGCCCTGTCCGACTTTGACTACGAGTTCCAACTGGCCCTGATGAACCGCAAGCTCAGCCGCAAGGTGCAGACCATCTTTTTGATGACCGACTACAAGTGGCTCTACGTCTCCTCCACCATCGTCAAGGAGGCCGCCAGCCTGGGCGGCGACATCAACGGCCTAGTGCCGCCCATCGCCCGCGAGCGCCTGGCCGAGAAGTTCCCCCTGCTCAAGGCCCGCCTCACCGCCGGCAAGAACGGCGGAGCGCACACCGCCGGGCGTTAACCGGCCCGGTGCCCCGGGCAGGGCATATACGGGGCCGCGAGCCGCGGCGGGCATTAACAGGTCGGTTAAGAACCTGTCCGCAAATAGAAATGTCCGGGCCTTCCCCCACGACTCGGTATCCTATTCCAGGCGGCCAGGTTCTTTCCGCGTAAATACACGGGCGGGGATAAACCCCGCCCGTCTTCATTTTCAGTACAAACTAAAGCACAAAGTTTAACATGTTCGGCGAAAGAGCCCATCCCGGCCCGTCAATGGGGGCCAGGCGCGGGATTAGCCGCCCGCCAGGCCCAGGCGCTGCTCCAGATAGGCCAGTTCCTGGGACAGCTTGGGGTCGCTGCCCAGGCCGCGCTCCACCTGGTCCACGTTGTACATCACCGTGGAGTGGTCGCGGTTGAAGGCGCGCCCCAGGGCCGCGTAGGAGGCCTCGGTGTGGCGCCGGCAGAGGTACAGGGCCAGGTTGCGGGGCCGGGTCACGGTCTTCTTGCGGCTCCTGCCGGTCAAGAGGCCCCGCTCCAGGCCGTAGACCTGGGCCACCAGGCTTAATATCTGCTCCGGCGTGACCCGGCTGAGCTGCAGGTGCATGTGCCCCAGCACCTCGGCGGCCAGGCGCAGGTCCAGGGGCCGGCCGGTGAGGCTGCCCTTGGCCAGTAGCCCCACCAGGGCCGATTGCAGGCGGCGCACGTCGCCCACCACGTCCTGGGCCAGGTACTCCAGCACGTCCGGGTTCACGCTCACGCCCTCCTCGCGGCTCAGGTGCTCCAGGATGCGCACCCGGGTGAGGTGGTCGGGCGGCTCGATGGCCGCCGTGAGGCCAGAGCTGAGGCGGCTGGCCAGGTGACGCTTGAGCCCCTTGATCTGCCCGGCGGGCGTGGCCCCGGTGAAGACCAGGCGCTTGCCGGCGTCCAAGAGGGCGTCCAGGGTGTAGCCCAACTCGTCCTGGGTCTTGTCCTTGCCGGCCAAAAACTGCACTTCCTCGAGCAGCAGCACGTCACAGCCGCGCCGGTAGCGGTCCTTGAAGGCCTCGATGCGCTTGTTGCGCAGGGCGGCGATCATCTGGTTGGCGAAGTCCTCGGCGGTTAGGTAGGCCACCCTGGCGCCGGGGTCGCAGGTGAGCACTTGGTGCCCCACGGCCTGGGTGAGGTGGCTCTTGCCCAGGCCGGTTCCCGAAACCAAGAACAGGGTGTTGGAGAACAGCTTCTGCCCCTGGGCCATGGCCTTGGCCGCGGCCCAGGCGAACTCGTTGCCCGTGCCGGCCACGAATTTATCGAAGATAAAGCGCTGGTTGAGCCGGGGCCGCCCTTGGGCCACCTGGGGCAGCTCCAATTGCTGGGGCGCGGCCTTGGCGGCCGGCTGGGGGGCGGGCAAGACTTCCAGGGCGATCTGCAGGGGCTGACCCAGTTGGGCCAGAATCTCGCGCATGCGCGGTAGGTGGTTGTCGCGTATCCAGGTGCGGTGAAAGGCGTTGGGGCAGCCCAGGGTCAGGCGCGCGGCGTCCTGGCGCATTAGGCGCAAGGGGGCGATCCAGACCTGAAACTCCTCGTTGTCCAGGCCGGCGCGCAAGCCGTCATAAAGGGCATTCCAAAGGACCAAGGACAAAGCATCCTCCGTAGACCAAAAATATGGTCAGAATACGGGAGTATATTCGTATGTGGACAGGCTTCGCGGGCGTTGCAGATGATGGCCCATTATTTACCGCCTGCCCTGCCGGCCGGTCAACGCCTGCCTGGCAGGGTGGGCCTTGGGGCCGCCAGTTACTTGTACACAGGGTAATATCCTTGAATAATTAAAAATTATTGTGCCAAGCCCGCAAGGGGCGGGATTTAGGTTTTTTTTGCCCCGCCGGGGTAAGCCCGCAAGCCCTTTGGGCTTCCAGGATTAGTCACAATTGTGACTAAAATTGACACACAGCCAATCTTCAAATTTCTTCAAAAAATTCAAAAAATCGCCGATTTTCATTTTTATTAGGCTAAGAAACCCGCCGGGGGCCTAACCAGCGGTAAAGATGGCGAAAGGGTTGTCCCCCCGTCGGGGGAGGCACTTCGTGAAAAAATTTCCCTGTCAAAACCGCCCGGCCGGCGGGCCTGGGACCCACCGGCCGGACCGGGTTGTGGGCGGCGGGCCGGCGCGGCGCCAACCGCGTCCCGCCATGACGGAGGCCGTGTCCCCATCCGCGGGGGAAGGGACCGGCCAGGCGAATCTTACGTCCTCACCCCTCCGGCCGCAAGCCCGGCCCGTGGCGCCGCTACCAGAGGGGCTGGCAGACCGCGCCCAGAGACTGGGCCACCTCGGGATGGGTGAAGGCCCCGGCGTGGGTGTTGAAGCCCTTGGCCAGGGCGGGGTCGCGCCGGGCGGCTTCCAGGGGGCCGCCGGCCAGGGCCAGCACGTAGGGCAAGGTGACGTTGGTCAGGGCGAAGGTGCTGGTGCGCGACACCGCCCCGGGCATGTTGGTCACCCCGTAGTGGATCACCCCGTGCAGGGTGTAGATGGGGTCCTCGTGGGTGGTGGGGCGGATGGTGGCCACGCAGCCGCCCTGGTCCACGGAGACGTCCACGATCACCGAGCCGGGGTTCATGGCCATGACCATCTCCTCGCTCACCAGGCGGGGGGCGCGCGCCCCGGCGATCAGCACCGCTCCGATCAAGAGGTCGGCGGCGGCCACGCTGCGGGCCACGGTGTCGGGCAGGGAGATGAGGGTGGTGATGCGCGAGCCGAAGATGTCGTCCAGATAGGTCAGGCGCCTTAAGTTGCGGTCCAGCACCGTCACCTCGGCACCGATGCCCACGGCGATCTTCAAGGCCGCGGTGCCCACCACCCCGGCCCCCAGGATGGTCACCCGGCCCCGGCGCACCCCGGGCACCCCGCCCAACAAGAGCCCCCGGCCGCCGGCCTGGCGCTCCAAGTAATGGGCCCCGGCCTGCACCGCCATGCGGCCGGCCACCTCGCTCATGGGGGTGAGCAGGGGCAGGCTAAAGTCCTCCAGTTGGATGGTCTCGTAGGCCACGGCGGTCACCTGGCGGCTTATAAGCTCCTGGGCCAACTCGGGCACCGCCGCCAGGTGCAGGTAGGTAAAGAGGGTCAACCCGGGGCGCAGGTACTGGTACTCCTGGGCGATGGGCTCCTTGACCTTGACCACCAGGTCGGCGGCCCAGGCCTCCTCGCGGGATACCATCACCGCCCCGGCCTCCAGAAAATCCTGGTCACTCAGGCCCGCCTCCAGGCCGGCGCCGCTCTGCACCACCACCTGGTGGCCGGCGCCGGTCAGGGCCCGCACCCCCGCCGGCACCAGGGCCACTCGAAACTCGTCAACCTTGACCTCCTTCGGTACGCCGATGAGCATCTGCTCCCCCTTTGGCCAGGATGAGATTGCGCTTCATGCCCGCGGCCGGCCCGCGACGCCGCCGGCCCCGCCGGGCATGGGGTCATAAACTAATGATAAACAACCGCCGCCGCCCGCCGCCAGGACCTGCCAGGGGCCGGCCATGGTCCCTGGCCGCCCTGGGCGCTGACAAGGTGGCCAGAACCTCGGCGTATCTCCAAGCGCCTTGCCAGCGGTCCCCGGGGGGGCCGCCGCCCGGCCTGGTGGGCCGGGCCCACACCCCGGCCGGCCCGGGCCTTCAGTATGCGCCAAAAAGCCCGTCCTCGGCCCTGTTCCACCGCCTCCCCGAGGGCGGCCAGGGGTTTTTGCACGGCCCTGGGCCGGGGCAGCCGGTGCTTTCCACCGCCGGGGCCAGGCTGGTCCTTATTTTCCCACAGCCGCCCGGGCCTCTGGCCAAGTTTTTCCACCCCGCGCCCCGGCCCTGGGGCAAGTATTGCTCCACCTCGCCTCCGGGTTTTGCACCGCGTTCAGGGTCGGGTCCGGGTTTTTCCGCCGAGAGCAGTGCCGTATTGCCCCGGCCCGAGCCTGTTTCTCCACCGCCAGGCCGGGCAGAATCCAGGGAGATAGCCCAGTTTTTCCGCCAAGCCTCCGGGGCTCGGCGAGTTTTCTCCACCCGAGGCCGGAATGTCCCTCCACCGCGCGGGCCATGTTTTCCACGACGTTCCCACGATGACCGCGATTAGCCCCACAACCGGGGAGGGCCACACGGGTCTTGCCCAGAAGGGCTCTCCACCGGGCCGGGCGAAAATGCGGCGGAGGGGTTTTTCGGTAGCCCATGGGCCGAAATCCCCGGCTTGCTTAGGCCCGGGACATATCCCTTCCTGGTGTGCTACATTATGAAAACGGCGGGATGGACAACGGCGGACGGTTTTGGGCCGGTCAAGGCATTTCACAATGAATCAAGGCCTTACATTGTTTGGCGATTTAGTGTATAATATCTATTCGTTTTGTAGGATATAACAGGGATACGTCATGCCCCCAGAGCCTCCTGCCCAGGCCCCGGATTTGTTGCGCCAATTGGACGAGGCCCAGCGCCGCGCCGCCCGCCTGGGGGAGGAACTCAGGGCCAGCCAGGAGCGGCTGGAAACCCTGCGCGACCTGATGGGTCCCGAGGGCCAGGCCAGCCTGGCCCTGGAGCGCCTTCTGCTCAGGGAGGCCCACTACCGCACCCTCTTCGAGACCGCCAATGACGCCATCCTGATCCTGGCCGACGGCCGCATCCTGGACTGCAACCCCCGCGCCCTGGAGTTTTTCGCCGCCAACCGCCAGGACCTGGTAGGCTCTTCCCTCGCGGACCTTTCGCCCCCGGAACAGGCCGGGGGCCTGGACTCCCTTGGGGCCGCGCGGCAACTTACCGGCCAGGCCCTGGCCGGCCATCCCCAGAATTTCACCTGGTGTTTCCAGGGCCTGGGCCAGAACCGCCTCGAGGCCGAGGTGAGCCTTAACCGTCTGGTGCTCTCGGGCCAGGATTACCTGCTGGCCGTGGTGCGCGACGTGACCCAGCGCCGCCGTACCGAGGAGAACCTGCGCGCCAGCGAGGAGCGCTTCCGCAATTTGAGCGAGAACGCGCCCGACATTATCTACGCCCTGGGCCAGGACGGGGTCTTCACCTACGTAAACCCGGCCTGGCGGCGCATCCTGGGCCACGCCCCCGGCGAGGTGCTGGGGCGCTTCTTCGTGGACTTCGTGTTGCCGGCCGAGCGGCCCTATTTCCGCGAGGCCTTCCGGCGCATCCGCGACCAGCAGGAGATACTGCGGACCACCCGCTGCCTGCTGCACCAGGACGGCAGCCAGCGCCTGTTCAGCATGAGCGGCTCGCCCAACCTGGACGCCCGGGGGCGGGTCACGGGCATGGTGGGCATGCTCAAGGATGTCAGCAAGCGGGCGGCGGCCGAGCAGGCCCTGCGCAAGAGCCAGGCCAGCCTGACCCGCGCCCAGAAGATGGCCCACCTGGGCAACTGGGAGATGGACCTGGCCACCAACCAGATGACCTGCTCCGAAGAGGTGTTTTGCATCTATGGCATCGGCGGCCCCCAGGTCCCGGTCAGCCTGAAGAGCTTCATGCTCTCGGTGCACTCCGCCGACCGGGAGCTGGTGCGCCGGCACCTCGACATGGTCCCCGGCATGCAAGGGCCCCTGGGCCTGGAGCACCGCATCGTGCGCCCCGACGGCCAGACCCGGGTGGTCTACCAGTTGGCCGAGTTGGTGCGCGATGAAAAGGGCCGACCCCAGATGCTGGTGGGGGCCGTGCAGGACATCACCGAGCGCAAGCGCTCGGAAGAGCACATGAACCTCCTGGCCAGGGTCTTCGAGAACACCGTGGAGGGCATCCTGGTCACCGACCGCCAGGGCCTCATCCGCATGGTCAACCGTGCCTTCACCACCATCACCGGCTTTGCTCCCGAGGAGGCCATCGGCCAGACCCCGCGCCTGTTGTCCTCCCACCGCCAGGGGCCGGAATTCTACCAGGCCATGTGGCAAGGCCTGGAGGAGCAGGGGCACTGGCAGGGCGAGATATGGAACCGCCGCAAGAACGGCGAGGCCTATCCCGAGTGGCTGACCATCACCGCCATCAGGGACCCCCAGGGCGGCGTCTCCCACTACGTGGGCGTGTTCCACGACATCACCGAGATCAAGCGCAGCGAGGAGCAGATCAGCTTCCAGGCCTACCACGACGCTCTCACCGGCCTGCCCAATCGCCTGTTGTTCAACGACCGCCTGAACATGGCCCTGGCGCACGCCCAGCGCCAGAACGATGGCCTGGCCGTGCTGTTTTTGGACCTGGACAACTTCAAGAACATCAACGACAGCCTGGGCCACGCCATGGGCGACCAGCTCTTGCAGGCCGTGGCGCGGCGCCTGGTGCGCTGGGTGCGCGACGAGGACACCGTGGCCCGCCTGGGCGGCGACGAGTTCATCATGCTGCTCTTGGGCACCCACACCCCGGACTACGCCGTGCAGGTGGCCAGCCGCATCCTGGAGACCATGTCCGAGCCCATCCGGGTGCGCGGCCAGGAGTTCTACCTCACGGTCAGCATCGGCATAACCCTCTACCCCCACGATGGCGCCGACGCCGAGACCCTGGTGGCCGGCGCCGACACGGCCATGTACCGGGCCAAGGCCGACGGCCGCAACAACTACAAGCTCTTCACCCCGGCCATGAACCAGCAGGTGGTGCGGCGCATGGACCTGGAGCGCAGCCTGCGCCGGGCCTTGCGCCAGGGCGAGTTCGTAATGCACTACCAGCCCAAGGTGGAGCTGGCCAGCGGCGAGGTGGTGGGGGTGGAGGCCCTGATACGCTGGCAGCGGCCCGGGGTGGGGCTGGTGCAGCCGGCCGACTTCATCCCCGTGGCCGAGGAGACCGGGCTGATTGTGCCCATCGGCGAGTGGGTCTTGTTCACCGCCTGCCGCTGCGCCCAGAACTGGCGACAGCAGGGGTTCCCCCAACTACGGGTGGCGGTGAACATCTCGCCGCGCCAGTTTCGGCAGCGCAACCTGGTGCAGATGGTGGGCCGCGCCCTGGCCGAGAGCGGCCTGCCGCCCCAGTGCCTGGAGCTGGAGGTCACCGAGAGCGTGGTCATGCACAGCGTGGAGGAGGCCATCGCCACCCTGGAGCAGCTCAACCGCCTGGGGGTGCAGCTTTTCATGGACGACTTCGGCCGGGGCTACTCCTCGCTCTACCACCTCAAGCGCTTCCCCATGCACGCGCTCAAGATTGACCGCTCCTTTGTCAGCGACATCGCCACCAACCCCGGCGACGCCTCCATCGTGGACACCATCATCTCCATGAGCCGCAGCCTCAACCTCAAGGTGGTGGCCGAGGGCGTGGAGACCGTGGAGCAGCTCAACTTCCTCAAGGGCCTGCGCTGCGACCAGATGCAGGGCTTCCTCTTCAGCAAGCCCCTGCCCGCCGAGGAATTGCAGGCCCTGCTCAAGCGGCGCCTGCCGCGCGACAACGATAAACACTGATTTCATGTCAACCATATTGTTTTATCGCTGCAAGCACACGGGCGGGGTTTATCCCCGCCCGTCTTTTCCATAAGACCAAATCCTTGACGTTAAACCTGTACAGTCTACAGGCGCAGGAAGGGGCCGACCTGGTTGAGCCTTTGCCGGCGCTGACGGCAGTCGGGCATCAGCCCGGCCAGCAGCCGCCAGAAGCCGGGCGAGTGGTTGGGCTCCACCAGGTGGCAGACCTCGTGGGCGGCCACGTAGTCCAAGAGCTCTGGCGGGGCCATGACCAGCCGCCAGTTGAGGTGGATCTCTCCCCGGCTGTTGCAGGAGCCCCAGCGCCGCTTCTGGTCGCGCACCCGCACGGCCGGTGGGGCCAGCCCCAAGGCCAGGGCGAAATGGGCCGCCCGGGGCGGCAGCAGCAGGCCGGCCTGGCGGCGGTACCAGCGGGCCACGGCCCCGGCCACGGCCAGCAGTCTAGTCTCCGGCCCCAGGTCCTGGCCCAGGGCCACCAATAGGCGCCCTCCCAGAGGCTCCACTCGGGGCCGGCCCCCGGCGCGGCCCCGCAGCAGCGTGAGCACATGGTCCTGGCCCAGGTAGGGGAAAAGCTCGCCGTCCTGGTAGACGCGGGGCGGGGGCGGCAGCCCCTGGCGGGCCAGGCGCTCCAGGTGTTTGAGTACCCAAGGGGCCTTTCCGAGCACCAACTCGTCCACCTGCCGGCCGCTAGCACCCAGCGGGGCCCGCGCCACCAACCCCTCCTCGGGGTCCAGGGTGAGCGCCAGGGTGCGGCGGCGGCTCTTCACCAGCCGAAAGGCTATCTCCCGGCCCTGAAAGCTCACGCTACGCTCTTGGCCCTGCTCCACCGCTGCTCCCTTGATCCCAACGGGTCATAGGCCGAGGCCGGCCGCCTCTTGCCTTGCGGGCATTATGACACCCCTGGTAAGCTGCTGCTATACTTGAGTCCGTGGCACTAGCTCAACCTGAACTCCTAGTGGAGACATAGCCGCCATGCCTCACGAGCGCATACGCTTTGCGCCCTTGCGCGACAAGGTCACCGACCCGGCCAGCGCCGCCCGCCACGTGGCCGACGGCAGCAACCTCTTCGTCTCGGGCTTCAGCCCGGTGGGTTACCCCAAGCTGATACCGGCCGAGGTGGCCAAGCGGGCTTTAGCCGGCGAGCATCTGCGCATCAACCTTTACGCCGGCGCCTCCACCGGCGAGGACCTGGACGACGTGCTGGCCGAGGCCGGGGTGGTGGTCTGGCGGCGGCCCTACATGGCCGCCAAGGCCATGCGCCAGCGCATCAACCGGGGCGAGATACTCTTCAAGGACGATCACCTCTCCTTCACCTCGGCCCAGGTGCGCTCCGGCGGCCTGGGCAGCGTGGACGTGGCGGTGGTGGAAGCCTTGGCCATCAACGAGAAGGGCCACCTCATCCCCACCATGAGCGTGGGCAACACCCCCACCTTCGTGCGCCAGGCCGACAAGATCATCATCGAGATGACCGACGCCTGCCCCATGGACCTGGAGGGCATCCACGACATCTTCATCCCCGAGGACCCGCCCTACCGCATGCCCATACCCATCTACCGGGCCAGCGACCGCATCGGCAAGCCCTACATCGAGATGGACCCCCACAAGGTGGTGGCCATCGTCTATTCCCAGGAACGCGACCACTGCCCCATCTTCCCCCCACCCGACCAGGGCGCCCACGATATCGCCGCCCACATCCTGGATTTCGTGGAGCACGAGATCAAGGCCGGCCGCATGCCCAAGGGGTTGCCCTGGCAGTCGGGGGTGGGCGACGTGGCCAACGCCGTGCTCCTGGGATTCTTGGAAAACGACTTCTTCCACGGCCTGGACCTCTACTCCGAGGTGTTGCAGGACGCGGTGCTGGACCTTTTGGACCTGGGCAAGGTGCGCCACGGCTCGGGCTCGGCGCTGACCTTCTCCACCAGGGGCCAGGACCGCTTCATCAAGGAGCTGTATCGCTACAAGGAGCGGGTGGTCTTAAGACCGGTGGAGATATCCAACTCGCCGGAGGTGATCCGCCGTCTGGGGGTGTTGTCGGTCAACACCGCCCTGGAGATTGATATTTACGGCCACGTCAATTCCACCCACCTGTGGGGCAGCGAGCTGATGAACGGCATCGGCGGCTCGGGCGACTTCGTGCGCAACGCCGCTTTATCCTTCATGGTCACCCCGGCCACGGGCAAGGGGGGCAAGATATCGCGCATCGTGCCCATGGTGACCCACGTGGACCACTCCGAGCACTCGGTGGACGTGGTGGTCACCGAGTTCGGCCTGGCCGACCTGCGCAACCTCTCCCCCCGCCAGGCGGCCCGGGCCATCATTGACAACTGCGCCGCCCCGGCCTACCGCGACCTGCTGAGCGACTACCTGGCGCGGGCCACGCGACAGGGCGGCCACGAGCCCCATATCCTGGAGGAGGTCTTCAGCTTCCATCAGCGCTTCTTGCAGACCGGCGACATGCGCCCGGCCTGAGGGCAGGCCCCGCGGCTCTTGACCCGGCCGCCAGGCCGGTGATATGCAAGGCCCTCAGGGAATGGGTAATGATCGAGTTCCACGACGTACATAAATGGTTCGGCAAGCTGCACGTGCTGGCCGGGGTCAACCTGCGGGTGGAGCCGGGGCAGGTGGTGGTGGTCTGCGGCCCCTCGGGCTCGGGCAAGTCCACCCTCATCCGCACGGTCAACCAACTGGAGCGCATAGACCAAGGGCGCCTGGTGGTGGACGGCCAGGACCTGGCCAGCCCAGGGCTGGACCTCAACCGCCTGCGGGCCGAGGTGGGGTTCGTCTTCCAGCAGTTCAACCTCTACCCCCACCTCACGGCCCTGGAGAACATCACCCTGGCCCCCATCAAGGTGCGCCGGGCGCCCAAGGTCCAGGCCCGCCAGGAGGCCCTGGACCTCCTGGAGCGGGTGGGGCTGGCCGACAAGGCCGGGCGGTACCCGGCCCAGCTCTCCGGCGGGCAGCAGCAGCGGGTGGCCATCGCCCGCGCCCTGGCCATGCGCCCCAAGATCATGCTCTTCGACGAGCCCACCTCGGCCCTGGACCCGGAAATGATCGGCGAGGTGCTGGCGGTGATGGGCGATCTGGCCAGCTCGGGCATGACCATGATGGTGGTGACCCACGAGATGGGATTCGCCCGCCACCTGAGCCACCGCGTGGTCTTCATCGACCAGGGCCAGATACTGGAGGATGCACCTCCGGAGGAGTTTTTCGCCAATCCCCGGCACCCCCGCACCCAGCAGTTTTTGCGGCAGGTGCTCTCACCGCTGCATTGATTACCGGCAACAGACGAGGATCCATGCCATGAAAAAGCTGACTATGATGGTGGCGGCGCTAGGCCTCTGCTTCTTGTGCGCCCAGACGCCCCTGGCCGGGGACACCCTGGCGACAGTGAAGCAGAAGGGCGTCCTGGTGGCGGGGGTCAAGGACTCGCTGCCGCCCTTTGGCTACGTGGACGAAAAAACCCGCGAGATCGTGGGTTATGACATAGATTTCGTTAAGGCCATCGCCCAGCGCCTGGGGGTGCGGCTGGATCTGAAGCCGGTGACCAGCGCCTCGCGCATGCCCCAGCTCAGCGAAGGCAACATCGACATCATCGCCGCCACCATGACCAAGACCCCCGAGCGCGCCAAGCAGATAGACTTCTCCCATACCTACTTCGCCACCGGGCAGAAATTCCTGGTCAAGAAGGGCACGGTCAAGGGGCTCAAGGACCTGGAGGGCAAGAAGATCGGCACCGCCAAGGGCTCCACCAGCGAGCAGAACGCGGCCCAGGCCCTGCCCACGGCCACGGTGCTCTCCTTCGACGACTACCCCCAGGCCTTCCTGGCCCTGCAACAGGGCAAGGTCTTCGCCGTGACCACCGACGAGTCCATCCTGGCCGGCATGTTGGCCAAGGCCCCCAACAAGGCCATGTTCGAGATAACCGAGGTGCGCATTTCCGACGAGCCCTACGGCCTGGGTCTGCGCAAGGGCGACGCGGCGTTCCTGGCCGTGGTCAACCAGGCCCTCCTGGAGATGGAGCGGAGCGGCCAGGCCAAGGCCATCTTCGACAAGTGGTTCGGGCCCGGGAGCCCCACGCCCATGGCGCGCGGCTTCGTCATCAAGCCCGACTAGACGGCGCCAGGGCCCGGGACGCGGGGTGCTCAAGTACCATTTCGATTGGGGGACGGTCCTCTCCGGGCGCTACCTGGACTGGCTGCTCTCCGGCGTGGTTGTGACCCTGGAGATATCGGCGCTTTCCCTGGCGCTGGCCATGTTCCTGGGAGTGTTGGTGGCCATGCTGCGCCTGGGCCCGCTGGGCTTCTTACGCCGCCTGGCCCAGGCCTACCTGGAGTTCTTCCGCAACACGCCGCTTTTGGTGCAGATATTCTTCTGGTACTTCGGCTCGTACAAGATATTGCCCCAGGCGCTCAACGACTGGCTGGCCACCACCAACTTCGAGTTCGCCGCCGGGGTGGTGGCCCTGGGCATATACACCTCGGCCTTCATCGCCGAGGACATCCGCTCCGGGGTGCGCGCCATACCCAAGGAGCAGATGGAGGCGGCGCGCTCGGCGGGCTTCGGCTACCTGGGGGCCATGCGCCACGTCATATTGCCCCAGGCGGTGCGCATAACCATACCGCCCCTGGTCAACCAGTTCCTCAACCTGACCAAGAACTCCTCCCTGGCCATGACCATCGGCGTGGCCGAGCTGACCTACCAGGCCCGCCAGGTGGAGAGCTACAGCTTCAAGGGCCTGGAGGCCTTCTCGGCGGCGGCCCTGGCGTATCTGCTTATCAGCCTGTTCATCGCCGGGGCGGTGAACCTCTACACGCGCTGGGTGCTCAGGCCGGCGGCGGGGCGCTAACCGTGGAACCCGGCCTGGACTTCGCGGTGGTGTGGGACAACCTCACCTATTTCCTCATCGGCCGCTTCCCCCACGGCCCCTTGGGCGGCCTGGCGCTTACCCTCTATCTGGCCAGCGTCTCCTGCCTGCTGTCCTTTGTGGGCGGGCTGGCGCTGGGGCTCCTGAGCGTGTGCAAAAACGCGGCTATCTGCTGGGCCACCCTGGTCCTGGTCAACCTGCTGCGCGGCGTGCCTCTGCTCATGGTCGTCTTCTGGACCTACTTTTTGCTGCCGGCCCTTTTGGGCCAGACGGTGGCCGAGGCCCACACCGTCATCATCGCCCTGACCCTGTTCACCTCGGCCTACATGTGCGGCATCGTGCGCGCCGGCATCGAGGGCGTGCCCCGGGGCCAGAGAGAGGCGGCGCTGTCCACGGGCCTGGGGCGCTGGCAGGTCATGGCCTTCGTGGTGCTGCCCCAGGGGCTGCGCAACATGGTGCCCTCCCTGGTCAACCAGTTCGTGTCCCTGATCAAGGACACCTCCCTGGCCTTCATCGTGGGCGTCTCGGAGCTGACCCATGTGGCCACCCAGGTCAACAACCGCACCATGGTCTTCCCCACCGAGATATTCCTCTTCGTGGCCCTGGTCTACTTCGTGGTTTGCTGGCTGTTCACCTCGCTTTCGCGCCGCTTGGAGCGCCGGCTGGACCGCGGCAAGTCCCTGGGTTGAGGGCAGGGTGCAGGCGCCCTGCCGGCCCGGCGAGAGTGGGCCGTGGCCTCGCCGCCAGCGGCGGCCCATTTGGTTTGCCTGGGGCTGAATCCCTGGTATGTTAAAGTATTTGGCAGTGGCCTTGGCAGCAGGGGGACGCATATTTGGAAATACTGGTAGTCATACCCACCTACAACGAGGCCGACAACCTGCCCAGACTGGTGGCGGCCCTGGCCTCCCTGGGCCTGGACCTGGGTGTGCTGGTGGTGGATGACGCCTCGCCCGATGGCACCGGCCAGTTGGCCTTGGGCTTGCGCCAAACCTATCCCTGGGTGAACCTGCTGCCGCGCCGGGGCAAGCTGGGCCTGGGCTCGGCCTATGTGGAGGGCTTCCACTGGGCGCTCGAGCACAGCGACGCCAGCCTGGTGGTGCAGATGGACGCCGACTTCTCCCATGACCCGGCGGCGGTGCCCAGCCTGGTAAAAGCGGCGCGCGGCGGGGCGTTGGCCGTGGGCTCGCGCTACGTGCCCGGCGGCCAGGTGAAGAACTGGGGCCTGGGCCGGCGCATGCTCAGCCGGGGGGGCAGCCTCTACGCGCGGGCCATCCTGGGTCTGCCTCTGCGCGACGTCACCGGCGGCTTCAAGTGCTGGCCCCGGGCGGTGCTGGCCAGCCTGGACCTGAGCCGGCTGGTCAGCGGCGGCTACGCCTTCCAGGTGGAGATGAACTACCGCGCCCACCGGGGCGGGCACCGCCTGGTGGAGGTGCCCATCTGCTTCGAGGACCGCCGGGTGGGGCACTCCAAGATGACGCTGGGCATCGGCCTGGAGGCCCTGGTGGTGGTCTGGCGGCTAAGGCTCGCCAGGGGCATCTGAGAGCGGCCCAGTACCTGCCGGCTAGGTCCCCTAAGAACGGTGCTGATCTCCCGCCTTAAATCACCGCCGCGAGGCCAAGCCTTTAGGCCCGGTTCGAAGCGGGTGACAAGGCCAGCGGGCGCATTCACCAAAATGCCGAGACGAGGTGCTGGCCCAGGTGCCTGGCAACGTTGTTGCGCGGCAGGGCGGTCCGTGGTATTTTTCAATTAGACGTTTATCGAAATGAGAAAATCATGGACGCGCGGCAAGCCGCCAAAATCCTCAAAGCCCTGTCCCACGAGAACCGCTTGACGCTGTTCCTGGAGATACTTAAGGTTTCCGAGGCCACCTTCGAGGCGCAAGAAGATTTCCTTGTTTGCCAAGTTGCCGAAAAATTGGGACTATGTGCCCCCACCCTATCCCATCATCTCAAGGAGCTGGTCAATGCCGGCCTCATCAGCACCGAGAGGCGGGGTAAATTCCTGGTTGCACGGACCGTACCCGGACCCTTGGAGGAGGTCTGCCAGTTGTTGGGGATCAAACCTCCGGGGAGGCAGACCTGAAAGCCGGCACCCGGCATCTTTTTTTTGGGCTAACAGTTAGACAAATGTAAAATTAAGAAAACAAAAAAACGTAGAGGCTGTCATGAACACGAAAATGGACTTCACCCTGATCACCGGCGCCAGCGGTGGCATAGGCGCCGCCCTGGCCCGGGAATTCGCCAGCCGGCAACATCCGCTGATCCTTGTGGCCCGGCGCCAGGCCGAGATGGAGGACCTGGCCGCCGAGCTGCGCCAAAGCCACGGCATCGAGGTGGTGGTCATGCCCTGCGATCTGTCCCAACCCCGCCAAGTGGACAACCTGTTGGCCGGCTTGAGCCGACAAGGACTGGCGGTGGATATCCTGGTCAACAACGCCGGTTTCAGCGCGGCGGGGGAGTATCTCCATACCAAAGCCCAGTGGCAAGAAGAAATGCTGGCGGTCAACTTGGCGGCCCTGAATCGCCTCACGCGGGCGCTCCTGCCCCACATGGTGCGCCGAGGGCGGGGTGGAGTCATCAACCTGGCCTCCACCGGGTCTTTCGTGGCCGGACCCAACAACGCTTTGTACTGTGCCTCCAAGGCCTTTGTCCTGTCCTTCACCGAAGCGCTGCACCATGAGCTGAAAGGCAGCGGGGTCACCGCCAGCGCCCTATGCCCCGGCGCCACGGATACCGGCTTCGCGGCCAGGGCCGGCCTGCAAGACACCCCCATTTTCCGAGGTCCCCTGCTCACCTCCCAGCAAGTGGCCCGCGCCGGCCTGCGCGCCTTCCTGGGCAAGAAGAGCAAGGTGGTGGTGGGTCTTGGCAACCGGTTGCTGGTCCTGCTGTTGCGCTTAACTCCCCGCCAGATGGCCACGGCCATCAGTGGCCGGCTGACTCGGCACGAGGTCTTCAGGAATCAAGGGAGCATCATGCGCCATCGAGGCGGCGTTTGAGTTGTCGGCGTCCTAACTGTCCTGCAAGGTGGCCCTGCCCGGCGCTGGCCGGCAGCCTGACGGGAGAACTTCATGCTCAACAGAAGAGAGGTGTTGAAGCTGGCGGCGGTTTCGGCGGTTGCCCTGACCGTGCCAGCCTGTGGCCTGTCTTATCAGGAACGGCCGCGGGTGCCGTTTTCAGCACGGGTGGTCAAGAATGGCCTGGTGCTCAGTTACAGCCAAACGGGTAACACCCGCAGGATTGGGCGTTTGATAGCGGCGGTGTGGCGCCGGCTGGGCGTTGAGGTCCAGGAGGCGGAGTTGCGCGACTTCCATCCCGGCCAGGCGTTGGGATTTGATCTCATTGCCGTGGGGGGGCCGGTCAATCACTACGACGCGCCGCAATACCTGAAGGATTGGCTGGGCAGACTGCCCCCCCTGGCCCAGACCCCTGTGGCGGCCTATGTCACCCATGGGCTACCGCCCAGCAACCAGCACAACACGGCTTGCGCCATCCTTGAGATACTGGCCCAGCGGGGCGGCGCCCCTGTGGGGTTGGAGACCTTCGGCAACCTGGGCACCTACCCACCGGCCTGGGCCTTTTTCCCCGAGAAGTCCCTGGCGGCCAGGGTATTTCCCAATCATGAAACATATGAAAAGGTGCGCGCCTTCGCCATGCGGCTGCTGGCCGCGGCCAGGGACGGAAAAGCCTTGGCCTTTTCGCGGGAAATGGGCATGGGCGACGTGAAGAAATCCTTGGCGCCCATCCGGTTCAGCAAGTTGATCACCAATACCCACGAGATAGACACCGCGCGCTGCCGGGGGTGCGGGACCTGCGCGCGTCTTTGCCCCACGGGGGCCATAGATCCCCTGCGGGGCACGGTGGACAAGAGGCGCTGCGTGGATTGCATGGGCTGTATAAACAATTGCCCCGCCGAAGCCGTGCGCATGGTGTATTGGGGCAAACCACTGACGGGATACTTCCAATTCCTCAGAGAGAACCAAATTAAAATCCAAGAGCCGCCGGAACTGCTGGAAGGATGATTGTGACCAGCCATGGCCAGGGCCACAACCCCTCTGGCCCGGTTGCGCCCAGCCCGGGGCACCGGGCCTACTCGTAGCGCAGGGCGTCTATGGGGTTGAGGCGGGCGGCGGTGCGGGCGGGGTAGAAGCCGAAGAACACCCCCACGCCGGCGGAGAAGAGGAAGGCCGCCAGGATGGCCTGGGGAGAGATGAAGGTGGGCCAATCCAGGAGCTTGGAGACGATGAAGGCCCCGGCCATGCCCAGGATCATGCCGATGACCCCGCCGAAGAGGGTGAGCAGCACGGCCTCGGTGAGGAACTGCAAGAGGATGTTGCGCTGCTTGGCGCCGATGGCCATGCGGATGCCGATCTCGCGGGTGCGCTCGGTGACCGAGACCAGCATGATGTTCATGATGCCGATGCCGCCCACCACCAGGGAGATGGAGGCCACGGCGCCCAACAAGAGCGACATCACCTGGGCCGACTGCTGGGACACGGCCAGAATCTCGGTGAGGTTGCGCAGGATGTAGTCGCGCTCCTTGTTGGGGCCCACGCGGTGGCGCTGGTCCAGAAGGGCGGTCACCTCCTCCTCGGCCTGGGCCAGCACCTCCTCGCTGCGGGCCTGGATGAGCATGGCGCCCACGGTGTTGGGAAAGGGGTTGCCCAGTATCTTACGCTGGGCGGTGGTGATGGGCAGCATGATGAGGTAGTCCTGGTCGTCGCCCCGGGGCGACTGGCCCTTGCTCTCCAACACCCCCACCACGGTGAAGGGTACCTTCTTGATGCGCACGATTTTGCCCACCGGGTCCTCGGCGCCGAAGAGGTTCTCGGCCACGCTGGCCCCCAACAGGCAGTTCTTGAGCGCGCTCTCCACGTCGGTGGCGGTCAGCCCGCGGCCGGCGGCGATCCTCCACTCGCGCACGTCGAGCATCTCGGGGGTGCAGCCCTGTATCTGGGTCCACCAGTTCATGTTGCCGTAGACCACCTGGGCGCTGCCGCGCACCGTGGGCGCCACTCTTTCCACGGCGGGGCACTCGGTCTGGATGGCTTTCACATCGTCGTAGGTGATGGTGGGCACGGTGCCGGCGCCGGAGCGCAGGCCCCCAGCGGTGGATGAGCCGGGCACCACCAAGAGCAGGTTGCTGCCCATGGAGGCGATCTGGTCGGCGATGACCTTGCTGGCCCCGGCGCCGATGGCGATCATGACGATCACCGCCCCGATGCCGATGATGATGCCCAGCATGGTCAAGAAGGAGCGCATCTTGTTGACCGCCAGGGCGCGCAGGGCGATCTTGAGCGCCAGGAAGAGTTCCATCACCGGCCCCCCGGCCCGGCCCAGCCGCTGTCCTGGCGGTGGCGGTCGGAGATGATCTGGCCGTCCTTGAAGGTGAGCACCCGCCGGGCGTGGGCGGCCACGTCGGCCTCGTGGGTGACCATGATGATGGTTATGCCCTGGGCGTGGAGCTTCTCGAAGACCTCCATGATCTCCTCGCTGGTCTTGGAGTCCAGGTTGCCGGTGGGCTCGTCGGCCAGGATGAGGGTGGGTTGGCCGGCCAGGGCGCGGGCGATGGCCACCCGCTGCTGCTGACCGCCGGAGAGCTGGTTGCTGTAGTGCTCGGCCCGCCGGGCCAGGCCGACCATCTCCAAGGCGGCCAGGGCCTTCTGGCGGCGCTCCTTGGTGGGCACGCCGGCGTAGATCAGGGGCAGCTCCACGTTCTCGCGGGCGGTGGTGCGGTTGAGCAGGTTGAAGCCCTGGAAGACGAAGCCCAGCTTCTTGTTGCGCACCTCGGCCAACTGGTTCTTGGACAGGCGCTCCACGTTGACCCCCTCCAGGGCGTAGGAGCCGGTGGAGGGGGTGTCCAGGCAACCCAGGATGTGCATGCAGGTGCTCTTGCCGCTGCCCGAGGAGCCCATGATGGCCACGAAGTCGCCGGCCTGAATCTCCATGGTGACGCCCCTCAGGGCCTCCACCATCTCCTGCCCCATGCGGTAGGTCTTAGTGATGTCGCGCAAGCTGACCACGCAGGCCATCTAGAACCTAGGCCCCCGCCCCGAGCCCGTGGCCACCGCCGGCTTCTTGCTGCCCACCTGCTCGATTATCACCTCGTCGCCTTCCCTGAGCTCGCCCTCGGTCAACTCGACGGCGTTGCCATCGCCTATGCCGGTCTTGACCGGCACCGGCTGGAGGGTGCCGTCGGGCCCCAGCACGTAGACCCGCCGGGCCACCGGGGCCTTGCTCTCGGCCGGGGGCTGGCCGGGGGGCGCGGCCCCGGGCGCGCCGAGCGTCTTGGGCTTGAAGCGCAGGGCGGCGGTGGGCAGCCTGAGCACGCCGGAGCGGTGGTCCACCTCCAGGGTGACGTTGGCGGTCATGCCCGGCTTGAGCTTCAGTTCGCGGTTGTCCACACCGATCACCACCACGTAGGTCACCACGTTCTGGCTGACCACCGGGGCGCTGCGCACCTGGGTGACCTGGCCCTCGAAGCGAATCTCGGGGTAGGAGTCCACGGTGAAATAGGCCGTTTGGCCTTCCTTGACCCGGCTGATGTCGGCCTCGTCCACGCTGGTATCTATCTCCATGCGCGTGAGGTCCTGGGCGATGTTGAACAGGGTGGGGGTCTGGAAGGAGGCGGCCACGGTCTGGCCCACGTCCACGTTGCGCGAGACCACGGTGCCGTCCACGGGAGAGCGGATGGTGGAGTAGGCCAGGTTGGTGCGGGCCTGGTTCAGGGCACCCCGGGTCTGGACCACCGCCGCCTCGGCGGCCTGCAAGGCGGCCAGGGCGGCGTCATGGGCGGTCTGGGCGCTGTCAAGCTCGGCCCGGGCGATGAAGTCGCCGGCGATCAGCTCGCGGTTGCGCCCCAGGGTGCGCCGGGTGTCGGCCACCGTGACCTTGGCCTTCTGCACGCCCGCCAGGGCCGCCTGGTAGTTGCCTTCGGCCTGCTCCACCTGGGCCTCGAAGATGGCGGGGTCAATCTGGGCGATGGGCTGGCCCTGCTTGACCGGCGAGTTGTAGTCCACGTAGATCTTGCGGATGGTGCCCGAAACCTGGGTGCCCACCTGCACGTTGACCACCGCCGCCAGGTTGCCGGTGGCCGAGACGGTGGAGATGATGTCGCCTTTTTTGAGCTTGACGGTCTTGTAGACCGCGGGCTCCGGCCGCCCGAAGAGCAGATACAACCCCCCGGCCAGGGCCAAGAGCAGCAAGCCGGACAGGGCCAGGATGATCTTCTTATTCATGAATTGGCCCCGGTTCTCTGGACACGAGTTTGTCATTAGGCGGCCATTCTGGTCAAGTAGGCCTGCCGGTATTCCAGAGGGTTCATGTAACCCAGTCTTTCCAGGCGCCAAGAGCGGTTGTAGGACTCGACGAAGTGGGCCACTGCCTGCCTGACCTCCTCGGCGTTCTTAAAGACGCGGCCGTATATGACCTGCTCCTTGAGAGTCCGGAAGAACCGCTCGGGCACGCCGTTGGTCTGGGGTTGCTCGATGAAGGCGTAGCTGGGGGCGAGGCCCAGAACCTGATCTGGTTGCGGAAGTCGTCGGCGGTGTACTGGGAGCCGTTATCCATCCTCAGCTTCAGCCCCCTGGCCACGTCGAAGTCCACCCCGCCCAACACCTCGTTGAGGGCCATGGCGATTGGCTCCAGGGCCTGGAACCTGGTCCCGGCCTTGGAGACGTGCCAGCCCATACACTCGGAGTTCCAATGCTCCAATGCGGCGAAGAGCCAGACCCAGCCCTCATCAACGGTCAGGATTTTGCTGCCGTCGGTGCCCCACATCAGATTGGGCTCGTCGGTGATGATCTCGCCCTTATGGCCCGAGGCCGTCTTGGCACGTGGCCGATGGGGAGAGAGCAGGTTGTTTTCCCTCATGACCCTGAGAGTACGCTTGCGGCTGACCCTGACCCCGTCCATGATCCGCAAGCGCGCCCACACCTTGCGGTGCCCCTCGCCATGGAACTCGGAGCGGGCAAGGTCATGAATGATAAAGTCCAGGAGTTGATCGTCAGACCACTGGGGCTTGGGGCCTCTCTTGCCGCCAGCTCTGGCCGCAGGGGCGGTCTGGCCGGCGTGGAAGGAGGAGCGCGCGAAGGACAAGACCGCACAGGCCCTCCTCACCCCATAGGGCTTGCCGGTGGCCGGGGAGACCGCCTGACTCACTTGCGCGACCTCCCCTTGCCGAAAGGGCTTTGCTTTTCCACCCGCATCCGCAAAAGCTCATTCTCCATGCTCAGCTCACCGATCCGCTTCATTGCCTGGTCCAGATCCTTCTTCAGCGGATCGCCCTCGCGCTCCTTCAGGGCCGTCTCAATTCCCACCAGCGCTTTGCTCCGCCACTGCTCCAGGCGATATATCTCGACGCCCAGTTCCCTGGACAGCAATTGCACCGACTCGCCACGAAGCAGGCGCAGCACCACCTCACGCTTGCGCCTCATGCTCCAACGCTCGTCCGGCTTCAGGGGGCCGACCTGGCCGCCGGTCGTGTGCTTTCCTCCAGTCGCCCTACGGGCTCCTTCCGTCAAGCCCACGACCTCTCCCATCTCCCGCTTCTCCTCTGCCATCCCAAAGCCTCCTTGTACACGTCTCGGGTCTGTTTATCCCAATTCCGTGTCCAAAGAAACCGGGGGCACCTCAGGCCAAGCCCATATGGATTCTCCTTTCTTCTTTTTCCCCATGCCTATGCAAGAGTCAGACCGAACATCAAGGTGGTGCTGAACCCTTCCGGGCCGGCCGCGAGCCGGCCCGGAAGGGCGGCGTGGCGGCTAGTGCCGATGTTCCTTCTTGGCCCCCTGCTCTGGTTGCTCGGCGTGGTGGCCGCCGCCCGAGGCCATCATGTCCAGCTTCTCCACGTAGTGGGTGAACTCGACATAGGCAGCCACGAACTTGCGGCCCGCCTCCACGCTTTCCTCGGCGTGCTTCTTGGCCTCATAGGTTTGGGCAAAGCGCTGGCCGATCCCCTGGGCGACCGCCTCGCCGATCTCGTGGGCCAGGTGGTCACCCTTGCCGCTGTCCAGGGCCTTGTCCGCCACCGCTACCGCTGGCTCCACGGGTCCTGCCTTTAGCCCGGTGAAGGGAGCGCCCTCCCCGGCTCGGTGCAGCCTCACCAAGGTCTCGAAGAAGTAGTGGTCTGCCAGCTCCCGTGCCTCTGACCCCTTGGCCCTGACCGCCAAGGTTTTCTTGAATGCCTCCTTGATGGCGGACTCATCCCCAGGCCTGACCCATTTGAGCACCGGAGTAGCGTCGCCCTTGGCCAGGGCTGTCTTGGCTGCGGCCACCACCGGCCCGTCAAGGGTGTCGCAGTGGGCCGAGGCCGGCGGTGGGCTCCAGGCCACCCCAAGGAACATCCAAACCACCAACCCCACCACACCGGCAATGTGCTTCCCTTTCATGTTAACCTCCTTTTGCTTGATCGCGGTCGCAGGTAACGGCTAGTTCAACTGCCTTCTTTAATGGCTGGGAAAGATGTCAACTGGTCATTGAATTAGCCTTTTCTTCTTATTCATCGTCTACCTCGGACTTCACGGACCGGCCGCCGGGTGATGGTTATCCCAGATTATTGCAGCATGAGCCGTGCCAAGACCCCCGGGGAGTATAACGCCGCAACCCATAATTCTTACACGTTTTTATGCGCCCGGTCCCCGGCGTGGCCGCCGGGAGGTGGCCGGGGACGCATAAAAATTATGCGTCCAGCCGGAGCAATGCAAAATTTTTATGCACCAGGACCTGTCCCCAGGCGCGCGCCCAGCTTCGCCTAGGAGCCTGTCTAGGGACTACTCCGACAGGCCCCTAGCGGGCGGACAAGTCCCGCAGGGCGCTGAAACCGGCCAGGCTTCTGGCGGCGGCCACGCCGCGCATGATGGCGCGGGTAAAGCAGTCGGCCGCGGCCCGGCCCAGCTCGTTGAGGGCCGGGGCCTGGGCGCCCACAAAGAAGCCCGGGGCCTGGGGCAGGGGCCGCTTGCCGGTGGCCAGGCAGAAGATGGTGTCGCCGTCAAACATGGTATGGGCCGGCCGGATGGCCCGGGCCAGGCCGTCGTGGGCCATCTGGGCCAGCTTCTGGGCCTGGGCCTTGGTCAGGATGGCGTCGGTGGCTACCACCCCGATGGTGGTATGGCGGGCGGTCTGGCCCTGGCCCGGGCCGGGCAGGCGCACCCCGCGCCGGCCCAACTCGCCCAGTTCGCCGTCCATCTCCCGGCGCCCCTCCCCGAATAGCCCGCTGGCCGGGTCCAGCACCGAGCCCAGACAGTTGACCACCACCAGGGCCGCCACGGTCAGGCCCAGGTCCAGGACCTCGCTGGCGCTGCCCAGCCCGCCCTTGAGGCCCCCGGCCACGGCGCTGAGGCCGGCGCCGGCGTTGCCCAGGGCCAGGGCGCCGTCCTGGGCCGCCTGGCAGGCCTTGGCCCCCCAGGCGGCGGCGATGGGCGGCACGAAATCCCGGCCCCGCCCCAGGTCGTAGAAGGCCGCTGCCGGCACGATGGGCGCCACCTGTCCCTGGTCCAGGGGAAAGCCCCACCCTTGAGCCGCCAGCCAGCGCACCACGCCGTCGGCCGCGGCCAGGCCGTAGACCGAGCCCCCGCTCAGGCACACGGCCTGGGCCTGCTCCACCAGGTTGAGGGGGGCCAGGAGGTCGGTCTCGCGGGTGGCCGGGGCCGAGCCCCGCACATCCACCCCGGCCACGGCCCCTTGGGGGCACAGCACCACGCTGACCCCGCAGGTGTGCTTGGGCGAGGCGTGGTGCCCCACCAGTATCCCCTCCACGTCGGTCAGCGCGTTGTAGCGTCCGCTGGGCATGATTGGTAGCCTCCTTGAGTTGGGCGGGCGGTCCACCAGTCCAGCCTAGCATAATTCGAGAGTGCTGCACGGGGCGTCCTGCCCCGTGCAGCGTCGGCTTGGCAAAAATGTGATTTTGCCAAGCCTCCAAAATTACTCGCCTAAGAAGGCTCGCAATTTGGCGGGCCATCCGTGGCCCGCTTCGGTCGCTGCACCGGCAACGTGATGTTTCACGGGTTACTACTTGGTTTTGCAGGCAGTAGTTATGTTTCACCGTGCAGCGACCTCAATTCATGGCCAACCCCTCGGCTGACCATCCGCCGGGTGAACCGGTTGGGGGCCGCGGGGCCCGAGCGCGCGGGCCTTTGTTCCGCTAAAAAGGCTTGTATCGGCCCGGATTGTCGGTGATTATAGGTCAAATTTACCATGCCCGTGCATTGTGGGCCGGCCTGGGGGGCGGCTGGCTCACACCGGCGGCGGGCATGATAGACAGCTTGCGCGACACCATCACCAGCCACGCCCCGCCGGGGGCCATGGCCCGGGCCAGGCCCCGCCAGGCGGGGCGGCCCTCCAGAAAGCCAAGACGTGAGAATAGGCGGCATTGAACGGGGCGCCGTCTTCACGGCCCTGCCCCTGCTCCTGGCCTTCGGGGTGCTGTACTTAAGCAGCCTGGACAGTTTCCAGTTGTTTCACACCCTGGCCGAGCTCTTCAGCATCGTGGTGGGCTGCGGGGCCTTCATGGTGGCCTGGAACACCCGCCGATTCAGCGACAACCACTACATCCTCTTCGTGGGCATAGCCTACCTCTTCGTGGGCTCCATTGACCTCTTGCACGCCCTGGCCTACAAGGGCATGGGCGTCTTCCCCTGGGTGAGTGCCGACCACCCCACCCAGCTCTGGATCGCGGCGCGCTACCTGAACGCCGGCGCCCTGCTCTTGGCGCCGGTCTTCGCCGGACGCCGCTTAAGGCCCTACCTGGCCATGGCCGGCTTCGCCCTGGCCGCCGCGGCCCTGGTGGGGGCCATATACGCGGGCCTCTTCCCCTCCTGCTACCAGGAGGGCCTGGGCACCACGCCCTTCAAGACGGCCAGCGAATTCGTGGTCTGCGGCCTGACCGCCCTGGCCATGTGGTTCACCCACCACCGGCGCGCCCATTTCGATCCCCAGGTACTGCGTCTGATGCTTCTGGCCATGGGAGCCAGCATCTTGACCGAGGTGGCCTTCTCCTCCTACGATGACGTCTTCGGCATGGCCAACCAGGTGGGCCACTACCTCAAGCTCCTGGCCTTTTACTTGATCTACAAGGCCATCATCC
>JACQYR010000160.1 GCA_016208115.1 Desulfarculus sp.
AACTGCTCCAGCTCGGCGTTGGAGCGGGTCAACTCGGCCTGGACCAATTTGCGCTCGGTTATGTCGCGGGCTATGGTGGAGGCGCCCATGATCTGGCCCTGGCTGTCGCGCAGCGGGGATACGTTCAGCGACACATCAACCAGGGAGCCGTCCTTGCGCCGGCGCACCGTTTCGAAATGACTGACCGCTCGCCCCTGCCTGACTTGGTCCAGTATCTCGGTGACCTCGCCGGCCCGCTCCGGCGGGGCCAGCATGGATGCATGCCTGTTCAGTACCTCCTCGGCCTGGTAGCCGTAGATCTGCTCTGCCCCCTGGTTCCAACTGGTAATCAGTCCATCCAGGCCCTTGCTGATTATGCCGTCGGTGGAAGACTGCACGATGGCGGCCAGCTTCAAGGCCTCCAGCTCGGCCCGCAGGTGCTCGGCCATCTCCCACTTGAGTTGCTCATTGGCCCTGTAGAGTTCGGCGGTGCGCTCGGCCACCAGCCCTTCCAGGTCGTCACGGTGCCGCCGCAATTCCCCGGTGGCCCGCTCCAGTTCCCCGCGCGCCCGCAATCCCTTGATGCCAAAGGCCAGGTCGTCGGCCATCTCCACCAGCAGGTCCACCTCCTCCTGGGGAAAGGCCTCGGGCCTTGCCGCGTACACGCTGAGCGCCCCCAGGGTCTGACCCTCCACCACCAGTGGCAAAGCGATGCTGGAGGCCAACCCCCGTTGCAGCGCGGCGGCCCGCCAGGGCGCGAACTCGGGGTCCGGGTCCAGGTGTTCGGCGGTCACCGGCTTGCCGGCGCGGATGGCCGTGCCGGTGGGGCCGCGGCCGCGCTGGCCGTCGGCCCAGGTTATGTCCAGGCTCTGAACATAGCCATTTTGGTCTCCCCACTGGGCCACGGGCCGCACCTGCTTGTGCTCATCGCCGCCGGCCAGGCCCACCCAGGCCATCTGGTGGCCACCTTCCTCCACGACGATGCGGCAGACCTCCTCCATCAGCCTGGTTTCGTCGCCGGCCCGGATCATGGCCTGGTTGGAGCGGCTGAGCATGCGCAAGGCCCGGTTGCTGCTGAACAGCAAATCCAGGCTCTGCTGAAGCTCGGTATACTGCCAGGCCAGCGACTCGGCCATGCCGTCGAACTCCGCGGCCAGTTGGCTAAGCTCGCCGCTACCCCGTGGCAGGCCGCTGCGGGCCGCCAGGTCTCCCTGGGCCAGGCGCCTGGTCACCCGCAACAGGGAGTCAACGGGCCGCGCCATCAGGCGGCCCCCAACCAGCCAGGTGGCCGCCAGGGCCAGGACCGCGGCCAGCCCCAACAGCAGGAGGTAACGGGCATGGTTCTCCTGGGTCTCGGCGAAGGCCTCGTCCTCGGGGATGCCCACGATGGCGTAGGCGAAATCGCGCCCCGGATGCAGGGGTGCAAAGCCGTACACCCGCTGGGCGCCATCAATGCCCAGGGCCTGCACGACCCCCTCCCGCCGGCCCAATACATCCTGAGCCACGGCCGCGTTGGGCAGGGCCTGGCCCAGCAGGCCCTCCAGGTGGGGGTGACGCATCAGCACCACGCCGTCGGAATCAATGATGGTCACGTAGGCGCCGCCGGGCAGGATGCCCGGGGCGTCCAGTGACCGGTTGAGCCGCTGCAAATCCGAGGAGGCCACCAGCACGGCCCGCAGGGCGCCCTTCTCGTCCAGCACGGGCTGGGTCACGGCGATCACCGGCTTGTTGGTGATGCGCCCCAGGATATAGCCGCTCACCGTGGGCTGGCCCTCCCGCACGCTCTGCTGAAACCAGCGGCGATCGCCGAAGCTCACCGGCTGACGCAGGGGGTGGCCGCTGGCAAAGACCCTGCCATCGGGGGTGCAGGCCGAGAGGTTGGCCAATTGGGGGGTCTTGCGCAGAATGGCGGCGAAGAGCTCGTTGCAGGCCGCCGCCTGCAAGCCTTGAACTTGGGAGGTCTGCGCCAGGGTGAAGGCCATGTCCTCCGCCCTGGCCAGATGATCGTTTTGCATGCGGGAGATATCTCGGGCCAGTTCCAGGGCCTTGTCCTTGGCCATGGTCAGGGCGTGGTCCCGCTGCTGGGCCGCCGAATACAGGATGATGCCCAGGGCCGGCATCACGGCCAACAGCACCAGGGCCATCAGGCGCGCGCGTATGCTTCCCGCAGTCAAAGACATTTCCCCCTGACCGCCGCTAAGCCGCCCTGGCCTCGTGCTGGCCCTGGCGTTATGTGGTCCCACCTCTCACCCGCCTGGCCGCCGAATCAAGGGCGAGCCTCTCTCCTGGCGGAGACCATGGCCTTGGGTCTGCTTACGGGTGGTGTTCAGGGGCTGGCATTATTAGCTTTTAGTGTGAAACCTTGGCGGGCGCCAAGTCAATGAATAAGGCTGGGCGGTTGAGGGCGGGTGCCGTCCACCCGCCGCCAACCGCCCCATGCAAGGTCCTAGACAGCTAACCGCTTAATGCGGCTGGATATACCCTAGGTCTCCAGGGTGCACTTGCTAAAGTCAATCTTCTGCTTGCACCCCGAGCAGGTGTGCTCCTTGTCGAACTCGTCGGAGAAAATTTCCTTTTCCTTGCCGCAGTTGGGGCATTTGCAGATAAAGGCCGTCAGGGTTTTGTTGGCCTCGAAACCAGGGCAATGACGGGGCGTGCTCACTAGTGCCTCCTTTGCGCTAGGTGATTGGGGGCTGATGGAAGGCGCCCCAGGCGGCGCCTATCTAGATTTTGCCCGCCCGGGCCGGGCCGCGTCAAGTGCGGCGGGGCGGCCCCGGGCGCTTGCGTCTTGAAACTTGGTGCGCTTTGGTGTAGTTAAAACCCTTCTTCCGGCGCTCGGAAGACACACGTTCCTGACCTGGAGGCTCAAAACATGGCCGTCATAGCGCCATTTAAGGCCCTGCGTTACGATCAAGGCAAGGTTCCTTCGCTGAACAAAGTGGTCACGCCCCCCTACGACGTGATAAATGCCCGCCAGCAGGAGGAATTCTACCAGTCCGACCCCCACAACATCATCCGCGTCGAGCTGAACAAGCCCGCCGAGATCGAGACCGTGGAGGACAACATCTACACCCGGGCCGGGGCCTACCTGCGCGACTGGATGGCCAAGGGCATCCTGGCCCGCGACCAAAAGCCGGCCCTTTACCTCAACGAGACCACCTACGTGGACTCCGACGGCCAGACCAGGGTGCGCAAGGGCTTCTTCACGGCCCTCAAGGTGGAAGACTTCTCCAGCGGGGTGATCCTGCCCCACGAGAAGACCTTCACCGGCCACAAGGAAGACCGCCTCAAGCTGACCAAGGCCACCGGGGCCAACGTCTCGCCCATCTTCGCCCTATATGCCGACGAGGAAAACCAGATCCACCAGCTCTTGGAGCAGGCCCGCCGGCCCGAGCCCCTGGCCGACTTCGTGGACCCCGCCGGCCTGCCCCAGCGCCTGTATGCCGTGGATGACGCGCGGGCCTGCCAAGAGGCCCAGCGGCTCATGGCCAGCAAGAAAATCTTCATCGCCGACGGCCACCACCGCTACGAGACCGCGGCGAACGGGCCACCTTCAACTACGTGCTCACCTACCTGTGCTCCATGAGTGACCCCGGGCTGACCGTGTTCCCCTGCCACCGGGTGGTGCCCTACCGCGAGGGCTTCGACGCCAAGGACTTCCTGGTCATGGCCCGGCGCTACTTCAACGTGGAGGAGATACCCTTCGGCGACGACCAGCGGAAGGCCCGCCAGCGCCTGGCCGACTCCCTGGCCAAGGCCGGCCTCAAGCGCCCCTCCTTTGGCATGGCCAGCATGGACAGCCAGTCCTTCTACGTGCTCTCGCTGAAGGTGGGCGTGCGGCGCACCGGCCCCATGCAGACCACCGAGCCGGAACTGCGGGACCTGGACGTGATGGTGCTCAACGACGTGGTCCTGGACCACATCCTGGGCCTGGACAACAACGCCACCGACCAGTTGCACACCATCAAGTACCTCTCCCGCCTGGACGAAGTGGTGGACGAGGTGCAGGCCGGCCAATCGCGCCTGGCCTTCCTCATGAACCCCACCAAGGTCTCCCAGGTGGAGGCGGTGGCCCAGCAGGGGCTGGTCATGCCCCGCAAATCCACCTACTTCTACCCCAAGGTGCTCACCGGCCTGGTCCTCCACCTCATCGTGCCCGAGGAGGACGCGGCCGGCTGCCAGGATTGATCCCCGCCATGCCCCAGGCGGAGGAAGGCTTCACCACCGACCGCCTGGGGCGCCTGAGCCTGCGCCAGCCTCGCCAGGGCTACCGCTTTTCCATAGACAGCGTGCTCCTGGCCGCCTTCGCCACGGCGGCCACGGGGCCGGTGGCCGACCTGGGGGCCGGCTGCGGGCTACTTAGCCTGCTCCTGGCCGCCCGAGGCCTGGCCGGGCCTTTTCGCGCCGTGGAACTGGACCCCACCGCCGCCGCCTGCTGCCGCCACAACTTCCAGACCGCCGGCTTGGCCGGCCAGGTGCTGGAGCACGACCTGACCCGGGAGCACCCCGCCCTGCCCGCCGGCGGCTTCGGCCTGGTGATAAGCAACCCCCCCTTTGGCCGGGCCGGCCAGGGACGCCTGCCCCCCCACCCGGCCCGGGCCGCCGCCCGCCACGAGCTGACACTCAAGGCCCCGGCCCTGTGGGCGCGGGCCGCTGGCCTGCTCCGCCCCGGCGGGCGACTGGCCGTCTGCCTGCCCCCACGGCGCCTGGCCGAGTCCCTGGCCGGCCTCTTGGAGCACGGCCTGACCCCCAAGCGCCTGCGCCTGGCGCACGGCCGGGCCGGCCGGCCAGCCAGCCTGGCCCTGATCGAGGCGGTGAAGGGCGGCGGCCAGCACCTGGTGGTGGAACCGCCGCTGTTGGTCTATGGACAGGGCCAGACCTACACCCCCGAGGTGGCGGAAATCTATTCTTTTCTTGAATAACCGGCGATCAAGACCATCCATGGCCCGCTGGTGGTGGTTGCTGGTTTCCTGAGACGGCTCCCTGGCCCCCAGCCGCCCGCCCCGCCAGACTGCCCCCATGCGCCCCCTACTGGACAGCGTGGAGATAAGCCTGGGGCCGGCCCGCCTGCGGCTAGAACCCCTGGAGCCCTGGGTCTGGCAAGAGGCCTCGCTCATGGCCCCCGGCCCGGCCAGCCTGTGCCTGGAGCTGTTGGCCCTGGCCCGGCCCCGCTGGCAAGGGGTGGCCTCGGCCAGGCAAGCCACTCCCCCGCCCATTGCCGCCAACCTGGCGGCCCTGCCCGCCGCCGCCCTGGACCCGCTGCTCAAGGCCCTGTGCCCGCCCTGGCTCACCCTCCGGGAGCAGGCCGAACTCCTGGCCTTGGAGCGCTATCTGCTGGCCCTGGCCGACTACCCCGGCCTGGACTGCGCCGCCTGCCAGGACCAGGAGGACCGGGGCGAGGGGCATGCCGGCTGCGGGGCCTGCCCCCGGCCCACGCCGCCCCCGGAGGCCCAGCCGGCCTTGGCCCTATACCCCCTGCTGGGCTCCCGGCCCGGGGCCGCCCACTGGTTCCAGGGGTTATCTCCCCGGCGGGCACGCCTGTTGGCCATGCGCCTGGCCCTGATCGAGCGCCTGCGCCCCGGCCGGCGGGGCGGGCAGGGTTTGCCGCCCGCCGAGACGGCGTGATAGACTTGGGCACCCCACATCCCGCTCAAGGAGCCCAAGTCATGAGCCAGACACCGCCAGGGGAGCCCCGCCACCCCAGCCCCGAGGAGGTCCGCCAGATGTTGGGACCCTGCCGGGTCATCGCCGTGGTGGGGCTGTCGCCCAATCCCAGCCGCGACAGCCACCGCGTGGCCGCCTATCTCCTGGCCCAGGGCTTCACGGTCATCCCGGTCAATCCCAAGGAAGAGGCCATATTGGGCCAGAAGTGCTACCCCAGCCTGGGGGACATCCCCGGCCCCGTGGACTTGGTGGACGTGTTCCGGGCTTCGGAGCACGCCCCGGCCGTGGCCCGGGAGGCCGTGGCCAAGGGCGCCAAGGGCCTGTGGCTGCAAGAGGGCGTCAAGAGCCTGGATGCGGCGGCCATGGCCCAGGAGGCCGGCCTATGGTTCGTGCAGGACCGCTGCCTCATGGTGGAGCACCGGCGGCACCTGGTCCCCCGCCCGTGAGCCGCCCGGCCCAGGCCCGGGAGGTCATGGCCGCCCTGGAGCGCTTCCAGGAGGGCCTGGACCAGCCCTACAAGATGACGCCCCTGGGCATGTGGGCCTGCTCCGACCCCGGCGAACTCCTGGACCTGTTCCAGCAGGTGGACCTGGCCGGCCATGGCCACCTGGCCGACCTGGGCAGCGGCGACGGCCGGGCCGTGCTCCTGGCCTCCTTGTTCACCCGGGCCACGGGCATCGAGGCCGACCCCTGGCTGCTGGCCACCAGCCAGGGCCTGGCCAGGGACCTGGGCCTGAGCCGGGCCAGCTTCATCGAGGGCGACTGCCGCCAGGCCGACCTGGCCCCCTATGACCTGCTCTTCATCTACCCGGACAAGCCCCTGGCCTGGCTGGAGGCCCGCCTGCCCGCCCAGTGGCCGGGGCGGCTGTTGGTCTACGGCGCCGGCTTCCGGCCCCAGGGCCTGACCCACCTGCGCACCCTTCACGCTGGCCGCACATTGTGCACCCTCTGGCAACGTTGAGGATAAAAGACTGCGAAAAGCCCGCGCCCTTGGCCGGCGCCACCGCCGACCTTTTAGTGCCCTCGTTGACAACATGCCGGTTTTCTTGTATTTAACCTAGCTCACCCAAGCCAGGCCCTCCCTGGCCTCCCGGAAAACATCTATTTGCCAAGGGGGGATTTTCTGGGGTATAGTCAGCCAGGACCGATGCAAGGCCCCTTTTGCGCCGGGGGGAAGCCATGAGATATTTCGGTAGAGACGGCGCCCAGTGCGAGCTGCCCAACCTGGAGGCCCCCACCCGGGTGGAGCATTACCGCAAGCTGGGCCGGGCGGTGATTCACGGACGGGTACCGCGCACCTCGGTGATTTTGATGGGTGTGGCGGTGGTGGTCTTTGCCCTGAGCCTGTGGCTCTACTCCTTTGAGCGCGTCAGCGACGGCGGCCCCGGCCATGTGCGCGACGCCGCCTCCGCGTTCTCCATCCGCCGCTGACCAGCCCCACCCCTGGCCCAAAGCTTGGCCATGGCCGCCGCTTGTCCCAGACTGGCCCTCCGCGCCCGCATCTCCCCAAGTGCCTGGCTGGCCCACCCCCTTGCCGGGGCGTGTGGCATATTGGTTGCAACAGCTACACAGGCAGGCAATGATTTCCCACGAGCCATACCCCAAGCCAGGCCCCCGGGGCCGGTGAGCGAAACATGAAGCAACCCACAGCCATAGCCTTATGCCTGCTGGCCCTGGTGCTGGCGGGCTGCGCCGAGGGCACCGAGCCCATGGGCACCCGCGCGGTGGAAGAGCGCGTCTTTGGCATGGGCGAAGGCATCAGCCTCTACCGCTACGGCCAGCACCTCTTGCGCGAGGGGCGCTACCGCGAGGCCCTGGCCGCCTTCTACTCCGCCGAGCAGAAGGCCTACACCGACGACCTGCGTCAGGCCGCCCGCGCCCGCCGTTTGTGGCTGCAGGAGGTGGTGACTGCCTACGAGGATGGCCAGATCCCGCCCCCGCCGCCGGTGGTGGTGCTGGACGAGCCACCCTTCGGCCAGGGTCCGGTCAAGCCGGTGGTGCCCGAGGGGCCTCTGCCCATCTCGGAGCGGCCCCTGGTGGACCCCGACGGCCGGCCCATCCTGCCGCCGCTCAGGCCCGCCCGCTAGCGGCCAGACGCGGCCTCTCTCCCTTGATAGATAACAGGGAGCAAGAGAGTGCCGCCGGGGCCACCTGTCCATTTTGTATGCAATCCTGCTAGTATTCAGCGGGAGCCGCCAGCCTGGGCTGATAGGAGGGCCTCGCCCGACACGTCAACGCCAGCCCGGGCACCGGGCAAAGAATCCTTGTAATCCCTTGGTGTTTCTGGTAGGAAATCATAGTTTACCGCCAGCGGGACCACCGGCCGCCAAGGGGGCGGCTGGGGTGGGTGTTGGCATGTTGGCTAAATTAACCAAATTCACAAGGCACTTGAGATGGTAGACAGCGATCTGAACAAGGACCAAACCACCGAAACCTCCGCCCCGGCGGAGACCATCCCCACCCCCGTCACCAGCCAGGCCCCCCAGGATGACGACGACCTGGATCAGGAGGAGTTGGCTCTTCTCTACGAACAGTCCTTCCGCACCATACAAGAAGGCGAGGTGGCCCGGGGGACCATCGTGGCCGTGGAAAACGACTACGTGGTGGTGGACATCGGCTATAAGTCCGAGGGGCAGATCGATATCAACGAGTTCAAGGACGCCGACGGGATAATCAGGGCCGAGGTGGGCCAGGAGATTGACGTGCTCCTGGAGCGCGCCGAGGACGACGAGGGCACCATCATCCTGTCCAAGGAAAAGGCCGCCAAGATCAAGGTCTGGGACGAGATCAGCCGGGTGTACAACGAGGACGGCATGATCACCGGCGCCATCGTGGGCCGGGTCAAGGGCGGCATGAGCGTGGACATCGGGGTGCCGGCCTTCCTGCCCGGCTCCCAGGTGGACCTGCGTCCGGTGCGCAACCTGGACGCGCTCATCGGCCAGACCTTTGACTTCAAGATCCTCAAGTTCAACAAGAAGCGCTCCAACATCGTGCTAAGCCGCCGGGTGCTCCTGGAGAAGGAGCGCGAGTTCAAGAAGCGCGACACGCTCAAGGTGCTGGAGGACGGCCGGGTCATGAAGGGCCAGGTCAAGAACCTCACCGACTACGGCGTCTTCGTGGACCTGGGCGGCATAGACGGTCTGTTGCACATCACCGACATGAGCTGGGGCCGCGTGGGCCATCCCTCGGAGCTGTTCAAGATCGGCGACGAGATCGAGGTCAAGGTCCTGCACTTCGACCGCGACCGCGAGCGCGTGAGCCTGGGGCTGAAGCAGCTCAAGGACGATCCCTGGAGCGCCGCCGCCGAGCGCTTCCCCGTGGGCACCCGCGTCAGCGGCAAGGTGGTAAGCCTGGCCGACTACGGCGCCTTCGTGGAGGTGGAGGAGGGCGTCGAGGGCCTGATCCACGTCAGCGAGATGTCCTGGACCCGCAAGGTGCGCCATCCCTCCAAGATCGTCAACGTGGGCGACACCGTGGAGGCCGTGGTGCTGTCCATCAACCCCGAGGCCAAGCGCATCAGCCTGGGCATGAAGCAAGTTGAGCCCAACCCCTGGGACCTCATCGCCGAGAAGTACCCCGTGGGCACGGTCATCGAGGGCCGCATCAAGAACATCACCGACTTCGGCCTGTTCATCGGCATAGACGAGGGCATAGACGGTCTGGTGCATATCAGCGACATCTCCTGGACCAAGCGCCTCAAGCACCCCGGCGAGCTCTACAAAAAGGGCGACGAGGTCAAGGCGGTGGTCCTTAACATTGACCGCGAGAACGAGCGCTTCAGCCTGGGCATCAAGCAACTGGAGAATGACCCCTGGGACGAGATCCCCAACAAGTTCCGCGTGGGCACCAAGGTGGGCGGCGTGATCACCAACGTCACCGACTTCGGCCTGTTCGTGGAGTTGGAGGAGGGCGTCGAGGGCCTGGTGCACGTCAGCGAGATCAGCCAGGACAAGATCAAGACGCCCGTGGGCATGTTCAACGTGGGCGACACCATCAGCGCCAAGGTGGTGAGCGTAAGTAAGCGCGAGCGCAAGATCGGCCTTTCCATGCGCCGCGCCGACGAGGAAGACGACCGCGCCTCCTACAGCGAGTACATGAACTCGGCCCAGGCCGCCACCAGCAACCTGGGCGAGCTCTTGAAGTCCGGTCTGGCCCAGAAGGAGGCCGAGGCCGAGGAGGACGAGGCCTAGAAATAGGGCCTCGCCCCAGCAGGCATCATGAAGAAGCGCCCCATGGCCGCCGCGATCGGGATCAGCCTCCTGATCGTGGCGGCCTTTGCCTTGGTCTTCGTGCTCCTGGGCCGCTCCGATCCCCAGCCCCTGTTCGGCAACAAGGTGGGGGTGGTGGAGATCAAGGGGGTCATCAGCGACGCCCGGGCGGTCATGGAGGCTCTGGACGAGTTTCGGCGCGAGGAGGCGGTGCGCGCCGTGGTGCTCCGGGTGGATTCGCCGGGCGGCGGCGTGGGCCCCAGCCAGGAGATATTCCAGGAGGTCAAACGCACGGCGGCGGTCAAGCCCGTGGTCTGCTCCATGGGCGGGGTGGCGGCCAGCGGCGGCTATTACGTGGCCGCGCCCTGCACCAAGATCGTGGCCAACCCCGGCACCCTCACCGGCTCCATCGGGGTCATCTCCAGCTTCCCCAATCTGGAGGGGCTGGTCGAGAAGCTGGGGCTCAAGGTGCAGACCATCAAGACCGGGGCCTTGAAGGGCGCCGGCGCCCCCGACCGGCCCCTGAGCGAGCCCGAACGGGCCATGCTGACCAGCATGACCCAGGACCTCTTCGGCCAGTTCCTGGGCGACGTGGTGGCCTCGCGCCAGCTCAACGATGAGACGGTCAAGGTCATCTCCGACAGCGGCATCTTCAGCGGCCGCAAAGCCCTGGAGCTGGGCCTGGTGGACCAACTAGGCAACTTCCACGACGCCGTGGACCTGGCCGCCAGGCTGGGGGGCATCCCCGGCCGGCCCAAGCTGGTCAAGCCCCACGACAAGAGCGAGCGCTGGCTCAGGCAGCTCTTGAAGGACGAGGGCCAGTCCCTGGTGCGCTCGCTGGTGGAACAGGCCCAGGCCCTGGGCGGCCCCCAGTATCTCTACGCCCCCGCGGGCGACTAGATACCACGCATGGCTTCCGCCCTGCTGCCACCTGGCCCCCGGGGCGGGCTGCTGGCCCCCCTCAAGGCCTGGTCCTTCCTGTGGGGCCAAAAGCGGCTCCTGCCCCTGGCCGTGGCCCCCTTTCTCATCAACCTGGGGCTGTTCACGCTATCCTTCTGGCTGGGCTACAGCCGTTTCGGCTCCTGGGTGCGATCATTTTTGCCCCTGGGCGAGGGCTGGTGGTGGGAGGTGCTCTACTACCTGCTGGCCGGACTGGTGGCGCTGGTGCTCCTGGTCTTGCAGGTCTATCTCTTCGCCGTGGTGGGGGGCGTGATCGCCTCGCCCTTCCTGGAGGCCCTGACCCGCCGGGTGGAGGCCCTGGCCGCGCCGCAGGCGCCGGGAGGATGGGCCGAGAAGGGTTGGCTGGCCGAGATATCGCGCGTGGCCGGCCAGGCCGTGAAGCGCCTGGCGCTCTTCGTGGCGGTGATGCTGTTGCTCCTGGCACTCAACCTGCTGCCCGTGGTGGGCAGCCTCTTGTACGCGGTCCTGGCCCTGGCCTCCACCTGCTGCTTCCTGGCCCTGGAATTCCTGGATTACCCGTTGGACAGACGGGGCCTGACCTTTCGGCAGAAGCTCTCCTACCTGCGTGATTTGGGCCTGAGGGGCTTAAGCTTCGGGGCGGCGGTGTGCCTCATGGGCATGGTGCCCCTGGTAAACCTGCTCTTGTTGCCCCTGGCGGCGGTGGGGGGCACCCTGCTCTACCTGGACGACCCCCTAGCGGCCAAGCCCGCCGCCCAGTCCGCACCGCCGCCGCCACCCCCCGCCTGAGCCCGCGTCGCCGCGCCCCTGGAGCCTAGCCCAGGCGCAGCACGTAGGCGTACATCAGCCAGAAGTGGCAGAAGCTGCCGGCCATGACCATGAGGTGCCAGATCTCATGGAAGCCGAAGCGTCCCGGCCAGGGGTCGGGGCGCTTCATGGCGTAGACCACGGCCCCCAGGCTGTAGCACAGCCCGCCCAGGCCCAGCCAGGCCAGGCCGCCCCAGGGCAGGGTCATGACCAAGGGATAGATGGCCACTAGGGCCAGCCAGCCCAGGCCCAAATACAGGGCCGTGGAGAGCCGGCGCGGGGCCTCCAGCCAAAAAAGCTTGCACACGATGCCGGCCAGGGCCAGGCCCCAGACCGTGGCCAAGAGGCCAAAGCCCCAGGCCCCCCGTAGCGGCACCAGGCACACCGGGGTGTAGGTGCCGGCAATGAGCAGGTAGATCATGATGTGGTCCAGGCGGCGCATGCGCCGGGTGCCCCGCTCGCCCAGGCGCAGGGCGTGGTACAGGCCGCTGCTGGTGTAGAGCAGCACCATGGCCGCGCCGTAGACCGCGAAGGAAACCACGTGCCAGGCGCTGGCGTAGAGCGCCGCGCAGACCACCAGGAGGGTCAGCCCTAGGGCTGAGAGCAGGGCGCCGGTGAGGTGGGACAAGGCGCTGAAGGGGTCCTTGAGGCCGGCCGAGAGGGTCATGCGTCTTGCTCCCAGAAGGAAAGCCCCACTATACCCCCCAGCGGCCACCCTCGCCTGGGCGGGTCTAGGAGCCTGTCGGAGTAACACGCAGACAGGCTCCTAAGCGGGCCATGGACGGCCCGCCCGAAATCGGGCCAAATTCTCAATTGGCCCGATTTCGCAAGCTTGCCAAAATTTACTTTTGGCAAGCGCCAAGAGGAGAAAGCCAGGGACGGCTTTCTCCGACACACTCCTAGGCCCCACGTTGAAGGTCGTTTATCAGGCTGGCCAGTTGGCGTTCGTGGGCCGGGGCCAGGCGGTTGAACCTCACCGCCGTGAAGGGTATGGCCTCCTCGCGGCTGCCCAGGCTGCCGTTGCGCACCACCTTGCCCTCCACGGGAATGCCCAGGCTGCCGCAAATCAGGAGCAGGTCCACGCCCTCGCCCACGCTCAGGTGCCGGGCCCGGGGATGACTGAAGCGCACCCCTCCCACCGAGATGTCCAGCAGCCGCACCCGCACCCGCCAGGGCATCAGGAACACCTCCAGCTCCTGGGCCAGCTCGCCGGGCAGGCGGTAGTGGCGGCGCAGGGTGAACTTGCTCAAGACCTGGGGGCCGTCCACCACCAGCACGTCCCCGCGCAGCCCCGGGCGCACCAGGTAGTCGTTATGCACCGCCTTCAGGGGCGATTTGTAGCCCACCCGCAGGCGCCGTCCTCCGGGCACGTCGTCCACCCGGATCAGAAAGGTGATCTCCAAAAGCTGGCCTGCGTAATGGCGGCCCAGGGGAGGGAAGGTCTGGGCCAGGAGCAAGCGGTCTTGCTGGTCCAGGTCGTGCAGGCGCGACAGGCGCACGTCGCTCTCGTTGCCCCAGGCGTCGGTTACCAGCAAGAGTTCCACCTGGCGGCCCGGACGCAGGCAGGTGTCACGCAACACCGTCTGGCTGGGCAACTCCAGGGCCCGCTTCTTCTTGCCGCGCAGGGTGATACCGAAAAAGCCCATGCCACCTCGCAATATGCCCCGGTACTCGCCGCCAAAGGCATTTTTATTATACATGATTGCCAAAATGTGGGCTGGCAGCGGCGGGAGGATCCTTTTTGTCGCTGGCAATGAAGCGCCTGGCGGCTTGACACCAGACCCCCCGGGGGATAGCCTGTAGCCAGCCGATCAAACCATTCATCCCAGAGAGGGGGATAACCCATGATAGGTATTGATAAAATTGTAGCCAGGGAGATCCTGGACTCCCGGGGCAATCCCACCGTGGAATGCGAGGTCCTCTTGGAGGATGGCTCCCTGGGCAGCGCGGCCGTGCCCAGCGGCGCC
>JACQYR010000163.1 GCA_016208115.1 Desulfarculus sp.
CCTTTACGCTGTCTTAATGTAGGGGCGGGGTTTATCCCCGCCCGGGTATTTTGGGCCTGATGAATACCATACGGGTGAACTTAATTCGGTATGGGCCGTGGCCTGCGGCAAGGGCGGAGCGGCCCTCTACACCATCCTGATCTCGCCCCCGGCGGGGTACACGGCCACGCGGTCGCGGCCCTGGTTCTTGGCGGTGTACAGGGCCTGGTCGGCGCGGGAGACCAACTCCTCCGGCGACTCGCCCAGGCGCAGGTCGGCCACGCCCACGCTGACCGTGACCGAGTCGGCCTGGCCCTGGCCGTCCAGGGGCGAAAACCTGAGGGCCGCGATGCCCTGGCGCACCCGCTGGGCCACGGTCAGGGCCTCCTCCAGGGAGGAGCGGGGTAAAAGCACCGCGAACTCCTCGCCGCCGTAGCGGCAGGCCAGGTCGGTGGTGCGCACCTGGCGCCGCAGTTCCTGGGCGCTGGCGGCCAGTACCCGGTCGCCCTCCAGATGGCCGTGGCGGTCGTTGTAGGACTTGAAGTTGTCCAGGTCCAGCATCAACAGGCACAAGAGGGTGCCGTAGCGCCGGGCCGACTCCAGCTCCCGGGCCAGGGTGGCGTAGAAGAAGCGCTGGTTGTACAGGCCGGTCAGCCCGTCGGTGACCGACAGGTGCCGCAGCTCCTCTTCCAAAAGGCGCTTGTCGGTGATGTCCACCAGGGTTTCCACGGCCCGCACCACCTGGCCGTCCTCGTCCTGCACCGGCGCGGCCAAAAAGTGGAGGAAGCGCTCCTTGAACTGGCCCAGGCCCTGGAAGCTGGCCTCGCATTCGGCCCCGCCCTCGATGAGGGTGGAGGCCTTGAGCCCCAGGTGGCCGTAGAGCCGGTCCATGCCCTGCCAATCGTGGTCCAGGATCAGGTCGGCCATGATGGGGCGCGGCTCGGGGTAGAAGGGGTGCCACTGGCGGCTGGTGCCCACCACCTCGGCGGCAGGCACGCCGGTGAGCCGCTCCATGGCCCGATTCCAGTGCACCACCTGGTGCCGGCGGTTGAGCACCATGACCGCCGCCGGCAGACCCTGCAATACGTCCTCCACCATGCGCTGGCCGCGCTCCAGGGCCTGCTCGGCCTCCTTGTGGGCGGTGATGTCGGTGACGATGCCCTCGATGGCCAAGGCCGCGCCGCCGGCGTCGCGCACCAGGATGCAGCGCTCGCGCACCCAGCGGCGCTGGCCGTCCCGGCGCTCCACCCGAAACTCGTGCTCGTGGATCACCGGTCCCTCGCCGCGCACCAGGGCCTGCCACTGCCTGAGCAGGCCCTCGCGCCATTGAGGGAGCACCAGCTTCCAGATGAGCTTGGGGTCGGCCTGCATCTCGGCGGGGGAGTAGCCGCTGATGGCCTCCATGGCCGGGCTTAGGTAATCGTAGCGCCCCTGGGGTATGGACCAGCGGTAGATGACGTCCGGGGCGTTCTCCAACAGCCGGCGGTGGCGCTCCTCGCTCTCGGTCAAGGCGCGTTGGTCGGCCAGGGCCTGGGTCACGTCGCGCACCAGGCCGAAGCGGGCCTCGCCCTGGCCCCGGTGGCTGGCGGTAATCAGGGCCTCGAGGCGGCTGCCGTCGCAGCGCAGCAGGGAGACCTGGCAGTCCTGCACATAGCCTTGGCGGCCCAACTGCTCCAGGTATTGCCGGCGCTGCTCCTGGTCGGCGAAAAGCGGGGCCGTGCCCGGCAGGGCCAGCATACTCTTCTTGTCGGGATAGCCGAAGATGGCCAGGCCGGCGGGGTTGATGTCCTCGATACCTCCCCGGGGGCCGACAATGAAGGCAGCGTCGCGGCTTTCGGTGAACAGTTGCTGAAAGCGCCGCTGGCTGGCCTGGGCCTCCGCCACCATGGCCTGGGCGGCCAGGGCCATGCCGCGCAAGGCCCGCGACCGGCGCCCCAGCCCATCCTGGCGCGGCCCCAGGGGCTCGGGGGGGGTCAGGTCGCCGCCGGCCACCCGCTCGGCCTCCTCGGTGAGACGCAAGAGCGGCTTGGTGAGTTCGCGCCGGGCCAGCCAGGCCGTCACCAGGACCACCAGCAAGCACAGGACCGTGGTGTACCAGAAGGTGTGGCGGCGCAGGGAGGCCAGCACCGGCCCGGCCAGCTCCGCCTGGTCTACCCTGAGACCCAGTATCAGGCCGCCGGGGTGGTGGGCGAAGACCAGGCTGAAGGGGTGGCCCTGGCGCATCTCGTGGATGACCCCGCCGCCCTTCTGGGCCATGCGCTGGCGTTCGCCGGCGGTGGGCGGGATGGCCTTGGGCCGGGCGAAGAGCAGACGGCCCTGGGGGTCCAGGGCGAAGAAATAAAGCCTCTCGCCCAGGCCGCTCATGGCCTGCAAGCGCGCCGCCGCCTGCTCCAGGGAGGGCTCCCAGTCCTCCACCGGTCCCTGGGGGCCGGGCAGGCCCTCCACCAGGTTGCCCAGTTGCCGGGAGAGCTGCCCCACGGCGGCGTCGTAGATGTAGGACTTGCCTCTGACCCCCAGCATGTAAGAGATGGCCAAGGCGGTAAGCGCCACCACCAGGGCCATGGTGACCGGCAGCTTGAGGCCCACGGGCCAGTCGCGCAGGTAGCGCCAGGGGGCGCGCCAGTTCATGGCGACCCCCGCCGGGAGGCGCGGCTGGCCCCGGTTTGACAGCCCCCCGCCGCGGGCCGTACTATCAAGGTTGACTCCTTGGGGCGCCGGCCAAGTGGCGCCTGATAGCCATCGTTGCCCACGCCCGCCGCCGGGAGGTGCCTTTGCTGCTGCAGCACATGACCATGAACGAGTTCGCCGCCCGGCGCGGGGAGGTGGCCACCGCCATCCTGCCCGTGGGCGCCGTGGAGGAGCACGGCCCGCACCTGCCGCTGGGCCTGGACGCCATGCACGCCTGGGCCCTGGCCCAGGAAACCGCGCGGATCAAGCCTTGCCTGGTGGCGCCTCCGGTGTGGTACGGCCTTTGCCGCAGCAGCGCCCAGCACCCAGGTACCGTGGGCATCTCGGGCGATGTGTTGAGGGCATTGATTCACGATATAGGACAGGGCCTTTGGCGTCAAGGAGTTCACAGCCTGTGCCTGCTCACCGGCCACGCCGGGGGCACCCACCAGGCCTGCCTGGTGGAGGCCGGTGAAAAGCTCTTGCAGACCACGGGCTTGGAGGTAGCCTGCGTCTGCGTGCTGGACCTGCTGGCCGAGGCACGGGAATTCCTGGAGTGCGCGGGCGACTCCCACGCCGGCGAGGTGGAGACCTCGCTGGCCCTGCATTTGTGGCCCGAGCTGGTCAAGGGCACGGCCGCCGAGGCCTACCCCACCTTCCCGCGCTTCGTGCTGGTGCGCAACAAGCTGGCCCACTGGCCCAGCGGGGTCTGGGGCGACCCTGGCAAGGCCAGCGCCGACAAGGGCCGGCGCATCCTGACCGCCGAGGCCGCCGCCTTGGCCCAGGTGCTCAGCGACCTGGAGGCCCGGACGGGCGCCGCCACGGCGCCCCCCACACCCTAACCCGAGGAGGCCCAAGATGTACGAATCCGTCCGCAACCTGCTCCTGGCCGGCCTGGGCGCGGCGGTCGTGACCAAGGACAAGGTCCTGGAGGTCACCCGCCAGTGGGTGGAGCAGGGCAAGCTCAGCACCGGCGAGGCCGAGAAGATGGCCGACGAGTTGGTGGAGGAGTCCCGCCAGCAGGCCAAAAACCTGGGCGAGCTGCTGGACCAGGGCCTCAAGAAGGCCGTGGAGGCCCTCAACCTGGCCGGCCGCCAGGAGCTAAGGGACCTGGAGGCCCGCGTGGCGGCCTTGGAGGGGGAGGTGGCCCTGTTGCGGGGGCGCCTGGCCGGGGCCGAGCCGCCCCCGCCGCCCACACCCCTGGTCTGATCGGCTCCTTGGGCACCTTCCAGAACATCTCCCGCTTGGCCGACGTGGCCACGGTGCTGGCCAAGAACGGCTTCGCCGACCTGGCCACGCGCCTGGACCTGCCCGGCTGGAAGCCCGGCGGCCGCCATCTGGCCGGCGAGAAGCTGGCCCGGCGCTACTCGGTGGGGGCGCGCCTGCGCATGGTGGCCGAGGATTTGGGTCCCACCTTCGTAAAGTTGGGGCAGTTGGTAAGCCTGCGGCCCGACCTGTTGCCCAAGGACGTGGTGCTGGAGCTAAGGCTCTTGCAGGACCGGGTCACGCCCGAGCCCTTGGGGGCCATCCTGGACGAGGTGCACAAGTCCCTGGGCCGGCCCCTGGCCGAGGTCTACGAGGACTTCTCGCCCGAGCCCCTGGCCTCGGCCTCCCTGGCCCAGGTACACCGCGCCCGCCGCAAGGACGACGGCCGCTGGGTGGCGGTGAAGGTGCGCCGGCCGCGCATCCTCACCGTGGTGGAGGCCGACCTGGCCCTCCTGGCCGCCCTGGCGCGGACCCTGCACCAGCGGGTGGAGTACCTGAAGCCCTACAACCTGCCCGACCTGGTGGCCGAGATCACCCTGCACCTCAGGCAGGAGATGGACTTCTCGCTGGAAGCCCGGCACATGCAGAACGCGCGCGCCCAGCAGGGCGCCAAGCCCCAGGTGGACATCCCCGCCCCCCACCCCGACCTGTGCTGCCCTTCCCTGCTGACCATGGACCTGGTCCTCGGCACCCGCCTGGAAGAAGCCGCCCTGACCACCCCGCAGAAAAAAACCCTGGCCCGCCAACTGGCCGGCACCATCCTGGAGCAGGTGCTCAAGCACGGCTTCTTCCACGCCGACCCCCACCCCGGCAATATCCTGGTGCAAAGCGGTGGCCCCGAGCCCCGCCTGGCGCTGTTGGACTGGGGCCTGGTGGGCCGCCTCACCCCCAAGATGCGCTTTTTGGTGGGTGATCTGCTCATCGCCGCCGTGGAGCGCGAGCCCCTGGACCTGGTGCGCGCCCTGCAAGCCATGGGCGCCGCCCCGGCCCAGGGCGGCGAGGAGGCCCTGGCCCACGACGTGGAGGAACTGCTGGAGCGGGTCCACTCGGTGCCGCTACAGCAGATAGACACCAGCGCCCTGATCCTGGACGTCATGGACTTGATGCGGGTGCACCACCTGCGGGTGCAGCCCCAGTACGCGCTCCTGGACAAGGCCTTCATGGAGATGGAGGGCCTGGCCCGGGAACTGGACCCGGACTTCGACGCCGTGGAGGTGGCGCGGCCCTTCGTGGGCTCGCTTTGGCTGGAGCGCTGGCGGCCGGACCTTGTCTTCAAGATGGCGCGCCGCCATGTGCGCGAGGGCCTGGACCTGCTGAAAGACCTGCCCGGCCGCCTGGACCGCCTGCTGGGGCTTATGGAACGCGGCGAGATGTCCATGGAGTTCAAGCACAAGGGCCTGGTGCCGCTGACCAAGGCCATCCAGGACTCCAGTAACCGCGTCACCATGGGCCTGATCGTGGCCGCGCTCATCGTGGGCAGCTCCATGATAATCACCACCGGAGTGGAACCCAAGATCTTCGGCCTGCCCGCCCTGGGGCTCATCGGCTATCTGTTCAGCGGCATCGCCGGGCTGTGGCTGGTGTGGTCCATCTTCCGCTCGGGGCGCTTCTAACGCCCTACCCCTCTTGCATAATCCAATGGGCTCCACCGTCAGCCACCAGGGGCAGCCAGGATGACAGCCTCGCCCGACCCCCTTTGGCAGCCGGGGCACCCGGCCTTCCCCGCCTTGACGATCCCCTCAGTCATTGCTATGCTTGGCATTGTTTTTTCCTATCAGTTCGCGCCAGGTCCCCCCAGGAGGTAGCGCCCCATGGATTTGCGCCGTTTGCAGGTCTTCGCCAAGGTGTACGAGTGCCGCTCCTTCTCGCGGGCGGCCGACGAGGTGCTCTTGAGCCAGCCCACGGTGAGCGGGCACATCAAGAGCCTGGAAACCGAGCTGGGGGTGCGGCTGTTTGACCGCCTGGGCCGGGAGATACTGCCCACCCGCGGGGCCGAGTTGCTCTACGGCCACGCCAAGGCCATCCTGGAGATGGTGGAGGAGGCCCAGCGCTCGGTGGACGCCTTTTTGGGCCGGCTCAGGGGCGAGCTGTTGGTGGGCGGCTCCACCATCCCCGGCCAGTACGTGCTGCCCGAGTTCATCGGCCGCTTCCGCCTGCTGCACCCCGAGGTGCGGGTGACTTTAGCCATCGGCGACACCGGCGAGATTTGCGAGAAGGTGCTGAGGGGCGGCCTGGAGGTGGGCCTGGTGGGCGCGGTACTGGATGATGACCG
>JACQYR010000164.1 GCA_016208115.1 Desulfarculus sp.
AGCTCTAGGCCGTTCTTGCCCACCATCTGCCGGCAGGTCAGGCCGGCGGCCTGGGTCAGGGCGTCGTTGACTTCCACGAAACGGCCTGAGTCCACCTCGGTGATGGCCGCGGGCACCGGGATGGCCCGGAAGGCGGCGGAGAACTTCTCCTCGCTCTGGCGTAGGGCCTCCTCGGCCCGCTTGCGCTCGCTAATGTCCATGTAGGCGATCTGGCTGGCGGGCTGGCCCAGGTGCTCGGTGGGGGCCGAGAAGACCTCCACCCAGCGCAGGCCGCCGTCCTTGCGCACGATGCGGAACTCATAGCTGGGCGGGGGCCGGTCCCCGGCCAGGCGGCTCAAGGCCCGCTGGCGCACCATCTCCCGGTCCTCGGGGTGCACCAGCTTCCACATTTCCTCCGGCCCCAGGTCGCCGAACTCCTGGGACGAGTAGCCGAAGATATCGGTCATGCGCCGGTTGACGTAGGCGAAGTGGGCCGGGTCGCCCACCAATATGGCCACGCCCTGCAGGGTGTGCTCCAGCAGGGTGCCGTAGCGCTGATTGGAGGCCAAAAGCTCCTGGCGGGCCTGCTGGTGCCGGACTATCTCGCTCTGCAACCGCGCCACCGTGGCCGCCAGGCTGGCGGTGCGCTGACGTACCTGCTCCTCCAACCCCTCGTTGAACCGCTGGATTTTTTCCTCGTCCGCCTTGCGCTCGGTGATATCGGTGAACATGGCGAAGCTGCCGGTGAAGCGGCCTTGCGCATCCATGAGGGCGGTGGTGGAGATCAGGGTCCAGATATGGCCGCCGTCCTTGCGCAGGAAACGCCGCTCGTAATGTCCGCCCAGGCCGGTCCTGCGCCGGGCCAGGCGGGCCTGGTAGTCGGCCATATCCCCGGGGAGTATGAAGCTGGCCACGGTCCGGCCCAGCATCTCCTGGCTGGTGTAGCCCAGCATGTCGGCCAGGCGCTGGTTGACGAAGGTGGTGCGCTCTTCCTGATCCACGGCCCAGATGCCCTCGTTGGCCATCTCCACGATGCGGCGGTAGCGCTCCTCGCTCTGGGCCAGGCGTTCCTGGGCCGCCCGCAGATCGTCTATGACCTTGATGGTTGAGAGGATGTGAGGCTCGCCGCCCAGCATGAAGACGGCTAAAGACATCAGGGTGGAGATGAGCCGGCCGTCCCGGGTGCGAAACCGCACCTCGCGTCCCATTACCTGGCCGTGGGCGGCCACGTCCTTCACCAGTTGCTGGCGCACCTGGGGGTCGGGGTAGAAATTGAGGGCCAGGGAGTTGCTGGCCAGTATCTCCTGGCGGCTGTAGCCCGAGACGGCCTCGAAGCCCGGGTTGACCTCGATGAAGGCCCCGTCCCTGGCCCGGGTGATGCAGCACAGGTCGGGGTTGGTCCAAAAGGCCAGGCGGAACTTCTCCTCGCTCTGACTCAGGGCCTGTTGCAGGTCCTCCCGGGCTGGGGGGGCCTCCGGCCGGGCCTGGGCCAGGGCCTCCCGCAGGCGTCGGTTTTGGTCCTCCAGGCGGGCCAAGGCCTCCCGCAACCGGTCAAGCTCGGCCTGGCTCTCCTGGGTGTCGCTGAACTCCTGGGGCATTTTTCCCTACCTGCCGTAGTTTGGGCGGCTGATCGCTTCGCGCCATACCAGTTTACCCGGCAAAGGCCCCCAAACGCCACTGGCGCGCCCGTCCGGGCCGCGGGCGGGATTTGACTTGCCCCGGCCGCCGGGCTTCTGGCAGAATCAGCCCAACCATCAGCGCGGCTGGCCTGGTCCAGCCCCGGAAGCATAGCCATGTCCCAGCCCAAGGAAAAGCCGCCCGCCCCCGAGGAGCGCCTGAGCCCCCGTCAGGAGGCCTATCTCAAGGCCAGCAAGGAGATCGTGGTCAAGTTCATCGAGACCGGACGCTTAAGCGCCACCGGTTTCCAGGAGACTTTCGGCCTGATCTACCGCGCCGTGCGCGACACCGTGGAAGAGCGCCGCTAGGCCCCTGGCCCGGCCGCCCCGCCCGCCGCGCGCCCAGAAAAAACTGGCCTATCGCTTCGAATTAAGCTACCATATGTTGCACTTAACCCATGGGTGCCTACCAGCGGTGGTAGGTGCCTCTTATTATTAGATATTGCCCGCCACATGAAAGGACCTGGAGATGAAGAAGCTGTTCGCGGTGCTCGTGGCCATGCTTTTCGCCCTTACCTTGGCCTTGCCCGGCATGGCCGAGGCGGCCGCTGGCGACGATTTGTCCCAGCCGGCCCAGACCAAGTCGGTCAAGAAGGCCAAGAAGGCCAAGAAGGCCAAGAAAACCAAAAAGTCCAAGAAGCCCAAGAAGGGCAAGAAGGTCAAGAAGGCCAAGAAGACCACCCAGTATTAAGCATGGGACTGGGGAACCCCCCAGGGCGGTGCGCCGGCTGTCTGGCCGCGCGCCGGTCCATGGGGTGGGGGGTTGTCTAAACCTTGCGTATTTCCGGTCCCTGGCCGTCCCCAGGCCAGGGCCGGTAATAAACCCGGCTGAGGTACAGGCCCCCGGGCGGGGCCTTGGGGCCGGCCTGGCGGCGCTGGCCGCTGGCCAGCATCCCGGCCAAGTCCTGGGGCCCCAGCCGCCCGGCCCCCACCTGGGCCAGCACCCCCACCAGATTGCGCACCACGTGGCGCAGAAAGCCCGTGGCCGTCACCCGCACCCGCCACAGTCCCCAGGGCCAGGTCTCCAGGTTGGCTTCCAGTATCTCCCGCACGGTGGTGCCTTGCACCTCGCTGCCCTGGCTGGCCAGGGCCTGGAGGTCTTGCGGCCCCGGCAAGCAGGCCAGGGCCTGGCGCACCGCCACTTGGTCCAGGGGCCTCTCATGGGCCCACAGGCGGCCGCGCAGGAACAGGGACGGCCCGCAGGCCGGCCACAGGTAGTAGTCGTAGGTCTTGGCCTGGGCGCTGTAGCGGGCGTGGAAATCGCCCGCCACGACGCCCAGGGCGCGCAGGTGGATGTCGGAGGGCAAGAGCGCCCCCAGGCCCCGGGCCATGGTCTCCGGGTCCAGGCGGCTTAGGGTGTCGAAGCTGGCCACCTGGCCCAGGGCGTGCACCCCGGCGTCGGTGCGTCCGCTGGCCAGGATGCGCACGGGGTGGCCGCACAGGCGCCTCAGCGCCGCCTCCACCTGTCCCTGCACGGTGGGCGCCCCGGGCTGCACCTGCCAGCCAGCGTAGGCCTGGCCATCGTAGGCCAGCACCAGGGCCAGCCGCCGGGCCTGGCCCGGAGCCGGCGGTGGCCCCGGCTCCAGGAAGGGCACGCCGTGGGGCGGGAACCGCCCCCCCAGCCGGCTGAAGAACTCGTCCTGGGCCATGGCCGCCAGGCCTCCCGGCGCTTAGGGGTGTGGGTCGAAGAAGGCCCTCTTCGGGGTCCCCGGACAGGCGCCAGCCTGTCTGGGGTGACTCTTCGGGGTCCCCGGACAGGCGCCAGCCTGTCTGGGGTGACTCTTCGGGGTCCCCGGACAGGCGCCAGCCTGTCTGGGGTGACTCTTCGGGGTCCCCAAGCAAACGAAGTTTGCTTGGGGTGCCTTAGGGAGTGACCGCCAGTTCCAATAGCCCCGCGGTCTCGGCCAGGCCCAGCATCAGGTTGGCGTTCTGCACCGCCTGGCCGCTGGCGCCCTTGGTCAGGTTGTCCAGGGCCGCGAAGAGCTTCAAGAGGCCCGAGCGGGGGTCAATGGCCACGGCCAGTTGCACCCGGTTGCTGCCGCGCACCTCCTTGGTGGCCGGCAGCAGGCCCTTGTCCAGGGGCCGGATGAAGGGCTCGCCGGCGTAGGCCGCCCGCCAGCAAGCCCGCACCGCCTGCTCGTCCACGCCGGCCAGGGGCTGGGCGTAGATGGTGGAGAGGATGCCCCGGTCCAGGGGCAACAGGTGGGGCGTGAAGGTCAGGCGCACCGGCGCTCCCGCGGCCAGGGATAGCTCCTGCTCCATCTCCGGGGTGTGGCGGTGGCCGGCCACGGAGTAGGCCTTGAAGTTCTCGTGCACCTCGCCGTGCAAGAGGTTCAGCTTGGCGCCGCGCCCGGCCCCGGAGACGCCCGAGGCGCTGTCGGCGATGAGACCCTGGGGGCTGACCAGGCCGGCCCTCAGGAGAGGCACCAGGGCCACCAGCACGCTGGTGACGTAGCAGCCGGGGTTGGCCACCAGTTGGGCCGCTTTCACCCGCTCGCGGTAGAACTCGGGCAGGCCGTAGACCGCCTGCTCCAAAAGCTCCGGGCAGGTGTGTGGGGCGTACCACTCCTGGTAGGTGGCCAGCGAGCGCAGGCGGAAGTCGGCGGACAGGTCCACCACCTTGGCCCCTGCGGCCAGGATGGCCGGCACGGCGGCCATGGCCGTCTGGTGGGGCACGGCGGTGAAGACCAGGCGCGCGCCGGCGGCCAGGGTGGCCGGGTCGGCGGAGGTGAAGGGCAAATCCACCCGCCCCTCCAGGGCGCCGAAGACCCGGCTGACCTTCTGGCCCTCGAACTGCCGGGAGCTGACGGCGGTAAGTTCCAGCTCGGGGTGCATGGCGATCAGACGCATCAGCTCCACGCCGGTGTAGCCGGAGCCTCCCAGGATGGCCACGGGGATCATGCTAGCGCCTCCTAGTTGCGATCAGCCTGCCGGTTTGGCCGGCAAGTTGGTCTTGGCCGCATAAAAAACGGGGAAGGCCCGGCTGGGCCCTCCCCGCACGCACGCCCCAGACGGGCGATTAACGCTTGGAGTACTGGAACCGGGCCCGGGCGCCGCGCTGGCCGTACTTCTTGCGCTACTTCTTGCGGGGACCGCGGGTGAGGAAGCCGGCGCGCTTCAAAGTCTGGCGCAGTTCGGGGTTGAAGACCAACAGCGCGCGGGCGATGCCGTGGCGGATGGCGCCGGCCTGGCCGGTGGTGCCGCCGCCAGCCACCGTGACCATGACGTCGAACTGGTCCTGGGTGTCGGTCAGCGCCAGGGGTTGGCGCAGGACCATGGTGTCGGTCTCGCGGCTGAAGTACTGGTCCACGGCGCGCTTGTTGATGAGCACCTTGCCGTTGCCGGGGGTAAGCCAGCAGCGGGCGACGGCGTTCTTTCTCTTACCGGTGGCGTAGTAGCTCGACTCAGGCATGGATAAGCACCTTCTCTACAGGGCCAATGCTTTAGGCTGCTGGGCCTGGTGGGGATGAGTGGGCCCCGCGTAGACCTTCAGCTTCTTGATGAGCTGGCGGCCCAGGCGGTTTTTGGGCAGCATGCCGCGCACCGCCGTGCGCACCAGGTCCTCGGGCTTTAGTTGCACCAGGCGCTTGGCCACCGTGGCGGTGATGCCGCCGGGGTAGCCGCTGTGCCGGTAGTAGGTCTTCTGCTCCCACTTGCGGCCGGTGAGCTTCACCTTGTCGGCGTTGACCACCACGATGAAGTCGCCGGTGTCCAGGTGAGGGGTGAAGATGGCCTTATGCTTGCCCCGCAGGCGCATGGCCAACTGGGTGGCCATGCGGCCCAGGACTAGGTCGGTGGCGTCCACCACGAACCAGTCGCGGGAGATGTCTTCGGGCTTGGCAACGTAGGTCTTCATGATACCCGCCTATAGCGTAGCGAAAATACAGGACGTGATCGTCCCCTTGGCAGCCGAAGCTGTATTTATAGGGGACGGCGGCCAGTCTGTCAAGACTCATACCATGCGGCGGTCAAACGATTATTTTGCGCGCCGCGTGGTATGCGGGCCAGGGATGGCCCCTTGGCGCGTAAGCACCATGAAATCATGATAAAAGCCCAAATCCCCACAAAGCGTCAGCCTTGTGGGGAGGAGCCACTATTTTGCCCGGCCGATGGGCGATCAAGGCCATGGACGGCCTTGATCGCCTCCAAGCGTCAGTAGGTGGAATTAGACACGCTGCGTATCTGGCCCCAGCCCAGCAACTCGCCGAAACCACCGAGGGAAAAGGCCAGGTAATAGCCGCGGTTGACCAGGTCGTCCACGTAGTAGGTGCGTATGCCCCAACACTGGCCCAGGTAGGCCAGCTCGAAAATGGACTGGAAGGTGTTGTAGTCGCTCAGGTCCTTGTGGCCGGTGTAGCTCACCGACCATTCCTTGGTGACGGCCAGGGTCAGCTTGCCGCGCACCTGCTTGACGTTGTCGGCGGTGAAACGGTAGTCCACGGTGATGGCGTCGCCGCGGCGGTTGCGGGTCTTCAAGAGGGCGTTGATCTGGTCCCATCTGCTCTTGTAGAGGTTCCAGGAGGTGTCGCCCTCGAGGTACAGGTACTTGCTGGGATAGAGGATCAGACGTTGGCCTATGTTGCCCCAGTATTGGGGGTCGGCCGAGCCGCTGGTTGGGTCGTCGCGGTACTCGTTGAGGTTGAAGGCGTGGCTGAGGTTGTAGTTGAGGAACTCACGGTAGATGGGCCGTACCTCGCCGGTTTGGTCGTCCTTGGAGATGCTCTTGCTGGTTAGCGCGTTCTGGATGCCGTAGGAAACCTGGTTGACCCGCTGCTGGTTCTGGTTCTGGCGGGCCAACAGCGGCATGTCGTCGTCGGGTATGTTGGGCTGGTAGCTGTAGGTCAGGTTGGGCCGGAAGGCGTGCTTGAGCTTCAAGGGGTCCTCGGCCGAGCCGAACTCGAAGACCCGGTAGAGGTAGGTGGAGGCCTGGGTGTTGAAGCTCCACAGCTCGCTGGTGCCGGTGGTGGAGCCGGCGGTGTCGGTGGCGCTGTCGCGGTCCACGCTGTACAGGCGCTGCTTGTAGCTGAAGCTGGGCTCCAGGGACAGGTAGTCGTTGAAGTTCAGCGGCAGGGCGAAGGTGGGGGCGACGTCGCTGATGTGCCCCTTGGCCCCCTCCTGCTGGTAGTAGTAGTTGTAGGCGGAGCCCATCTGGAAGTACCAACAGGACTCGCACACCGGCTGGCGGGTGGCGTAGAAGGTCTGATAGGGCAGTTGCTGCTGGGTGTGCGAGTTGTCGCTGGCCAGGTCGTCGTTGTAGATCAGGCTGCCGTTGAAGGTGGTGGAGGACCAGTAGCGCTGCAGGTTGATCTTGTTCTGGCGCCAGGTGGAGGTGCGGGGGTCCACCTCGCGTCCGAAGCCCTCGATGAAGCGCTGGTTGGTGGCCTCGAAGCCGGTGTGGCCAAAGGTGAACTCCCGCAGATAATCCCGGTCGCTGACCAGGTCCAGGTCCACCTTGAGGTTCATTTGGTCGTTGAACAGCCGCTGGTCGTTTTTCATGCGGAACCAGTAGCGGGAGTGGTAGGCCTCGACGTTCTTGAGCTGGTTCTTCAACTCCTCGCCCATGCCGTCCTCGGGCATGTAGTCCAGGGCCATCATGCCCTTGGAGCCGGGGGCCAGGGCGTAGCGGTATTCCAGGCCGTAGTCCAGGCCGCGGAAGGACATGAAGTTGAGTGTGAAGGTGGCGTCATGGTCGTCGCCCAGGGTCTGGAACCAGGGCTGGCTGAAGATGACGCCGTCGCGGTCGGACATGCCCATCATGGGGGGCAACAGGCCCGACTGGCGGCGGTATTTGGCCGGGAAGGTGGCCCAGGGGGCGTAGAGCACTGGCATGTCCTTGATCCGGAAGGCGGCGCCGTTGATGGTGCCGAAGCCGTCCAGGTCCACGTCAATGTCCTTGCCGGTGATTTTCCAGGGGGGGCTGACGCCGTCGCAGGAGGTGAAGGAGCCCTGGGCCAGGTGGTAGGATTCCTTGCCCACCTTGTCTATCTCTTGGCCCCGCAGGTAGAAGTTGTTGGACTTGATGAATATCTGGCCGTCGTAGATCTTGCCGGTGCCGCCCTGCATGTCTATGAGCATGCGTTGTCCGGTGACCACCTCGCCACCGCTTTCCATGCGCACGCGGCCCTCGGCCTCGGCCACCAGCTTTTCGGAGTGCAGGCGCACGCGGTCGGCGAAGAGCTTCACGGGGCCGCGCACCACCTCCACCTCGCCCTCGGCGGCGTAGGTCTTGCTGGCTTCCTCGTAGACCACCCGGTCGGCGCGGATGTCCACCGGCCCCTGGGAGTCCACCCGCATCAATTGGCTCACGGCGGGGTCTTGGGACGGCGCGGCCGCGGCCGGCCCCACGCCGGCGGCCAGCAGAAAAGCCGTCAGCAGCCCGATGATCGCCCCGCTTGCCCAACGCCTGCTTGCTGCCACGATCTCCTCCTGAAGGCGTGTCTTTAGGCAAAGACACTATTGCTGCCGCACCGTAGCAGATGGCGCCAAATATGGCAAGTCGCTTGTGGTTGCGGGGGGTAATGGCGGGTGGGGGCCTGGGGCGTCCCCCGGCCGGGCACCCGGTGGCCAGGCCCCAGGCACCCGGTCTAGGGCCGGTCCGGCTGGCTGCCCGGGGTGAGCAGGGCCAGGGCCTCGCCCACCGTGAACAGGGAGCCGGTGACGAGCACCGCCCCCCCTGGCCCGGCCAGGCGGCGGGCGGTCTGAATGGCCCGGGCCAGGTCCGGCTCCACCTGGCCGGGGGGCGCGCTGGCCGGGGCGGCGGCGGCCAGGGCCGCGGGCTCGGCGGCGCGCTGGTAGCGGGGGCGGCTGTAGACCACCCGGTCGGCGGCGGGGGTCAAAATACCCAGGATGCCGGCCAGGTCCTTGTCGGCCATCACCCCCAGGACCATCACCAGGGGCCAGCGCCCCTGGCGCACCAGGTCCAGGCTATTGACCAGGGCGCGGGCCGCCGGCAGGTTGTGGGCCCCGTCCAGCCACAGGGTGGGCTCGCCCGGGGCGCTGGGCTGTTGTTGTAGGCGCCCCGGCCGGCGGGCGGTCGCGAGGCCCTGGCGTAAGCGCTCTGGCGTGACCGGCGCCCCGGCCCGGGCCAGGGCCTCCACGGCCCCCAGGGCCAGGGCGGCGTTCTTCGGCTG